>JAEZHZ010000114.1 GCA_023436745.1 Pseudomonadota bacterium | reverse complement strand
CGCGAGCGGAACACCGCGCGGGCCGCGGCGGCGCGTTTCGCCGGGTCCGGCGCGCGCAGCGCGAAGGCTCCGGAGCCGGCCTCGACCGCGCGCCGGATCCGGTTGTTCACCCGCACCGTCTTGAGCGGCTTGCCCGCGATCTCCGCGGACGCCGGCTCGCCCGTTCTGGCGAGGCTCAGCTTCCCGTCGGGGCGCCTGACCAGGACGGTCCTGCTTTCCGGCTCGTACGCCAGACGGCCGGAGCCGAGCGCGGCGAGGATCTCGGCGCCGTTGGGCGGAGCCGCCGCGACGAGCGCCGCGATCGCCTTCTCGGTGTCGTCGTACTTGTCGGCCGTGAACCCGGCGAGGGCGTCGTCCAGCGCGTCCGCCCGCGCGGGAGCGGCCAGGGCGCAGAGCGCGAGGCTCAGCAGGAGGAGCAGGGCGCCGCAGCGTCCGCCCCCGAAGATTCGTATCGATCGCATGGTCTGGCCGGTCATGTCAGAGGTCGAAGGGCGACGGCGGGAGGAGGAGGCCGCCGCCCTTCGCAAGAGGCTCGTCAGGTCAGCTCACGAGCCCTGACCGCCGCACTTCTTGGTCTTGGCGTTGTAGTTGCCGCACTTGAGGTCGACCCAGTCGGCCTCGAGGTCCTTGGAGCCCGGCAGGAAGTCCGACCAGGCGTCGCCGGCGACCAGCTCGTCGGTCTTCGACACGACGTCGAACTGGCCGTCGTCGCGGATCTCGCCGATCAGAACCGGCTTGGTGATGTGGTGGTTGGGCAGCATCTTGGAGACGCCGCCGGTGAGGTTCGCCTGCTCGGTCCCGGGCAGCGCGTCGATCACCTTGTCCGGGTCCGTCGTGCCGGCCTTCTCGACCGCCTTCACCCACATGTTGAAGCCGATGTAGTGCGCCTCCATCGGATCGTTGGTGACGCGCTTCGGGTTCCTGGTGAAGGCGCGCCACTGGTCGATGAACGCCTTGTTCTCGGGCGTCTCCACGCTCTCGAAGTAGTTCCAGGCCGCGAGATGGCCGACCAGCGGCGCGGTGTCGATGCCGGCGAGCTCCTCCTCGCCGACCGAGAAGGCCACGACCGGGATGTCGGTCGCCTTGACGCCCTGGTTGCCGAGCTCCTTGTAGAAGGGAACGTTGGCGTCGCCGTTGATGGTCGAGACCACCGCGGTCTTCTTTCCGGCCGAGCCGAACTTCTTGATGTCGGACACGATCGTCTGCCAGTCGGAATGACCGAACGGCGTGTAGTTGATCATGATGTCCTCGTCCTTGACGCCCTTCGCCTTGAGATAGGCCTCGAGGATCTTGTTCGTGGTGCGCGGATAGACGTAGTCGGTGCCGGCCAGCACCCAGCGCTGCACCTCTTCCTCCTTCATCAGGTAGTCGACCGCCGGGATCGCCTGCTGGTTCGGCGCGGCGCCGGTGTAGAACACGTTCCGCTCGCTCTCCTCGCCCTCATACTGGACGGGATAGAACAGGATCGAGTTCAGCTCCTTGAACACCGGCAGCACGGATTTGCGGGACACCGAGGTCCAGCAGCCGAACACGACCGCGACCTTGTCCTGCGAGATCAGCTGACGTGCCCTCTCTGCGAACAGGGGCCAGTTCGAAGCGGGATCGACGACCACCGGCTCGAGCTTCTTGCCCAGCACGCCGCCCTTGGCATTGATTTCCTCGATGGTCATCAGTGCCACGTCTTTCAACGTGGTTTCGGAGATCGCCATCGTGCCCGACAGCGAGTGGAGGATGCCGACCTTGATGGTATCGGCGGCAAAGGCCTGCGGCATCATCGCGGAGGTCACGAGCGTCAGCGCAGCAGCAGCGGTTGCCTTGAGTACGGTACGACGAGACATGGGGGACTCCTATCATGTTGTTAGGGGAGCGGAATGCAGTTCGCGATTGCTCGCATGCAATGCAGAGCACAAGCTGTGCCAAGCCTTGCTGGTCGCAAATGCGCGTGCAATCCACCCTCAAGGCGGGTTCCGGCGCTACCGACCGGTGCAGACCGACTCAATCCGGTGCATTGCGCGCACTATCTCGCTGCATTCCGGTGCGCACATCGCCCGCCTCCTGCACCTGACGCGCTGCATTGGTGCAAGATGCGCCTTGCGCTTCCGCGTTGCGCTTGGTTCGGAACATGCTTAAGAGAATGCACCGTCCGGAACGGACTCAGCCGATTCACTCAATACAAGAAGGGACAAGACCATGAAAACTGCACTGCTGCGCGTCAGCCTCGCCTTGGCCGCCTCCGCACTGAGCGGAGCGGCGCAAGCGCATCCCGCACATGGCGGCAACGACATCGTGGCCGGCCTGCTGCATCCGCTGCTGGGAATCGACCACCTTCTGGCCATGCTGGCAGTCGGCATGTGGGCGGCGCAGTCGCATGGCGCGGCACGTCAGCTGCTGCCGGCGAGTTTCATCGTCGTCATGGGAGCTGCCGCGGCAGCGGCGGTGGCCGGCGTTGCGCTGCCGGTACTCGAACTCGGCGTGGCCGGATACGTGCTGCTGGCCGGGCTGCTGCTGGCTTTCCGCGTGCGCATGGGGGCTGCGGCCGGTGCATGCGTGGCCGGGCTGTTTGCCGCCTTTCATGGCTATGCGCACGGTGCCGAACTGCCCGCCCATGCGAATGTACTGAGCTACTTCGCCGGCTTTCTTCTTGCCAGTGCGGCGCTGCTGTTTGCAGGCAGCAAGCTGGGCGAACGCCTGGCACGGTGGCACGCCGGCCCGGCAACCGCAGGTGCCCTGCTTGCCGCTTGCGGGGGCTGGATGCTCGGCGGCATGGCCTGAGCGGAACAGCCCTCCAGATCACCCTGCGCCGCCCGAACCACGCGAACGGGCGACGGTCTAGGGGAGACACGGCGTGGGTGACGAGCCGGCATGCCGGTCGTGCACAGTTCCTGCGCCATCCTTCCCACTGAAAAGGAGGTAGCCATGGCAACCGCAGGTACGCACTTTGAGGAGCGGCGCCACATTCCCGACCGCCGCACGAATTCGCATGCACGCACAATGAGTACCGTTGACTGGATTGCGATGATCCTGCTGATCGTCGGCGGCCTGAACTGGGGATTGATCGGCCTGTTCGGTTTCGATCTCGTCGCCACACTGTTCGGCAACATGAGCGCGCTGTCACGGGTGGTGTATGTGCTGGTCGGCCTGAGCGCACTCTATGCGATCTACACAAGCAGCAAGATGTCGCGGGCACGAATGTAGGCCTCGCGCCGGCCGGCACATGCAGCCCGCCGGCGCTTAGCCTGTCACGAGACGTGGCGGGCAGGTCGCAGCAGAACGACGGTCAGCGTCACCACGGTAAGCGGCAGGACAAAGGACAGCATCGCGCCGCTGTAGGCTTCCAGCATGGCGTGGTCTTGCGCTGCCAGGATCAGGTAGGCCGCATACGCTGCGTAGTAGCCGAGGAAAAGCGCGCCTTCCCAGCGCGCGATCCTGCGACCTGTCACGAACACGGGTACACATGCGAAGGCCACGGCGAGCATCACCCAGATGTCGAAATGAAGCACCGCTGGCGCAACGCTCAAGCCGTCGGCGGCGACGATGCCGGCAAGAACCAGGCACCCGAGGATGTTGAAGATGCAGCTGCCGACGACGTTGCCGACAGCGATGTCGACGCGACCATCAAGCACCGCGCCAACCGAGACGGCCACCTCGGGCGCACTGGTGCCGAACGCCACGACCGTCAGCCCCACGACCAGCGGCGAGATGCCGAAGGACAACGCGAGCCGGGATGCGCCGCGGACCTGCAGTTCGGCGCCGGCCACGAGCGCGGCCAGGCCGCCCAAGCCAGTCAGGAAACCCAGACCATCCGGTGCTGCCGAAGTTAGACGCGCAGCTCCACTTCGTTCAGTTCCACTTCCCGCCGATTCCTCCGACCGAATAGCGCCCCGCTCCCAGAAATGCCACCGCGATCGACACGAAGAAGAAGAAACCCTGCAGTTCGAGCGCCCAGCCGCCGCTCTTGCCCAGCTGGAACAGCTCTCCCATATGCACCAGCCATACTGCCACGAGCATGTTGATGGCCATGACCAGCGCAGCCGGGCGGGTCCACAGTCCGATCAGCACCAGAACGGGCGCCACCACCTCGCCGACGTAGACGAGATAGCCGAAGGCCGACGGCAGTCCGGCCTTGGCGGCCAGACCGAGAATGAAATCGGGACCGTTGATGATCTTGGCGATGCCGTGCAGGAGCATCATGAGCGCGAGCGAAACGCGCAGAATCAGTTTGCCGAAATCATTGCCGGTGGAGTAGTCGGAGTGCGCCATGTGGTTTTCCTTTTATGTCGTGGATGGAGCGCGGGTGCGATGCAAGCACCTGCGATGAACGTGCGGCGCTCCATTCGCGGAAGTCCGCGTCCGCCCTGGACCTCGGAGAACCTCGCGCAATGCAGCGCGAAGTTGCGCACGCTTCAATGTCGCTATGCTACCGCGAAGCCGGGACGGACACTTCCGTTTCGTCAATCCCGTTGCCACGCACTGCCCGCAGGCACGCTCTGCGGATGTCCCGCCAGGCGCTCGTACTCCACGGGATCGTGCGCGCAGAAGATGATGACCTCGGCACCGTGCTCTCCGCGCAGGCCGCGCAGTCGTTCCTGATTGGCCAGACGCGCCTCGCGATCCTTCTCCATCATGGTCTGGTAGAAGCGCAACCCGGGCGTGCACCATGGTTCGGAGAGATCCATCTCGCGATGATAGAAGTACGCATCGCCTGCCTGCAGCAGCCAGCCCTTGTCGGTGTCCACAGCAATTCCGGCGTGCCCGTAGGTATGTCCCGGCAACGGCACGAACAGCAGCTCGGGCGGGAGGCCGGGAATATCGCGCACGCATTCGAATCCGTACCAGCGTTCACCGCCGGCCTGATGGACCTGCCAGCGATCCCGGCTCGACCATTGCTGCGGGCGGAATCGCTGACGATCCAGCCAGGTCAGCTGCTCCAGCGCATAGTCACGCTCCTGCCGCAGCATGTGAACGCGCGCATTGGGAAAGTCATCCAGCCCGCCGGCGTGGTCGAAATCGAGATGGGTCAGCAGGATGTGGCGCACGTCGGTGGGACGAAAACCGAGCTGCCGGATCTGCCGCACGGCCGTCATCTCTTCGCGGAAATCCGGATTCAAGAGGGAGAGGAAGAAGCTGCTCAGGCGCGCCGAAGGATGGTGCACATCACGCAGTCCGAAACCGGTGTCGATCAGCATCAGCTCGCTTTCGGCTTCCACGAGCAGGCAATGGCAGCATAGTGTGCCGCGCTGCAGCAGCGTGGCGCTGCGGCCATCCATCAGCAAGCCCCCGAGCGGGCAGGAAGAGATGCAGTTCAGATGGTGTACGCGCACGGCAGGGCCCCGGCAAGTTCACTGAAACAATTCGCGCGTCGGAATGTCGGAATGCGAGCAAGCCCTCCGCGCCCAATCGCCAGACCCGTCTTGCTGACGTGGGTTCCAGTGCGTATGGAGAGCCTGGGTGCGGATCGCTTCCCTTATGGCAAGCTGTGTCCTTGTCGCTCGCTTGCAGGCCCGGCAGCCGGTGGCTACCGCTTCAGCAGACAGTCGCGCGCACCGACGAAGTTGATCCACCAGGCTGAGCACGCCGATGAAGTCCATGGCTGCCCGCATGCCGAGCATATCGGCGATGGCAGCGATGGCCGGAGGCCCGTCAGGCCGCCCGAGAAGATGCCGGCTCCGATGGTAATGAGCCGGTCGGCCACGAATCTTCCCTTCAACGCATCGCCGATCAACCGTGCCCCCAGCATCATGAGCGTGAATGCCTACAGCGTGAGAGAAGGCCCGGCCGCTCCCGGTTATCCGGGTCGAATCCGGCAGGGCGAAACGTCGGGCGATGTGAGCGCGTGCGGAGCAGGGCCAGACAGGTATTCGTCCATCTTTCCCTCGCTGAACAGTTGACGAAATCGGCACGGCCGCCGGGCATGCGTTCAAGCACGCAGTGTGGCGCCCGGCACCGCGCCGCTTTCAACTTTCCTGCTCGTTGCCTTGCTCAGGCGAACAGCGTGTTGAAGGCGAAACCCGGGTCGGCGGCCTGCTCCGGCGTGGGGAACACGCGCTTCTCGAAAAACCTGCGCCCCGTCATGTGCACGGCCGGCTGATTCAGCGAATCGATGGCGATGAGCTGACCCGCCTTGTAATAGAAGGCGGAAAACGTCTTCGTGGCCGGATCGCCCCGCGTCACCACCTGATCGAAGCCGGTCGCGAGGCCCACGATTTGCAGTTTGATGTCGTACTGGTCCGACCAGAACCAGGGTGCGGCGGTGAAGGCGCGCTCCTTGCCGAGCAGCGCACATGCGCCGGACTTGGCCTGCTCCACCGCGTTCTGCACCGATTCGAGGCGAAGGTAGGACCCGTCGTCCAGACGCCGGGCCGTGCAGTCGCCGGCGGCGACGATGGCTGGGGCGCTGGTGCGCGAACAGGCGTCGACCACGATGCCGCCATGGCATTCGATGTCGGCCGCCTGGGCGATCTCGGCATTGGGCAGGATGCCGATGCCGACCACCAGCAGATCGGCTGCGAACTCGCGGCCGTCGCGGGTTTTCACGGCGGCGATGTGGCCATCCTTGCCCACCAGTTCCGATACCAGCGCGTCGAGCACGACCTCGGCACCGTTGCCGCTGTGCAGATCGTAGTAGAACCCGGAGATCAAAGGCGCGACGACGCGCGCCATGAGGCGATCTGCCGCTTCCAGCACGGTGACCGTCTTGCCCTTCTTGCGCGCAGCGGCAGCCACTTCGAGACCGATGAAGCCGCCGCCGATGACCACCACGTTTTGAGCGGATTCGAGCGCGGCGGCGATGGCCTGGGAATCGGCGAGGGAGCGCAGGCCGACAATGCCGCGCAGGGTATCCGCGCCGGCCAGAGGAAGCGGACGCAAGCGCGAGCCGGTGCACAGGGCGAGGCCTTCGTACTCGAGGACGCTGCGGTCGGACAGGACGATGCGCTGCGCGCTGCGGTCCAGCGCCGTCACGCCAAGGCCGGTTTTCAGCGTGATGTTCTTTTTCGCCAGCAGCTCCGGCGTGCGCATCACGAGCTGGGCTTCCTGGGCTTGGCCCAGCAGGTAGCCCTTGGACAGAGGGGGACGGTGATAGGGGCCGAGCGGTTCGTCGCCGATCATCGTGACCGGACCCGTGTAGCCTTCGGCGCGCAGGGTCTCGGCCACGGTGAGGCCGGCGAGGCCGGCGCCGACGACCACCATTCCCCTGCTCACGACTGGCGCTCCGGGAAGCGGACGATGAGACCCTCCAGCTCGGGGGTCATCTTGATCTGGCAGCTCAGGCGGGAATTGGCCTGACGCTCGGCGGCCGCATTCTCCAGCATGGCCAGTTCGTTCTCGGTGGCGGCGGGCACGGTGGCCGCCTTGTCGCCTTCGATGTAGCAGTGGCAGGTGGCGCAGGCGCAGGAACCGCCACACTCGGCCTCGATGCCTTCGACGCCGTTGCTCATGGCGGACTGCATGACGCTCCAGCCGGCGGGAACGTCGATCTCGCGGGTGTCGCCATTGGGTTCGATGTAGGTAACGCGGGGCATGGATTCTCCGATGAAGTAAGTGCCGACGCAAAAACCCAGGGGCGCAAGGACATATCGACTTTGCGCCCCTGTGCCCTTGCCTCGGGCGGGGTTGGTTTTATGCGCGGGCCAGTTCCAGACGGAGCGGGCTGCGGAAGGTGGATGAAGGAATCCAGGGCAACTGCTCCTGGACACGCCGGTATTCCGGCACCACCTTGTGGAACTCCTCCATCGCCGCCTTCACCGAGATGCGGGCGATGGTGGTGCCCAGGCAGGCATGCACGCTGCCGCCAAAGCCCAGGTGACCCTTCGGCTTGCGGGTGATGTCGTAGACGTCCGGGTTCGGGAACTGGCGCTCGTCCCGGTTGCCGGAGCCGTAGGCGAGGCAGACGAAATCGCCTTGCTTCATCTTCTGACCATGCAGCTCGTGGTCGCGGGTCAGGCAACGGCGGAAGCGCTGGGCCGAGGTGTTGAAGCGCAGCGATTCCTCGATGGCGTCAGCCAGCAGTCCCGGGTTGGCCACGCACTGGCGGCGCGCATCGGGGTAGTCCGCCATGTTGAGGGCAAACATGGCCATGAAGCCGCCGAGAGACTCGACACCGGCCATGATGAGCGTCGTCGTGGTGAGCAGCACCTCGCGCTCGTCGAGCCGGTCGCCATCGATCTC
>JAEZHZ010000065.1 GCA_023436745.1 Pseudomonadota bacterium | reverse complement strand
CTCCACCGCCATGTACTCGTTCATCACGTGAAGAGTGGTCGCCCTGTCGCCTTCGCCAATAACGATGCGGCCGATGTCGAAAGCCTCCTTGGTGTAGGTGACGTCGAACTCCGTCACGTAACCCTTGGCAATGATGCTGCCGCCGGTGGTCCTGACGATGGCGTCCAGGACTGCGCCCGGTCCCTTGCCGTCAGCTGCGATCATGGCCTCGCCGAGCTTCAGTGCCATCGAGATGCCGCCGAGCGCCGCATTGCGCTTCACATAGCTGGCGCGCAGGGGGTTGCGGCATGAAGCGATGAAGCCGCCCGACTGGTCGGCAGCGGTTCGCAGCACCGGCGAGACCTTCGCCGTCGCGCCTTTGACCACCAGTTCGATGTAGCGATTCTCCTCCCGGTTGCCGCCCACTGCGGTTTGGATCATCGGCTCCGGTGATCCAGCCATGCCGATGGACCCCATGTCACCGGTCGGGTGGGCGCGGATATCGCCCACCGCATCCACCACCTTTGTGCCGAGCACGGCCGATGGGAGCCAGCCGTTGAGGGTGGAGGACTTGCCGTTTTGGCCGATCATCAGGCCGGAGACCTTCTCCCCCAGCGCATCCTGCAGCAGTTGTACCGCCTTGATGTAGTCCACGCCCTGCATTTCCCATGGCGTTGTCGACGCCGGCGCGCCAATAGCAGCGGCGGTCGCGACCCAGTCGTTCTCGTCGAGCTCCTCGATGTCGACCAGTTCCGGCGTGCCGACATTGACCGCGGCATATCCGAGCTTGCGACCATGGTCCGCCCAACCGCCGCCGCCGGCAGCATAGACGGAGCCGCCCCGCACCGCCGCCTCGACATCCTTTTCGGTGAGAATGCGTCCCATCAGTCGTCCTTCTGCAAGTCCTTGTCGAGCATGAGCACGGCCTCGAGCAGCACTGCCGTACCGGCCGCGATCTCGTCCGGCGTCGTTGCCTCGTCAGGCGCATGGCTTCGTCCCCCACGGCAGGGAATGAAGATCATCGCCGCCTTGCTCACCCGCGTCATCCACGCGGTATCGTGTCCGGCACCGGATGCCATTCGGCGGTGCGTAACGCCGGCGGTTTCGCATGCGCGTTCCAGCACCACGATCACCTCCGCATCACAGGGCGTGGGGGGATTGTCGGACATCACGCGTGGCGCCAGCACGGTGGTGCCCGTCTTCTCGGCGAACGCGGCAACGCCCCGCTCCAGCTCATCAAGAAAGCGCTCCATGTCCTCGCGCCGCTCGGCCCGCGCGTCCACCAGCATCCGCACACGCGAGGGCACGACATTGGCAGCATTGGGCCACATCTCGAACTCGCCGACGGTGGCAGCGAAGTGGGCCTCGCCTGCAGCGAGCGCCTTGGCCAGTTCCTCGATCCCGAGCACGATCCACGCGGCCGTCGCCAGGGCGTCCTGCCGCGCACCCATCGGAGTTGTCCCTGCATGATCGGCCCGGCCTTCGACCACGATCTCGATGCGCGTGATGCCGGCAATCGCAGTTACGACACCGACATCAAGCTTTTCGGCTTCCAGAACCGGCCCCTGCTCGATGTGAAGTTCGAGGAAGGCCTTGATATCCGGCCGCCGCGCGTGCGCCGCAGGATACCCGCCGACATCGAGGATGGCCTGCCTCAACGTGCGGCCACCGCTCTCCCGCGCCAGCCACTCCTCCGGCCGGGTGCCACTCATGCCACGGCTACCGATGCAGGAGACCCCAAAGATGGACACCTCCTCGGCAAGGAAGTCCACCACCTCCAGCGTGTGGTCGAGGACGATCCCCTGGTCCTTCAGTGCCCTCGCCACCTCGAGCCCGGCGACCACCCCCGCAACGCCATCGTAGCGCCCACCATCGGGCACGGTGTCCGAATGGCTGCCGATCATGATGGTACCGAGTTCGGGCCGCCGTCCGGGAATGCTGGCAACCAGGTTGCCGGCCGGATCGGTCTGCACCACGCCATCTGCAGCACGCATGGCATCGGCGAGCCACCGTCGGCCCTCGATGAACATCGGCGTGAAGGCCCGCCGGGTCCAGGGGCGTTCCGGCTCGGTGATCGCGGCGAGCGCATCGATGTCAGCCGCTATCCGATCGGTGCGGATCGGGGTGTTGGGGATCACGCTGGCACCTCCGGCCGAACCCAGCGCCCGGTTCCCGGTTCTGCAACCGTGGTCCCGTCGAAGACCTGCTGCCCCCTCAAGTAAGTCAGCCCCACCGTCCACGACAGTTCGATGCCGTTGTAGGGCGACCAGCCCACGACATTGTGCCCGCTCGCCGCCGCATCATAGACCTTCGACCGGGGGAACAGCACGGTGATGTCGGCGTCGCGATCGGCCGTCAACGCGCCCTTCACGTGATCGAGTCGGAAATACCGCGCCGGGTTCTCCGCCATCAGCTTGGCAGCCCAGGTCAGTGGGATATCACGGTCGAGAGCGCCCTTTACGAACAGCGGCACCATCACTTCGAGTCCCGGCACGCCCGAGGCATTGGCCAGCATGTCGGGGCTCGTCTTGCGGTCCTCGGACCAGCTCACATGATCGGTCGATACGAGCGTCACGTTGCCCGCCCGCACATGTTCCCACAGCGCCTCGACCTCAACCCGCGGGCGGATTGGCGGGTTGATCTTGGCCTTGCCTCCGAGCCGGCGGACATCGTTCTCTTCGTCGAGCGTGAGATAGTGGATGCAGCACTCTATTGTCGCGGCGTATCCCTGGTCGCGGTAGCTGCGGGCAATCTCGTAGCCGCGCCCGCGCGCGCAGTGCACCACATGCGCGGGGCAATTCGTCTGGGCACCCGTCTCGTAGATCTGGAGCGTTGCCAGCAGTTCCGCCAGTGGCGGGCGGCTCAGTGCGTGGGCGCGCCAGTCCGTGATCCCCGCCGCCTTCACAGCGGCCAGGGCTGCACGCACCATCTCCTCGTCCTCGTTGTGGACGCCGGCTGTCAGCCCCGTCGCCGCGACCTCTGCGAAGCACAGTTCCAGCAGCGCAGGAGGGATGCGCGGAAAGCGGACCGGATCGGTGCCGAAGGTCGAGAACTTGAAGGCCGCAACCCCCGCCTCTGCCTGTTCCGCGATGCGCGCGGCGCCCTCCTCCGGATTGACCGTGCCGTAGAGTGCGAAATCCACCCGTGCCTGTGGGCTCGCGTGCTCGACCTTGCGCCGCACTGCCTCGGCCGCGCAAACCAGGTTGCCCTCGTCATAAGGCATGTCGACAATGGTCGTGACGCCCCCGGCCGCCGCCGATCGCGTCGACCAGATGAAGTCCTCCTGATCGCGTTGTGACAGCGAATGGACCTGCGCATCGATGGCGCCGGGCATGATCAGCGCGTTGCCGAGTTCGTGCCTCTCATGCGCGGAAGGCGCCCTGCCCTCGCCGACATGAACGATCTTGCCGTCGCGCACCGCGACATACCCGTCCTCGAGCACCAGGTCGGGCAACACCACGGTGCCGGCAAGAACCAGATCGAAGTCAGACATTCACGCCTCCGCCCTGCCGAGCTGTCCCGTCCGCTGCATCAGCCAGCGCTCCAGCGCTGAAAGAGCATCATAGATCAGCACCGCAAGCACGCCGACAATGAGGCCGCCTTGCAGCACGAAAGCCGTGTTGCTGGAGAGCAGCCCCGCGATGATCACCTCCCCGAGCGTTCTCGCCGCAACCGTGGATCCGATGGTCGCGGTTGCCAGCGAGATCACCGTCGCCAGCCGAACGCCCGCCAAGATGACCGGGAGGGCCAGCGGCAGTTCCACCTGCATCAGCCGCTGCGTTCCGGTCATGCCGACCCCACGGGCGGCCTCGGTTACCGCAGGCGGCAGCCCGGTCAATCCGGTCAGCGAATTCTCGAAGATTGGCAGAAGCGCATAGAGAAACAGCGCCAGCAGCGTTGGCGCTGTCCCGAAACTGTTCATGGCCGGCACCGCCAGCGCCAGCACCGCCACTGGAGGAAAGGTCTGTCCGACATTGGCGATCGCGCGCGACACCGGCAGGAATTCAGCCCCCGCGGGTCGCGTCACAACGATGGCCAACCCCACCGCCACGACGGTCGCACCCAGCATGGCGACCGCGACGATCGAGAGATGGCTGAGGGTGATGTCGAGCAGGTTCCCCTGATTGTAGATGGCTGGCTGGTTTGGCCGCGCGAAGCGGGCAAAAAATGGTTCGAACCATTCCGGCTGGAACAGCAGCGCCAGCAGCAGGACCAGGGCCACCAGGCGGATGAGGTTGCCGAGCGTCATTGCGGTCGCGCCGCCAGCCGGGCAAGCCGCTCTAGCGAGACCTTGCCAACGATGTCACCATCGCGGCGCACCGGCGCCGCGGAGCGACCCGACCACAAGAGTTCCGCATAGGCGTCGCGCAGGGACGCACTTGCCT
>JAEZHZ010000038.1 GCA_023436745.1 Pseudomonadota bacterium | reverse complement strand
CTTGCGGAACACCAGGTTGCCGGCCTCGTCGGCCTTCCAGGCCTTGACCAGCGACACGTCCGCGACCAGCGCCGTCTCCATCACGTACCACTGCCCGTCGAACTGCCGGGTTTCCTTGCCCTCGGCGCCCACGGTGCCGTAGCCGGTGCGCGTATAGAAGGCCGGGATGCCGGCCCCGCCCGCGCGCAGCCGCTCGGCGAGGGTGCCCTGCGGGTTGAACTCCAGCTCCAGCTCGCCGCCCAGGTACTGGCGCTCGAACTCCTTGTTCTCGCCCACGTAGGACGAAATCATCTTGCGGATCTGCCGGGTCTCCAGCAGCTGCCCCAGGCCGAAGCCGTCGACGCCGGCGTTGTTGGAGATGACGGTGAGGCCGCTCACGCCCGAGTCCCGCAGCGCGGCGATCAGGGCCTCGGGGATGCCGCAAAGCCCGAAGCCGCCGACGGCGAGGGTCTGGCCGTCGGCGACGAGGCCGGCGAGCGCGGAGGGCGCATCGGCAAACCTCTTGCCTGCGCCGGCGTGCGAAGCGGCAGAAGACATCGTCCACATCCCGTTGCTGAAGATGCCGGGCATTCTACCCGGCGCAGCCGGCCGGCCCATCGGACGAAGGGGCAGTCCGTCTGCCGGGTCCCGCGGCGGAAGTTTGGCTCTGGGGGAGAGTTACCGCACCATACCCGCCCCTGGCAGACGTCGGCGACCCGGTGCATGGTGCGTGACCCGATACTCCGCTTGCTGCGAGCCTCCGCGTTCCGCGTCCTGCGGACCCTGTTCCGCCTGATGCCGTTGCGGCCCGCGTCACGCGACCATTTCCGGCAGTGGTTCCTTGGGCGGTGGAGTGGCCTCGTGCCGGCGCCCCGCGGCCGGGCACTGAACGATTGGGGGCTTGCGCGTCAGCAGCGATGGGTGCCAGGTAGCAGGGCCATCGGGTACAGGGAGCAATCGTCGCCCCTCCTGCCCACGCCGCTTCCGGCCCGGCTTGTCGCCTTTTATCTGCCGCAATTCCACGCCATTCCGGAGAACGACGCCGCGTGGGGCGAGGGCTTTACAGAGTGGCGGAACGTCAATCGTGCCGTGCCTCAGTTCGACGGACACAGCCAGCCGCGGCTGTCAGGAGAACTGGGCGACTATGACCTGCGCGACCCGTCCGTCATGCGCCGACAAGTCGAGCTGGCGCATCGCTACGGGATCGGCGCGTTCGCCTTCTACTTCTACTGGTTCAATGGCAATTCCCCGCTCGAGGCCCCCCTGCGACGCTGGCTCGCGGACCCCACGCTCGACCTGCCGTTCTGCCTGTGCTGGGCGAACGAGAGTTGGACGCGGCGCTGGGACGGCCGGGACAATGAGATCATCCTTGGGCAACAGCATTCTCCCGAGGACGACATCGCCTTCATCCGGCACGTCGTGCGGTACCTCGCCGACCCGCGCTACCTGCGCGTGGACGGCAAGCCGATATTGTTGGTGTACCGGCCAAGCCTGTTTCCGGACATTCGCGCCACCGCGGAGCGCTGGCGGGCCGAGTGCCGGCAGCTGGGCATCGGCGAGCTCCACTTGTGTTACGTCCAGGGTTTCGAGAGGCCGCACCCGCGCGATATTGGCTTCGATGCAGCAGTTGAGTTCCCCCCCAACCTGACAGAGCCGACAGACATTACCCGCCACCAGCGGCTGACGAACCCGGCCTTCGCCGGGAAGGTGCTCGACTGGCGTGAACTGGCGGACCGTGCGCTCCGCCGGCCCTCTCCCGATTACCCACTGTATCCGGGCGTCAACCCGGGGTGGGACAACGAGCCTCGCCGCCCCGGGCGGGGAAGGATCCTGGCTCACGCGTCGCCCAGACGCTATCGCGACTGGCTGGCGGCGACCATCGGTGGCGCCAGCCAGTCCGGCAATGCCGACCTGGTGTTCATCAATGCCTGGAATGAGTGGGCCGAGGGTGCTGTCCTCGAACCCGACCGCAGACTGGGGCACGCCTGGCTCCATGCAACGAGCCAGGCACTGCAACTGGCGGCGGACCCGATAAAGAAGCCATCAAGGCCCGCCGCGATCGTCCACGCCTGGTACGAGGAGGAACTCGAGGACATCCTTCACCGCCTGATTGCCACCGGCATCGCTTGGCGCCTGGTCGTCACTACGGCGCCCGAGCGCGAGCCGGCGATGAGGGCGGTGCTGGCGCGCTCGGACATGGATGGCACCGTCCTGGTCCAGGAGAATCGCGGCCGCGACATTCTTCCATTCCTGCGGGCGGCGAACCGGCTACTGGACGAAGGGGTGGACATCGCACTCAAACTCCACACCAAACGCTCGACTCACCGGGAGGACGGAGACAGCTGGCGCGCGGACATGTTGACGCGCCTGACGGCACCGACGCGCGCGCGCCGCATCATGGAGAGCTTCGAGGCCGACCGCTGGCTGGGCGCGGTTGCTCCGGAAGGTCATGTTCTGTCGATGAAGACGTATCTCAGCGCGAATCGCGACGCCATCGAGTACCTCGTCACCCGCCTGGGGCTTCGGGACCGCCGGTATCTGCGGCAGGATTTCATCGCCGGCAGCATGTTCTGGTGCCGGCTCGAGGCGCTGCGACCGCTGCTCGATGGCCATCTGGAAGAATGGGAGTTCGAGGACGAAGCCGGGCAACTCGACGGCACCTTCGCTCACGCCATCGAACGGCTGTTCTCCCTGTGCGTACGGGATGCGGGATACTCGGTGCGGACTGCAGCGGCGGTATGTGGAGAGGGCGAGCAGGCCAGGAGGGTCTATCCCTACGCCCGCCCCAGTCATCAATGAAGGGCCTGCCCTCCCCGCACAAGCAAGGCAATCCGGCTAGAATCCAGCCACCGCCACCCCATTTCCGGGCATTCCGCGAGATGAACGCACTGGTCGGCACTGAGCGCGTCGCGGAACGAAAGGCTCGCATTCGCGACGATATGGGGGAGCCGGCGGCGCGCATGCACCCGTCGCCCCCGACGGCGGCGACAGCTGCGACAGCCCGCTCATGCGGAGCGCTCGACGCATATCCAGGACCCCTTTCACTGCGGCGCAGACAAGGACTCCGCAGCCGTGCGCCTCGCCCGGCCCAGCAACGGTTCCATTGTCCACACGGCAGCTAAGGCGGTACGCCGCCCCCGAGGGAACACCGAGTCCAGCGTCGCTTGACCACAGGGACCAAGAATGACCCAAGCGCTCCGAACCCATACTCCCGCTGGCGGCCCACCCGTGAGGCCGCGCCGCAGAAAGGAATCGATTCCGTGATACGAGAGCACGCACTCAGCGCCATCCGCTACACCGCCTTGGAGAAGGTAGGCCTGCGGCGACCGGTCGATCGTCTCGATTTCCTGGCAGCAAAGGTTGAAGGCAAGGCGGTGTTCGACCTGGGCGCGCTGGACGAGACCGCACTAGATGCCAAGATGGAAGGCAGCAGCTGGTTGCATGCCAGGCTGTGCGCCAGTGCGCGCAGCGTGGTCGGCATCGACAACTCGCCGCGGTTGCCCGCCGGCGGACTGGATACGGGCCAGGGCGGCCGCATCATCCACGCGGACATCTTCGACCTCGATCCGGTCATCGCGCGCTATGGCAGGCCAGACGTCATCGTCGCCGGTGAACTTATCGAGCATCTGCCGGATACCACCAGGTTCCTGGAGAGCCTGCAGCGCAATTCGCAGCTGCGCGGCGTAGAGTTCGTGTTCTCGACACCCAATGCCTGTTGCTGGCATAACGCGCTCGTGGGACTGGCTTCACGCGAATCGATGCATCAGGATCATCTACAGGTGTATTCGTACAAGACTTTGCGTACGCTGTTCGCACGAACCAGCATCGATCTGCGTGAACTCGTGCCATACCATGCACGATTTCCCGAGATGATCAGCGGCACGACCGGACTGAAGAGCCTGGGGGTGCGGGGATTTCAGGGCATGGTCAACGCCCTGGAGTCGCTCACCCCGATCCTCGCGGCCGGCTGGATAGGAGTCGCGAGACTCTGACCGGCAAGCTTGGCCCGCACGCGGCTGTGTGGTGCGGTGGCGTGCGGCTAAGCACAGGCGTCCCCGACAGCCGACCCCGGCTGGGCTCCATGGAACTGCGGCCGGCGCGCCGGCCTCCTTGCGCGTGGCTGACGCCTTCAGGCCACCGGGGCAACCGGTGGTTCGACGGCAGGCAATCCGTTTGGAGGGAATCCGCCGGCGCGGCCAACCCGCCTGCGGCGTGATCCAGGCTCGTGGCGCCAGTGCCGCCCCCGGCGACCCGGACACGGTCGGTCCTTGCGTGAGGAGGGTTCAGCCCCGCCCGCCACCGCGAGTTCGCCACCAAGATGCAGGCAACCTTTGGCGTGCCCGGCCTATCACCGCACAGACTCGCACTGCCGCCCCTCGAACGGCTAAAATCGTGCCCCCACGGGCAACGGTCCGCCCGCCCCAAGGATTCCAGGAAGATGAAGATCCTCGTCGGCTACAAGCGCGTGGTGGACTACAACGTCCGCATCCAGGTCAAACCGGACGGCTCCGGCGTGGTCACCGATGGCGTCAAGTTGTCGCCCAATCCTTTCGACGAGATCGCACTGGAAGAGGCACTTCGATTGCGCGACAAGGGCATTGCTAGCGAGGTCATCGTCGTTTCCATCGCACCGGCCGACGCCCAGGCCCATCTGCGCAACGGCCTGGCCATGGGCGCCAACCGTGCCATCCACGTTGTCTGCGACCAGCCAATCCAGTCGCTGACCGCAGCGCGGGTGCTGCTGAAACTCGTGGAGAGGGAGGAGCCGGACCTGGTCATTCTGGGCAAGCAGGCCATCGATGACGACGCAGGACAGACCGGGCAGATGCTGGCCACCCTCTGGCGCCGCCCACAGGCAACGTTCGCCAGCAAGCTCGAGGTCGCGGAAGGGAAGGCCACAGTGACCCGCGAGGTCGACGCAGGACTCGAGACGCTTGAAGTCGAACTGCCTGCCGTGGTCACGACCGACCTCCGCCTCAACGAGCCGCGCTTCATCAAGCTGCCCGACATCATGAAGGCCAAGTCCAAACCAATGGAGAGCATCCCGTTCGGTGACCTCGCTGTGGAATCGGGCGACACACTGAGAGCGACGCACTACGCGCCGCCGCCGAAGCGCAACAAGGGAGTAATGGTCAAGGATGCGGCCGAACTGGTTGCCACGCTCAAGCAGAAGGGGTTGCTCTGATGCCCAAGATCCTGATCGTCGCCGAGCATGCCGATGGCAAGCTCAATGCATCCACTGCCAAGTGTGTCTCTGCCGCGCAGGCGCTTTCGCCCGAAACAATCGATATCCTCGTGCTGGCGGCCGACCCGGCGACCGTTGCCGCAGAGGCCGCGGAGGTGGCCGGCGTGAAGCGTGTGCTCACGGTTGCCAATGAGGCGAATGCCCCCGCCATTGCGCAGGTCCTTGCGCCCCAGGTCGCCGAACTCGCCGCGGGTTACAGCCATGTGTTCGGGCCGAGCACCACCTTCGGCAAGGACCTGATGCCGTGCGTCGCTGCGTTGCTGGGCGTGTCGCAGGTCACCGACATCATGGCGGTCGATGGCCCTTATGTTTTCATGCGCCCCATCTATGCCGGTAATGCCATCGTGACCGTCGAAGCTTCGGCCGAGCGCGTCGTGGTCGCCACCGTGCGCAGTGCCTCCTGGCCAGAAGCCGGCAAGGGTGGCAGCGCGACGATCGAGCCCAGGACCGTCGAAGCATCCCTGCCGACGCATACGCGGCATATCGGGCTCGCGGCCGGCAGCAGCGACCGACCCGATCTGCAGAGCGCCAGACGCGTCGTCTCGGGTGGCCGTGGCGTCGGCTCGGCGGATAATTTCAAGATCATCTATGCGCTGGCAGACCGCATCGGTGCAGCGGTAGGCGCCTCGCGCGCCGCGGTGGACGCCGGCTACGTGCCCAACGAGATGCAAGTGGGCCAGACCGGCAAGATCATCGCGCCGGAGCTGTACATCGCAATCGGCATCAGCGGCGCGATCCAGCACCTCACCG
>JAEZHZ010000026.1 GCA_023436745.1 Pseudomonadota bacterium | reverse complement strand
GTCTCGCGCACCGAATTGACCGAACACCTCTATGACCAGGACTTCGACCGCGACAGCAACACCATCGAGGTGTTCGTCGGGCGGCTCCGCAAGAAGCTGCCGGACGATTGCATCCAGACGGTGCGCGGGCTGGGCTACCAGATCGCCGAAGACTGAGCCGCCCGGTGAGCGATAGCGCCACGCACAGGGACACGGCCGCTGGCGGGAGCCGGGCAGAGACGGCTGCCCCGGCAACGCGCCGCCGCGGCTCCATCGCGGCCACCCTGTTCTGGCTGTCTGCGACCTGGCTGGTCGTGGCGCTGGTGGCCACCGGTTTCCTGCTGACCGATCTCTATTCCCGAGCGCTCGACGCCTCGCTGGCGCAGACGCTGGACTTCCACGTCGAAACCCTGACCGGCGAGCTGCTGGAGTCCGGCAATCCGCTGGATGAAAGGGTGACGCTGGCGGACCCGCGCTTCGAGCGGCCGCGATCGGGCTGGTACTGGGCGATCCGCGGCGATGACGGGCAGCTGTTCAATTTCTCCACCTCGATGGTGGGCATCGATCTGCCGGTGATGATGGGTCCCGTCGACGGGGCGGCGCGGCGCACGGCGATCGTCGACGACGCCTTCGGCACGCGCATCCGCGTGGTGGAGCGCACCGTCACCATGGGGCCGGGCCTCACCTACCGGATCGTGGTCAGCGGCAACCTCAGCGAAATCCTCAACCTCGTCGAGAATTTCCGGGACCAGGCGTTCGTGGTGCTCGGAGCCGTGGGCGTGATGCTCGCCGTGATGAGCGCCATCGTCGCCCGGTTCGCCATGCGGCCGGTCGCAAGGCTGAGCCGCGCCATCGAACGGGTGCGCGAGGGCGAGAGCACGGCGGTGACGGGCACCTACCCGCGCGAGATCGCACCGCTGGCCGAGGAAGTGAACGAGCTGCTGCGCTCCAATACCCAGATCATCGAGCGGGCACGAAACCAGGTGGGCAACCTGGCCCACGGCCTGAAGACCCCTATCGCCGTGCTGCGCAACGAAGCGCGCAACAGCAAGGAGGCGCTTGCGGACGTGGTGCAGGCCGAGACCGAAAAGATGAGCGCCATGGTCTCGACCTATCTCGAGCGCGCCCGACTCGCGGCCCGCACCTCGGTAGTGGGCAAGAAGGCCGATGCCGCCGCGATCATGCTGCGGCTGACGCGGGTGATGCGCAAGATCCACCCGGACGTGACGATCGACCTCGGGCAACCGGACGCATCCTTGCCCTGGTTCCGCGGCGACGAGGCAGACCTCGAGGAGATGGCCGGCAACCTGCTCGACAATGCCTGCAAGTGGTCCGGAGGCCAGGTGGACGTCCGCCTTGCCGCCGAGCGCGGGGAGACCGGCACGCTGCTCGTCATCCGCATCGAGGACGACGGACCGGGCCTGACCGAGCAGGACGCCGACAAAGTGTTGCGCCGCGGCGTCAGGCTGGATGAGAAAACACCGGGAACTGGACTCGGGCTCGATATCGTGAAGGAATTGGTAGATGTATACGGGGGCAGCCTTGCCCTGAAACGTTCGGCCCTGGGCGGTCTGCTGGTGGAATTGCGGCTTCCCACGGCGCGGCTCGGCGGTACCTCCCGTCCCGCTGCCGCCTGACGCACTTTCGCCGCAAATGGCACCGACTCAGGTTTATTACCGAACACGAGACGCTTCATGAATCGCATTGCCCTGTTTGCTACCCCGTTGTTTGCCCTGACCCTTTCCGCCTGCGCGAGTACTGCGCCGACGCGTGTCGCCACGGCCCCGGCGACTCCGGCGCCGGTAATGAGCGCGCCGCTGGTACCGACGCCGGCCCAGACGACCCAGCAGGCGCTGATGACCACCAGCGTTTCCCAGGGTTTCGTCGACACGGCCGCCCTGAACCTGATGAGCGCCAAGGACTCGAGCGAGGCCAACACGGCCCAGTTCTACGCCCTGCAGTTCGGCCGTCCCGGCGCACCGCGCCAGTGGACCGGCGATCGTGGAACCACCGGATCGGTCGCTGTGGGCCCCTATGTTCGCGTCAACAATCTCGACTGCCGCGACTTCACCCACACGGTGAAGATCAACGGGCAGGAATACGCCAAGAAGGGCACCGCCTGCCGCGAGCAGAACGGCAACTGGGCGGTGGTGCCCGGCTCGGCCTGAGTGCGCGCGCAGGGGTAAGGATTGTTTACCTGCCACCTATAGGGTGAGCGGCGATATACCCTTAGCCCGCGCGTGTTGATGCCTTCTGCAGCCAAATCACAGCCTGCCAGTGCTGCCGCACCACAACCGTCCTTGACCACGGGCGCGCCGTTTGCCGGCGTGCTCGAGCCGGTCACCGTCGAGGAACTCGCGGGGAGCCCCCTGCCGGGCGCCCTTGCGCGCGAGCATGTCGAAGCGGCGTGGACCTGGGTCTACCGCGATCTCGCCCCCGACCTGCTTTCGCCGGAGCGCGCGGCGAACGGCACGACGACTGCGGCAGAATTCGAGGGCGTCGCGCCCGAGGTGCTGTCCCGCATCAAGGACCAACTGGCGCAGGCAGAGACCGATTTCGATACCGGACGGCGGCTGCGCGCCATGCTGGGGAGCGATGAAGCCCGGGCGGCGCTGCCCGCCGTGATGGGTGCGCTTCGGCATCGTGGGCTGCTCGTGAAGGCGCAGGCGTTCGGACGCGCGGTCAACGCCATCTCGGACGAGGCCGGGCTTGTCTCGGCGCTGCAGTCGATGCCCGTGCAGGACCCGGCGCTGGCCGGCATGTTGTTCCTGGCGGCGACCGGACAGGTGACCAATCCCAGCCGGCTGGTGCTCGCCGTCATCAAGATCTGCGGGAACCCGACGGAAGCGGCGATCATCCGGTCCGGCTACGCCCCGCTCATAGACGGGCTTCTCACCCAGGCGCACAACCAGGTTCACCTGATGCAGCCGATGGGCCCGTTCGCCGACATCGACCTGACCTGCCGCGGGCTGGGGCGCTTCCACCGGCTGGTGCGCGCGGTGACCGGGTATGTTGAACTGTCGCGGGGCGGCCGCTGGACGGCGGCGCTGTCCGGCATGACGCGCCAGGTGTCCGAGCGTATCGAGCCGCGGCTCAAGACCGTCGTGACCGACCTGAACATGGCGATGCGACGCGGCCGCGAGGGCAGCGACCGGCTCGACAACAGCGCGATCCTCGCTGCCATCGGCGGCGCCTACCTGCTGGCGACCGTCCGCGACTGCCGGGACTCGCTGGCGGTGAATGCCGCCTTCGACCAGGCCTGGAGCCAGACCGGGCAGGCACTGGAAACGCACATCCAGCGCAACCTGGAACTGCTCCGCCAGAACCCCGGCGATGCCGCCGTGGGCGGTCGGATCGACGCCGCGATCAAGATGGCCGAAGTGCGCTTCAACGCCGAGTATGCCGAAACCCTAAGGCGTGCCCGCAACTCGGCTGACCGCCGCAACTAGGTCCATTCCCTTCTCGTAGGGCGCAACGAGCCTCAGGCTCACGGTGCGCGTGCCGTCGCGCAGCACGACCCTGCGCCCCTCGGTTGCCGCTGCGCCGTCGAGCAGGGCGATGGCGCCTTCATGCACCGGCCGCACCACGACGCCGATAGCGCCGAGCGGGTCGGTGTGGTCCGGATCGGGATGGATCAGGCTGCCCGGATCGAGCATACGATCCTCCATCGGCATCACCACCCAGACCTGACCGCGCCCGCCGAAGCGGCCGACCAGATAATCCGGCAGGAGCGTGGGGGCGCGCGGCGGCGATGCCTCGGCCGGCACCGTGCGCGACAGGGCAAGGCCGGTCCGCTCCTGCGCAACGGCCCCGGCGGCGGCCGGCGGAACAAGCCCGAGCTGAACGCTGGCCGCAACGATGCCCAGATCGAGCGGCACCGGCGTGTCGGTGAGGGCACCGGAAGCAAACGAACGTTGCCACGGCCAGCGGCGCGCAACGGCTCCGGCCGGGCGCTGGAAGAGATGCCGCCCGGAACCCAGATAGCTCGGTGCGGCGGCGGAGGACGCGATGGCGGCAGGATCGTCCGGCGTGTCGTAGACAGGATCGATGCTGAGTTCGGCAACCC
>JAEZHZ010000342.1 GCA_023436745.1 Pseudomonadota bacterium | reverse complement strand
TGGACGTCAAGGCCGGTGATCGCGTGCTGTTCGGCAAGTGGAGCGGCACCGAGGTCAAGCTGAACGGCGAAGACCTCATCATCATGAAAGAATCCGACATCATGGGCGTGATCGAGGCCTGATCGGCACTCTCCCGCCCCCATCGTCTTTCAACCGCTTATACTAGGAGCCATTCATGGCCGCCAAGGAAGTAAAGTTCTCCACCGACGCTCGCGACAAGATGCTGCGCGGCGTCAACGTGCTCGCTAACGCAGTGAAGGTCACGCTGGGTCCGAAGGGCCGCAACGTCGTGATCGAGAAGTCGTTCGGCGCTCCGCGCATCACCAAGGACGGCGTCACCGTCGCCAAGGAAATCGAACTCGAAGACAAGTTCGAGAACCTCGGCGCCCAGCTGCTGCGTTCGGTTGCCTCCAAGACCAACGACATCGCCGGTGACGGCACCACCACCGCCACCGTTCTCGGCCAGGCCATCGTCGTCGAAGGCATCAAGGCCGTCGCCGCCGGCTTCAACCCGATGGACCTGAAGCGCGGCATCGACCTCGCCGTCAGCGAAGTCGTGGGCAACCTCAAGGCCTCCTCCAAGAAGATCACCTCCTCGGCTGAAGTCGCCCAGGTCGGTACCATCTCGGCCAACGGCGAGACCGCCATCGGCGAGATGATCGCGGAAGCCATGCAGAAGGTCGGCAACGAGGGTGTCATCACCGTCGAGGAAGCCAAGACCGCCGAGACCGAACTCGACGTCGTCGAAGGCATGCAGTTCGACCGCGGGTACCTCTCGCCCTACTTCGTGACCAACGCCGAGAAGATGACCGCCGTCCTCGAGGACCCGGTCATCCTGCTGCACGAGAAGAAGCTCTCGAACCTGCAGGCCATCCTGCCGATCCTCGAGTCCGTCGTGCAGTCGCAGCGCCCGCTGCTGATCATCGCCGAGGACATCGAGGGCGAGGCCCTGGCCACGCTCGTGGTGAACCGCCTGCGTGGCGGCCTCAAGGTCGCGGCCGTCAAGGCTCCGGGCTTCGGTGATCGCCGCAAGGCCATGCTCGAAGACATCGCCATCCTGACCGGCGGCCAGGTTATCTCCGAAGAACTCGGCATCAAGCTCGAGAACGTGACCATCGACATGCTCGGCACTGCCAAGCGCGTCGAGATCACCAAGGAGAACACCACCATCGTCGATGGTGCCGGTTCGTCCGAGGACATCCAGGGCCGCGTCGGCCAGATCAAGGCGCAGATCGAGGAAACCACCTCGGACTACGACCGCGAGAAGCTGCAGGAACGCCTGGCCAAGCTCGCCGGTGGCGTTGCCGTGATCCGCGTCGGTGGCTCGACCGAAGTCGAAGTCAAGGAGCGCAAGGACCGCGTCGATGACGCGCTCAACGCGACCCGCGCCGCTGTCGAAGAAGGCATCGTGCCGGGTGGTGGCGTCGCGCTGCTGCGCGCTTCCGCCGCGCTCACCGTCAAGGGTGCCAACGCCGACCAGGAAGCCGGTATCTCGATCGTTCGCCGCGCTCTCCAGGAGCCGGTCCGCACCATCGCCAACAATGCCGGTGCCGAAGGCTCCGTGGTTGTCGGCAAGATCCTCGAGAACAACTCCGCCTCGTTCGGCTACAACGCCGCGACCGGTGAGTACGGCGATCTGGTGCAGCTCGGCGTGATCGACCCGGTGAAGGTGGTTCGCACCGCCCTCGAGGACGCAGGCTCCGTGGCTTCGCTCCTCATCACCACCGAGGCGACCATCGTCGACGCCCCGAAGGAAGCTGCTCCGGCAATGCCGGGCGGCGGCGGCATGGGCGGCATGGGCGGCATGGACTTCTAAGTCCGGCCTCCGAACAAGCTTCGAAGCTCGTTTCTTCCCAGTTGCGAACTTCGTGGAAAGGCGCGGTGGAAACACCGCGCCTTTTTCGTTGCCCGGTTGCCGGCGGGGGAACCCATCCGGGCCGCGCACCTTCATCGCGCCCCTGCCCTGCGGCCGGGATGCGGCACGGCCCATCCAGCGCGAAGGCGCACTGCCGCCCGGCGGACGACAGCGCCGCCACAAGGGGGACGGATCAGGTCCTGCTATTGCGGTGAGACGCCGTTTCTAGGGGAACAGCAGCAGCCGGATCGCCAGGGCAATCGACACCACTACCACCAGCGGGCGGATGACCCTCGCCCCGTAGCGGATGCCGGTGCGGGCGCCGAGATAGCCGCCGATGAGCTGGCCGGCGCCCATGGCAATCGCTGCCGGCCACACCACGTCCCCGGCGGGAATGAAGATGGTGAGCGCGGCCAGGTTGGAGGTGAGGTTCAGCGCCTTGGTGCTGCCCGAGGCGCGGGTGAGCCCGAGGCCGAACAGCACCACGAAGCCTATGGTGAGGAACGAGCCGGTGCCGGGGCCGAAGACGCCGTCGTAGAACCCGATCAGCAGGCCCATCACCGGCACGAACAGCCGGAACGGCAGCCGCGCCGCCCGGTCGGCATCGCTGAGATTGGGCGCGAACAGGAAGTAGAGCGCGATGGCGATCAGCGCCACCGGCACCGCGACCTGCAGCAGGCTGGTATCGGCCTGCCGCACCACGATGGCGCCGACGAGGCTGCCGGCATAGGTGAAGAGGATGGCGGGCACCAGCGACTTGAGATCGACAAAGCCGCGCCGCCAGTAGGTGAGCGCCGCCATGCCGGTGCCGGCGACGGACTGCATCTTGTTGGTGGCAAGCGCCGCGACCGGCGGCAGGCCGGCCGACAGCAGCGCCGGCAGCGCAATCATGCCACCGCCACCGGCGATTGCATCGACGAAGCCAGCCAGCATGCCGACGCCGGCAAGGGCAAGAAGAACCAGGGGATCGAGCATGAGTGGCTAGGCCGGAGGTTGGTCGTGTGACACAGGATCGGTGACGCGGCGCTCGTAGATCGGGATGTTGATCATCGAGGACATGAAGCCGCTCATCATCAGCTGGAAGCCGCAGACGAGGGCCGTGGTCGCAACGATCAGCGGCCGCAGCGTCGTGGAAGGATTGAGGTGGCCGAAGCCGCGGTCGGCCCACTGGGCAACGCCCCAGACCAGCCCCGCAAGGCCGGCGCCCATCAGCACCACCGCGGCGATCAGCACCCGCTCGAGCGTCAGCGCCTCGAGCAGCCGGCCATAGTGCCCCGAGGGCGGAATGAAGCCGTAGCGCGAGGCAAAGCGGCGCCCGATGATGGCGAAGGCGATGGACTGCACCCCCACGATCACGCACAGGGCGGCGATGAGGAAGGTGTGGATGTCGAAGGTCACCGTGCCGTAGCGCGCCGCTCCGGGCAGCAGGATGGCCCCGACCACCAGCCCGAGCCCCAGCAGGACCACACCGGGATAGAGGAACAGCCAGCGCGGCGAGAACAGCAGCAGGAAGCGCAGGTGCCGCCAGCCGTCGCGGAACGACCGCAGGTGTGGCGGACGAGAGCGGCCATCGGGCGACAGCGTCGTGGGCACCTCGCGCACGTCGAGATGGGCCAGCGTCGCCTTCACCACCATCTCCGAGGCATATTCCATGCCGCTGGTGCGCAGGTTGAGCGCCATGACCGCAGCACGCGAGAAGCCGCGCAGGCCACAGTGGAAATCGCGGATGGGGGTGTGGAAGAACAGGCGGCCGATGAAGCTCAGCACCGGGTTGCCGACGTAGCGGTGGAGCCACGGCATGGCGCCCGGCCGGATGCCGCCGCGGAAACGGTTGCCCATCACCAGGTCCGCCCCGTCGCGCAGTTCGGCTACAAAGGCGTCGAGACTGGAGAAGTCGTAGCTGTCGTCGGCATCGCCCATGTTGACGAAGCGGCCGCGCGCCGCAGCGATGCCGCCGGCGAGGGCGGCGCCATAACCACGATCGCTGATGCTGACCACGCGGGCCCCGGCCTGGCGCGCCAGCTCCACCGAGCCGTCGGTCGAGCCGTTGTCGGCGATCAGCACTTCACCGTTGATGCCGGTACGGGCGAGGAACCCCTGCGCCTTGGAGATACAGACGGAGAGGGTCTCGGCCTCGTTGAGGCACGGCATCAGGATGGTGAGTTCGAGCTCTGGGGCCACCCACGCTCTCCGGCAATAGAATCGGGTGCTCTTGTGCCCCAGCCGTGGGGCGGGTGCAATGAGGGCCTCAGCGCCCGAGGCGCGCCAGAAGGGTTTCGAGCTGCGCCGTGCCCGCATTGCTCCAGTCGGCCGTGCGGGACACCACGAGGCAGGCCTCGCTCTTGAGCATCACGCCGTCCTCCAGCACGCGCAGCCCGTTGGCCGCAAGGGTGGAGCCGGTGGTGGTGATGTCGACGATGACGTCGGCCACCCCTGCGGCCGGCGCCGCCTCGGTGGCGCCAAGGCTTTCCACGATGCGGTACTCGGCAATGCCGGCGCGGGCGAAGAACTGGCGGGTGATGGTGATGTACTTGGTGGCGACCCGCAGCCAGCGGCCGTGGCGCGAGCGGAAATCGGAGGCGACATCCGCAAGGTCGTGCATGTGGGTAACATCGATCCAGGCTTCGGGCACCGCGACGACGACATCGGCATTGCCGAAGCCGAGTTCGGCGGCGAAGCGCACGGCGTCGGGTCCGGCTTCGCTGGTCTCATGGATCAGGTCGCGCCCGGTGACGCCGAGCTCGATGGTGCCGCGGATCAGTTCGCGGGCGATCTCCGCCGCCGGATAGAAGCGCACGGTGACGTCGGGCATTCCGGCGATGCTGCCGAGATAGGAGCGGGCCCCGCCGGGGCGTTCGATGGTGAGGCCACGGGCCGCGAACCAGTCGCGGGCCTGCTCCTCGAGGCGCCCCTTGGAGGGCAAGGCAAGCGTAACGGTCATTTCGGCCACTCCCCTTCGAGCCGGTCGACCCACAGGGCGCAGCCTGCGGCGGCGATGGGTGCAGTGGCGCCGAGCCGTTCCAGCAGCCGGTCGTACTGGCCGCCGGAAGCGAGGATGGTATCCCCCTGCCCCCGCATCTCGAAGACGATGCCGGTATAGTAGTCGAGACGGGGCGAGAAGCTGGCGTCGAAGGCGATGCGCGCTTCGCCCAGCCCGTCGAGATGGCGGCGGATGGCGCGGATGGGGGCGCCGAGGAACAGGCGATGGCGCTCGCCAAGGGCCTCGATCTCGCGCAGGGCCGCAAGGGCATCGCCGCGAATGGCAAGGTAGTCACGCAGCAGCTTCAGGGTTGCGGGCGGAACCTGCGCGGCATCGAGCGCCTGCTGTTCGAGGAAGCGGTCGGCGATCTCTTCGGGGGTGCGTCCATCCGACAGGCTGAGCCCGGCGGAGACCATGCGGGCGGTCACGTCCTCGATCAGCTCGTCGCGCGAGGGCTGCTCGCTGCGCGGGGCATCGGGCGCCCGTTCGAGCCGGGTCAGCAGCCGGTCCATGGCCTCGGGATGGCCAAAGCGGTGGCGGATGCGCGAACGCCAGGCGTCGGGCATGTCGGCCTGCGCCAGCAGCGCCTCGAACAACCCGACCCCGCCGAGCAGGACCTGGGGGACGATGCCATAGATCGACAGCGCCGCACGGGCGAAGGTGAACACCTGGTCGAGCGCGACTTCGCCGTCGGTCTGCGCCAGGAGCTCGATGCCGGCCTGGTCGAACTCGGCAGGCTTGCCGGCGCGCTGGCGGAAGATGGGACCGAGATAGCTGAACGCCGCCGGGTGCCGCTCGCCGTTGGCGATATAGTCCGTGGCGATCGGCAGGGTGAAGTCGGGACGAAGGCAGTACTCCTCGCCCGAGGCATCGGTGGTCAGCAGCAGCCGGCGGCCGAACTCTTCGCCGGCGAGATCGAAATAGGGTCCGGCGGGCAGCAGCAGCGGCGGCGTGGCACGGCAGCCCCCCTGGGCTTCCACCAGCGCTTCAAGCTGGGAGCGGCGCATGGCGGCATTGGTCATGCGGCACCTTCCTTCACCGCACCATCCCGGCTGTGGACGGGGCGCAGGTTCATTCCGCGGCCAGCAACTTCTGGATCGCCGCCACCAGTTCGGTGCGGCTTACCTCGAACTGGCCGGGACGCGCGGCCTTCCACTCGGCATTGTCGGTGATGGCCGCCGCCGCCTGCTTGCCGGCGACAAGGTCCTTGACCTGCACCACGCCGCGGGCGCGCTCGTCCGATCCCTCGATGATGACTGCCGGGGCGTTGCGCTTGTCGGCATAGGCAACCTGCTTGCCGAAGTTCTTGGTCTGGCCGAGGAACATCTCGGCGCGGATGCCGGCGTTGCGCAGTTCCGACACCATGGCCTGGTAGCCGGCGGTCTGGTCCTTGTCCATGACCAGCACCACCACCGGGCCCACGGGCTGGGTGGCGCCGAGATTGCCGGTGAGCTTGAGCGCGTTGGCAAGGCGCGAGACGCCGATGGAAAAGCCGGTCGCCGGCACGGGCTCGCGGCGGAAGCGGGAAACGAGCCCGTCATAGCGGCCACCGCCGCCGACCGAGCCGAAGACCACGTCCTGGCCCTTCTCGTTCTGCACCTTGAAGGTGAGTTCGATCTCGAAGACGGGGCCGGTGTAGTATTCGAGGCCGCGGACGACGGAGGGGTCGAGAATGACCCGGCCGCCAAACCCGGCAGCGCTCACCAGACCGAAGATCGAGGCGAGTTCCTGCACGCCGGCAAGGCCGGTTTCGGACCCGCCGATCAACCCAGCCAGCGTGTTGATGGTGGCGATGACGTGTTCGTTGCTGCCGCGCTGGACACCCTCGGCGGGCACCCCGCTGTCGACATAGGCGAGGATGGGCTCGATCTGCGCATCGCTCAGGCCGGCACCCTTGGTGAAGTCACCGGACTCGTCCTTGCGCCCCGCGCCGAGGAGAAGCCGGACGCCTTCGGGGCCGAACTTGTCCAGCTTGTCGATGGCGCGCAGCACGGTGAGCTTCTGCTCGTCGGTTTCGACACCAGCGGCGGCGAGCACGCCATCGAGCACCTTGCGGTTGTTGACGCGGACCACGTACTGGCCGGCCAGGCCGAGCGCGTCCATGACGTCCGCCATCATCATGCACATCTCGGCGTCGGCCTCGGGGCCGGGCGCGCCGACGGTGTCGGCATCGAACTGCATGAACTGGCGGAAGCGGCCGGGGCCGGGCTTCTCGTTGCGGAACACATAGCCCTGCCGATAGGAGCGGTAGGGCTTGGGCAGAGTCTCGTAGTGCTCGGCGAAGTAGCGGGCGAGCGGCGCCGTCAGGTCGTAGCGCAGGCTCAGCCACTGCTCGTCATCGTCCTGCAGCGAGAACACGCCGGCATTGGGCCGGTCGGTGTCGGGCAGGAACTTGCCGAGGGTCTCGGTGAACTCGAACAGCGGCGTTTCGACCGGATCGAACCCGTAGCGATGATAGACCTGCTTGATCCTGTCGATCATGGCGCCCACGGCAGCGATCTCGCCCGCGTCGCGATCCTCGAAGCCGCGCGGCAGGCGCGGCACGATAAGCTTGGTCTTGTCGGTCATCTGTGGTCCCGGAAAGTCGGGCCGTTCCTACCGGATCGGGGGGTGAGGGGCAACAGGCTCGGCAGCAGGACGGGCAGCAGGGGGAGGCGGCGGACCGCCTCCCCCCGACCCCTACATGCCCGGCCTCCGGAGGGGGGCAGGTATGGCGATGCCGTGATGAATGTCCGTCCAGTGGCCAGGTTGTTCCGCCGGCGGCAGGCCGAGATCGGCCCTCAGGTAGTTCGGCAGGTCGCTCGGCAGCCGCGGACGGTTCCACCAGGCGAGGATTGCTGCCGTCAGCACGGGCACCAGACCCCGCTGGTGCACGGCGTCGGCAATGGAGAATTCAAGGCGCAGCACCATGCTGCGCGAGTCGGTCGCATCATAGGTCATTGGTCTGCCGGCCGCGATGAAGCGCACCGGTCCCTGGGTCAGAGATGAAGATGAACCTGAGACGGAGTCGCAGCACGACCCGGTTCTGGTTCAGACGGTTGCAGTCAGGAAGCGTCCGGAAAGAGCGCCGCCGAAGGTGACACGTCGGGTGTCAGTTTCGGTGGCCGGTGCCTTTGGATACTCGCCAACGGAGTGCGAACAGCTTGGTCATGTAGCGCCTCCCTTGGCTGGCAGTTGCGGACGAAGCGCTTCTAGCTCACGCGTTCGTGAGCCGCAACTCACAAATGGACAGATTGTCGCAGCACTTCCCGCCCCGTGGCGGATTTGCCACAGCTAGGCCGGACGGGTCAGGGCGGCGCGCTCGGCCTCGACCTCTTCGCGGCAGAAGCAGCCCTCCACATGATCGTTGACCAGGCCCATGGCCTGCATGAAGGCGTAGCAGGTGGTGGGCCCCACAAAGGCGAAGCCGCGCTTGCGCAGGTCCTTGCTCAGCGCGCGCGATGCGTCGGTCTCCGCCATCGTGCGGATCGCCTGCCAGCTGAGATCGTCGGGCCGCTGCTCCGGATGAGGCTCGAAGCGCCAGACATAGGCGGCGAACGAGCCGAACTCGCGCTGCACCTCGATTGTGCGGGCGGCATTGTTGATGGTGGCCGCGATCTTGCCGCGGTGGCGGATGATGCCGGTGTCCTGAAGCAGGCGCTCGATGTCCGCCTCGTCCATCCCAGCGACCCGAGCGACGTCGAAGCCGTGGAACACCTCGCGGAAGCGCTCGCGCTTCCTGAGGATGGTGATCCAGCTCAGCCCCGACTGGAAACCCTCGAGGCAGATCTTCTCGAACAGCCGCGTGTCGTCCACCACCGGCCGCCCCCACTCGCGATCGTGGTAGGTGCGATAGAGATCATCGTCTCCGGCCCACGGGCAGCGCGGAAGTGTGTCGGTTTGTGGCATGGAGTCTCCGGATTCGTGCTCGGCGGTAACGGAAAGCAAGCAGATCGTCACCGTGACGGGTCAGATGCTGTCAGCAGCACCGCCGTTTCACCACCCGCTAACCACATCGATTCACCGCGCATTCGGCGGCGGCCGGCATAGTGCCCCGATCCAGCGCGGAGGGGAACGATGGGGGTCGGCTTGGTCGCACGATTGGTGCTTGCAGTGGTTATCCTGGCGTCGAGCCTGGCGCCTTCGTTCGCGCAGCAGTGGCGATTCGCCCCGCCGCCGGGGGTGATCATCACCCAAGGCGCGCCGACCAACCCGTTGATGTTGCATGCGAATACGCAGGTGCATCCGAAGTACCTGCGCCAGGTGGTGCAGTACCCGACCACCGAGCGCAGCGGCACCATCGTGGTCGATACCCGCGCCCATTTCCTCTACTTCGTGCTGGGTGACGGGCGCGCGTTGCGCTACGGCATCGGGGTCGCCCGCGATGGCTTCGAGTGGCGCGGCACGCATCGCGTCACCCGCAAGGCCGAGTGGCCGGGCTGGACGCCGCCGGCCGAGATGCGCCGCCGCCAGCCGGGCCTGCCGTCGCACATGCCGGGAGGCATCAACAATCCGCTCGGGGCGCGGGCGCTCTATCTCGGATCGACCCTGTACCGAATACACGGAACCAACGAGCCGTGGAGCATTGGTCAGAACGTGTCTTCCGGATGCATTCGCATGACCAACGAAGATGTCATCGACCTCTACGATCGCGTTCAACTTAACACACGGGTAGTCGTTATTTCCTAACGACTCTCGCCGACACTGCGCCCGCGCCTGCCAGACGGGCGCGAGATGTTGCGATGGGGCCAATGCATCTTCCCTCCATTCTGATCCGGCGCTTCGTCGCGGACGAGCGCGGCGTGTTCGCCGTGCTCTTCGGCCTGATGGCCATCGTGCTGGTGGCGGTTGGCGGGGCGGTGGTCGACTACGTGTCGCTTGAGCAGACGCGAACCCGCGCGCAGATCGCGCTCGATGCGGCGGCGCTCGCACTGCACCCGCAGATCTACAACGCCAGCGCCACGCCCGACTCGATCCGCCAGACGGCAGCAGCACTCGTGAACGAGCGCGTCGGCGACAACCGGATCGGGGTGACGATCAACACACCGACGATCGACCGGATCAACGGCAGGCTGCGGATCACCGGCAACTTCGAAATGCCCACCTACTTCGTGCAGCTCGTGGGCGTGCAGTCGCTGAGCGCGGGCTTCGCATCGGAAGTGGTGCGGGGGGCGGTGGACGTGGAAGTGTCGGTCGCCCTCGACGTGACGCTCTCGATGGCCGGCCAGCGGCTGACCGACCTCAAGGCCGCCGTGCGCGAACTGGTGGACACGGTCGTCCAGGACGTCCAGACGCCGACCTACACCAAGATGGCGCTCGTTCCCTATTCGCAGGCGGTGAACGCGGGCTCCTATGCCACGGCCCTGCGCGGCCCGATCCGCGGGCCGAGAGACATCCGCAACATCACCTGGATGGCGAACACCACGATCCGCAACATCCAGGGGATCTCGCGCGCCAACGAGGCAACGGTGACCTCGCCCGGACACGGCTTCAACAATGGGGACTGGGTCTATGTCTGGGGCGTGAACGGCATGGGCCAGGTCAACAATCGCGCCTTCCAGGTGACGGGCCGGACCACCGACACCTTCCGCCTGTCCGGTGTGAACAGCAGCAATTACGGCTGGTACCAGTGGGGCGGGCAGGTCCGCCGCTGCGCCAATGCCAACTGCAACGTGGTGGTGACCTCCACCAATCATGGCTACAGCGCCGGCCAGTACCTGCACATCATCGATGTCAGGGGCATGACCGACCTCAACGGCCAGACTTTCCGCATCGCCAGCACCACGCGCGACACCGTGACCCTGTCGGGCACGCCCAATGCCAGCAACGCCTCGGGATATGTCGCGAACACCGGCAAGCTGCACTGCACCTGGCAGACGGCGACCGAGGGGTGCACCTATTTCCGTTTCGACAACACGGCCGGGGGCACCAGCACGCTGGCGGTGACCGACTGCGTCACCGAGCGCGCCACCAACGGCCGGACCGACAGGCCGCCGACAACCACCCTCATGGGCCGCAACTACCCCGAACAGGGCAATGGCTGCACCAGCCCGCAGATCGTGCCGCTCACGGCCAACAAGACCGCGCTGCACAACGCCATAAACGGTCTCAACGCCAGCGGCTACACGTCCGGCAGCCTCGGGATACTCTGGTCGTGGTACATGCTGTCGCCGAATTTCGGCTATGTGTGGCCGGCAGCGTCGCGCCCGGCGGCCTACCGCAGGGACAACCTGCTCAAGGCCGCCATCATCATGACCGACGGCGAGTTCAACACTGTGCATTGCCAGGGCGCCCAGGCACGCAACAGCGACATAGGCAGCGCCACATCAAAGATCACCTGCGACGCCCCCAACGGCAAACCCTATGCGCAGGCACGGGCCTATTGCGATGCCATGAAGGCCCAGACCACCGGCATCGTCGTCTACACCGTGGGGTTCGGCATCAATGCGGGCACGCCGGCGGCCGATATCATGAGCTATTGCGCAACGAGCCCCGACAACGTGTTCCTGGCGCAGAACGGTGCGGCCCTGACGGCCGCATTCCGGCAGATCGCCCAGAACATCTCGGCGCTGCGCGTGGCACGATGAATGGAGTGGTTTTGGTACCGCCTCCCCGGATCGAACGGGGGACCTCTAGATCCACAATCTAGCGCTCTAACCAACTGAGCTAAGGCGGCAGGATGGCATCGCGGGAGCAGCGCTCCGGCGAAAGCGGGCGGAACATAGGTAAAGAATGGCAGGATGACAAGCACCGATTTCGCCCATCGCACTGCTGGGCATTCACAAGGCGCTTAACCACTTGCCCTTATGGTTCGCCACGATCAGGGCGCCCCACTGGACCGGGGTTTTTCCCCGGGATATTGAAGAAACCTTGCAAGCGGGCGGCCAGTCTGTGCCAAATTGGAACAGCAGCCGCCGCCGAGACCGGAGACGACGCCCTGGGCGATATCAATGCCGACTGGACCACATCGCCGAGCGGCCAGCGCGTGATGTCGCATGCCGATGATGCCCGTCCGGCCTGGCTCTGGTCGCAGGACGGGCAGGACCTGCTCTGGCACAACCATGCAGCGGAACTGTTTCTCGCCAAGCTGAAGAAGCACGGCTTGAAGAAGCAGCCCCTGGCCTCGCCCATCAAGGGACAGGTACAGCGCATCATAAGGCTCGGCTCCGTCGGGCGTGCGAGCCTGGCCCGCATCCAGTTCCTAGCCGGAGAGCGTCCGGCCTCCGCCACCTGTTCGGTGACGCCGCTGGCCTGGCCGGATGGCCAGACTGCCCTGCTGATCGTCGGGGTCGATCCCATCGACGAGGACGTGCTTGCAGCGGCGCGCACCGCCGAAGCAGAAGCCGAGTCGCCGACCGAGAACGCGGCAGCGTTCATCGAGCCGGCTCCTGAGCCGGAGCCTGCAGATCAGGCGACGGAACTGCCGACGGAACCCGACACCGAGGCACAGACGGAGCTTCGCCCGGAACCCGAACCTCACGTTGAGGCTGAGGCTGAGGCTGAGGCTGAGGCTGAGGCTGAGGCTGAGGCTGAGGCTGAGGCTGAGGCTGAGGCTGAGGCTGAGGCGAGTGTGCCTCCCGATTCGCACGGCCATGTCGAGCCCGAGCAGCTATCCGAGGCCGACGCGGACGCCTGGGCAGAATCGGTCGCACCGCCAGTCGCCCCCGTACCGCCTGCAGAACCGGACACCGCGGCGGGCCCGGCGGAAGAGGCTGACTGGGACCGCGACATCACGGTCGCCGAGCAGGGACTCGAACTGTCGCCGCCGGAAGAGGCGCTGCCCGAAGGCCCTGCGGCCGAGGACGAGTCGCCGGCTGCCGAGGAGGCACGCTCGGTGCGGAACCGGTTGTCGCGCCTGATCGACCTGCTGAGCGACGAGCAGCCGGAGGCCGACGAGAGCGCGTCTGCGGAGGGCAATGGCGATGCCGTTGCGCCACCGCACGAGCAGCCCGGGAGCGATGAAGAGCCAGCAGCGCCCCCTGTGGCTGAAGAGCCGGAGCCGGCGCTGCTGTTCCGGGTGACCGCCCGCCGCATCGTCGTCGAGGGCGAGGTCGCCGCCGTGGCCGACGAGGAGCCTTCCGACGCGATCGTTCCCGAGCCGGATGAAAGCCAGCCGGCCGCCGTGGAAGCCCCTGCCGATCCGGAGACGGTGGAGCGGGTGTCGCGGTACAATTTCGACGAACTCGCGCGCATTCTCAACGACCGGGTGGGCGACCCGAGCCCCCCACCGCCCCCCTCGCCGGCGAAGACGGGCGAACTGGTGAGCCTCGGCGGGGAAACCCTGGTGCTCAACAGGTTGCCGCTCGGCATACTGGTCTTCCGCGACCAGCAGATCCTGTTCGCCAATCGCGCCATCACCGAGATGATCGGATACGATTCGGTCGAAAGCCTGCGGCATGCCGGGCTGGCGGCGGTGTTTCCCGCCGCAGGGCCGGAGGAGCCGGCGGCAGGGCCGGTGAACCACCTGGTGCAGCGCGACGGCACGCTCGTTCCGGTGACGGCCCGGCTGCAGTCGATCTCCTGGCATGGCCGGCCGGCGCTGATGCTCTCGGCCAGTGCCACCGAGGTGCGCACCGGGCACGAAGCGGCGGTGCGCGCTTTCGCCGAAGCCTTCGCCGAGGTGAGCGGGGACGGCTTCATCGAGGCGACGCGCTCAGGCGTGGTCAGCGCCCTTTCCGGACGGACCCGTGAAATGCTTGGCGAGACGGTGGCGACCGGCCGCCCGCTCATCGACTTCATCCATGAGTCGGACCGCAATACGCTGAGGGCCTTTCTCGAACGCCCTGCCCGCTTCGCCGAAACGGCGCGCCCGGCGGAGACGCTGCGACTGCGCAATGGCCGGGCGGACCTGGCGCTGTTCGCGCAGGGCCAGGCAGGCGTTGTGTCAGGCTATTTCGGGCTGGTCCGCCCGCGGGCTGCGCCTTCGGCAGCGGCCCGGCTTGCCGCCGCCGGCAGCGTGGACGAACCGGGCCTGCTGGCCCGCATCAGCCGTGGCGTCCGGCGCCCGCTCAACACCATCATCGGCTTCTCGGACCTGCTGCGGACCGAAGCGTCCGGAGCGATCGACGCGGACCGGCACATGAGCTACGCCGCCGACATCGCCAGTGCCGGGCTCGAGATCGCGGCGCTGGTCGATGAACTCGAGGACTATTCGCGCCTCCGCGAAGGGCGCTACCTGCCACAGCGCGCCAGCATCGATCTTGGCGGACTGCTGGAAGGCAGCGTCGTGCGGGTGCGCCAGCAGGCCAGCATTGCCCGCGTGTTCGTGCGCAGCGCCATTTCGGAGCGGCTGCCGCGGATCACCGCCGACCGCGCCTCGCTGGCGCAGGCGGTGCTCAACTTGATGGCGAGCGCCATCGACCAGACGCCGGTCGGCGGCACGGTGGTGATCTCGGCCCAGCGCGAGGACAATGGGGGCATCGCCATCCATATCCGTGACGGCTCGGACACCCCGGTGGACATGGCCGAGCGGTTCGTGGTGTTCCGCGACGGCGTGGGACGGGACGGTCAGGCGCTGGCGCCCGTGCGCTCCAGCGTGGGGCTGGCGCTGACCCGCTCGCTGCTTGCGGTGAACACCTTCTCGCTCGCGGTCGATCCTGCCGGGGAGCAGGGGCTGCTGTTCAGCCTCAAGATTCCCGCCGAGTGCGTGGAGCCGGCGGAACGCTCCGGCACCGCCGAATAGGCGAGGTATCCGCCACAGCGGGTTGCGTCGGGCAAACTTGCTAACGATGTGACCTCTCATAGGAAAGTATCACCGGCAACGGTGCTGCCATGTCAGTGGTGATGCTCTATTAGAGCCCGGAACAGGCCTCCGGGCCAGACAGACAGGGGACGAAGATGCATGCTTGGGTGAAGGCCACTTGGCTGGCGGCGGCGCTGGCGATCTGTGCGGTTCCGGCAATGGCGCAGCAGACCGATATCCGCATCGGCGTGGCCCTCGAGCCGCCGATCCTCGATCCGACGGCCGGCGCAGCCGAGGCAATCGACATTGTCGTCTACCAGAACGTCTTCGAGGGGCTCACCCGCGTCGACGAGAACGGCGCCGTACAGCCGGGCCTCGCGACCGACTGGACCATTTCCGAGGACGGGCTCACCTACACCTTCAACCTTGCCGAGGGCGTGACCTTCCATGACGGTTCCACCTTCGACGCCGAGGACGTGAAGTTCACCTTCGACCGCATCCGGGCGCCGGACAGCGTCAACGCCCACAAGGCGTTCTACGAGGTCATCGACAGCGTCAACGTCATCGATCCGCATACGGTGGAGATGAAGCTCAGCCGCCCGATCGGCAACTTCCTGTTCGACCTCGCCCGCGGCGACGCGGTGATCGTGGCGCCGGAAAGCGCCGACGACAACGCCACCCAGCCCATCGGCACCGGCCCGTTCGCCTTCGTGCAGTGGGACCGCGGCAACCGCGTGGTCCTCGAGCGCTACGAGCCATACTGGGGCGAGGCGCCCGCCCTCAACCGCGCCACCTACGTGTTCATCGGCGACAACTCGACGATGACCAACGCCCTGCTCGCAGGCGACATCGACGGCACCAACAATTTCGGCCAGGAAGCGCTGGCAGTGTTCGAGGGCGATCCGCGGTTCAACGTGCTCGTCGGCTCCACCGAGGGCGAGACGATCCTTGCCACCAACAACACCAAGGCACCGTTCAACGACCTGAGGGTGCGCCAGGCAATGGCCCATGCGCTCGATCGCGGCGCCATCATCGAGGGCGCCACCTACGGCTACGGAACGCCGATCGGCTCGCACTTCGCGCCGCACCACCCCTATTACGTCGATCTCACCGAGACCTATCCCTACGATCCGGAAGCGGCGCGGGAACTGCTGGCCGAAGCCGGTTATCCCGACGGGTTCTCGGCAACGCTGAAGCTGCCGCCGCTGGCCTATGCGCGGCTTTCCGGCCAGATCATCGCCAGCCAGTTCGCCGAGGTCGGCATCCAGCTGGAACTGATCAATGTCGAGTTCGCGCAGTGGCTTGAGGATGTGTATACGAACAAGGACTACGACCTGACCATCATCAGTCATGTCGAGCCGTTCGACATTGGCAACTACGCCAACCCCGACTACTACTTCGGCTACGACAACCCCGACTTCCAGGCGCTGATCGACGAACTCAATGGCACCACCGACGAGGCAAAGCGCCGCGAACTCGCCATCGAGGCGCAGGAAATCCTCGCCCGCGACGCGGTCAATGGCTGGCTGTTCCAGCTGCCGCAGACCGGCGTGTGGAACAGCAAGCTCGCCGGCATGTGGAAGAACTCGCCCATCGAGGGGCTGGTGCTGCGCGACATTCACTGGACGGAATAGGCGGGATCCGGCCGGACGGACGACTGTGAACCCGTACCGGCCGGCCGTGACCTCGCTGCTTGCGCTTCCCACAGGGTGGGAGGCGCGCATCCTCCAGCGGTCGCGATGACGGCTTTCATCATCCGGCGACTCATCGGCTTTGCCGTCACGCTTTTTCTCGCGGCGGCGGCCATCTTTGCGGTGCTCAACGTGCTGCCGGGTGATCCCGCGCAGTTCACCTTGGGGCTCAATGCTTCGCCCCGGGCCGTCGAGCAGCTGCGCGCCCAGATGGGCCTCGACCGCCCTGCCCTCGAACGCTTCTTCGAGTGGGTGTTCGGGATGCTGCACGGGGATTTCGGCCAGTCCTATACGCAGCGCGCGCCGGTTGGGAAGCTGATCTGGGAACGGGTGGGGGTGACGATACCGCTCGCACTCATGGCCATGGTGATCTCGGCGGCGGTGGGCCTGCCGCTCGGCATCCTTGCTGCGCGGCGGCGCGGCAAGCCGCTCGACACCATGCTAATGGTGCTGGCACAGACCGGCATCGCCGTTCCCAACTTCTGGTTCGGCATGATGCTGACGCTGGTGTTCGCGGTGGGACTGCGCTGGCTGCCGCCGGGCGGGTTCACGCCATGGCAGGAGAACCCGGGGCTCGCCTTCCGCAGCCTGATCCTGCCGTCGCTGGCGCTAGCGCTGCCGCAGGCATCGATCCTGGCGCGGGTGATGCGCACGGCGCTGGTCGACGTGACGGGGCAGGATTTCATCCGCACCGCACGCGCCAAGGGGCTGACGCTCGGCGAGGCGGTGTGGCGGCACGGGGTGCGCAACGCGCTCCTGCCGGTGCTGACCATCATGGGGCTGCAGTTCGCCTTCCTGATCGCGGGCACGATCATCGTCGAGAACGTGTTCTACCTGCCCGGCCTCGGCCGGCTGATCTACACCGCCGTCTCCGAGCGGGACCTGGTGCTGGTGCAGGGCGCAACCATCATCCTGGTGCTGGCGGTGACCGCGACCATGCTGGTCACCGACCTCGCCTACGCGCTGGTCGACCCGCGCCTCAGGGAGCGCGTGGCACCGTGAGACGGCTCCTTCAACATCCCAGCCTCGCCTTCGGGCTCGGGGCAACCCTGCTGTTCGTGATCGCCGGGCTGGCATCGCTGGTCTGGACGCCCTATCCGATCGAGCAGATCAATGTGGCCCGGCGATTCCTGGGCCCCAGCCCCGAGCACTGGCTCGGCACCGACAATCTCGGGCGGGACATGCTGGCGCTGGTGATGTCGGGCACCTTCACCAGCTTCCGGATCGCGGCGCTGTCGGTGCTCATCGGCGCCGGCATCGGGGTGCCGCTCGGCCTCGCCGCGGCCGTGTGGGGCGGCGCGGTGGAATGGGTGGTGCTGCGGCTCACCGACTTCATGTTCGCCTTCCCGGCGGTGATCGTCGCCATCCTCATCGCCACCCTGCTCGGGCCGGGGGACGCCAACGCCGTCATCGCCATCGGCATCTTCAACATCCCGGTGATCGCCCGCGTCGCGCGGGGCGGGGCGATGAGCATCAACACGCTCGACTTCGTTGCCGCCGCACGGCTGGCGGGGCTCGGGAACGCGGCGATCGCGCTGCGGCACCTGCTGCCCAACATCACGAGCCTCATCATCGTGCAAGGGACGATCCAGCTCTCGCTCGGCATCCTGGCCGAGGCGGGGCTCAGCTATATCGGGCTCGGCACGCAGCCGCCCGCCACCAGCCTCGGGCTAATGCTGCGCGACGCGCAGGGCATGTTCCTCGTCCACCCCTGGCTCACCATCGTGCCGGGGCTGGCGATCGTCTTCATCGTGATCGCGCTCAACCTCGCCGGCGACGGCCTGCGCGACGCCCTCGACCCACGACTGCGGCAAGGGACCAACGATGTCCTTGCTTGAAGCACAGGGCCTGTCCGTGCGGTTCGGGACGCAGGAGGCGGTGGCGGACGTCACCTTCTCCGTCGCGCCCGGCGAGCGCTTCGGCATCATCGGGGAAAGCGGCTCGGGCAAGACCATGACCGCGCTGGCGGTCAGCGGCCTCTTGCCGGAGGGCGCGGCGAGCGAGGGCAGCATCCGCTTCGATGGACAGCCCCTGCCCGCCAACGAGCGCGCCATGGCCCGGCTGCGCGGCAAGCGTATCGGCATGGTGTTCCAGGAGCCGATGACGGCGCTCAACCCGCTGATGCGCATCGGGGCGCAGATCGCGGAGGCCATGAGCATCAACCTGCCGGAGGGCGCGTCGGCAGACGCGGTGATGGCGCTGCTCGATGAAGTGGGGCTCGCCTCCCTCCATGCGGCGCGCTTTCCGCACCAGCTCTCCGGCGGCCAGCGGCAGCGGGTGATGATCGCGATGGCGCTCGCCAGCGAGCCGGACCTGCTGATCGCCGACGAGCCGACCTCGGCGCTCGACCTGATCACCCAGCGCCGGGTGCTCGACCTGATCGCGGAGATCTGCGAGCGGCGCGGCATGGCGCTGTTGTTCATCAGCCATGATCTCCGGGCGGTTGCGGCGCTGTGCAGCCGGGTTGCCGTGATGCATGGCGGCAGGATGATCGAGAGCGGGGAGACCGGCGCCGTGTTCGGGGCGCCACGCGAGAGCTACACCCGTCGGCTGGTGGCCGCTACCAGGCTGCAGCGGGAGGCGGATGAACCGGCCATCGGCACTGTCCTGCTGGCGGCGGAGGCGGTGACACGGGACTACGCCGATCGCCGCTGGTTCCGGCGCGGCCCGGCGCTCCGCGCCGTCGATGGGGTGAGCCTCAGCGCGCGGCAGGGCGAATGCCTCGCCATCGTGGGCCCTTCCGGCTGCGGCAAGACAACCCTGGCGCGGATGCTGGTGGGGCTCGACACGGCGACCTCCGGGTCCTTCCGCTTCGAGGGGCGGAGCTATCGCGGCGCCGACCTGCCGGCCGAGTTGCGGCGCGACCTGTCGCTGGTGTTCCAGGATCCCTTCGGCAGCTTCGATCCGCGCCTGACGGTCGCGCATTCGGTGGGCGAACCGCTGCGGCTGGAGCACGGGCTCGATCCGGCGACGCGACGCCGACGGGTGGAGGAGGCGCTGGTCGATGTGGGCCTCGATGCCGCCATGCTCGACCGCTACCCGCACGAGTTCTCGGGCGGACAGCGCCAGAGGCTGGCGATCGCCAGGGCGCTGGTGACCCGGCCGAAGCTGGTGGTGCTCGACGAGCCGGTCTCGGCACTGGACGTTTCCGTCCGGGGCGAGGTGCTGGCCCTGCTGGCACGGCTCAGGGCCGAGCATGGGCTGACCTATGTGCTGATCAGCCACGACCTCGACATGGTGCGCACCATGGCCGACAGGGTGCTGGTGATGGAGGCCGGCCGGATCGTCGAGGAGGGACGGCCAGAGGACCTCTTCGACACGCCTCGGCACCGGCTAACCCGCGAACTGGTCGCGGCGCGCCTGCCTGACGTCGGCTAGGGCCCCGCCGGCTCACACCCGTCCGAGGTATGCGCCGAAAGGTTCGAGATCGATCTCGCCCTCGATCACGGCGGCGATCACGCCCGGGCAGCCCACGTCGCGCGGATCGAGACCGGGTGGGACCGGGAAGACCACGCCTGCGTCGGTCATGTTGAACACGCACAACAGCCGCTCGCCCTCGCCTTCTCTCAGAAAGGCCAGGACGCCGGACGGCGCATCGAGCAGCGCGATGCTGCCGGTCACGAGGGCCGGTTGCGCGCGGCGGAAGCGCAGCATGTCGCGATAGAACTCGAGCACGGAGCCTTCGACTCTGTCCTGGGTATCCACCGCCTGCGGAAGGTGCTCGGCCGCGACCGGAAGCCAGGTCCGTTCCGCGGTCGAGAAGGCGCCGTTGCGGACATGAGCCTGCCAGACCATGGGCGTGCGGCACCCATCGCGGCCCTTGAACTGCGGCCAGAACTCGATGCCGTAGGGATCCACCAGGTCGTCGAAGGCCAGTTCTGCTTCCTTGAGGCCGAGCTCTTCCCCCTGGTAGAGGCAGACCGAACCGCGCATCGACAGGATCAGCTGGCAGGCGAGCCGCGTGAATGCCGCCTCCTGCCCGTGCGCCGCCCAGCGGCTCACATGGCGCACCACGTCGTGGTTGGAGAAAGCGAGGCAGATCCAGCCATCCGGTGCGGCGGCTTCGGTGGTCTCGATCGACTTGCGGAAGTGCTGGGCAGAGAACTCGCCGCCGAGGAAGTCGAACGTGTACGCCATGTGGAGGCGCTCATCCCCGGAGGTGTACTGCGCCATGACCTCGAGCTGGTGCTGGCTGTCGCCGATCTCGCCGACGGTGGTCTTGCTGGGGTACTCGTCCATCAAGGCGCGGATGCGCTTGAGGAAGTCGAGGTTTTCCGGCCGAGACTTGTCGAACAGGTGCTCCTGGAAGTTGTAGGGGTTCACGGCCGGAGCGGTAGAGGCGTTGAAGTCCTCCGGGCGCACCACCGGATTGTTCTCGAGCCCGGGGGAGTGGAAATAGAAGTTCACCGTGTCGAGGCGGAAGCCGTCGACACCGCGCTCGAGCCAGAAACGCATCTCGCGGAGAACGGCGTCCTGCACTTCGGGATTATGGAAGTTGAGGTCGGGCTGGGAGACCAGGAAGTTGTGCAGATAGTACTGCATGCGCCGGGAATCCCAGTGCCAGGCCGAGCCGCCGAAGATCGACAGCCAGTTGTTGGGCGGCGTGCCATCGGGCTTGGCATCGGCCCAGACGTACCAGTCCGCCTTCTGATTGGTCCGGTTCTGGCGAGATTCGGAAAACCAGGGGTGCCGGTCCGAGGAGTGGGAGATCACCTGGTCGATGATCACCTTGAGCCCGAGCGAATGCGCCTTCTGCACCAGGCGGTCGAAATCCTCGAGGGTGCCGAAGCTCGGATCGATGCCGCGGTAGTCGGAAACGTCGTAGCCGAAGTCCTTCATCGGCGAGGTGAAGACCGGCGAGAGCCAGATGGCATCGACGCCGAGGTCCGCGACATAGTCGAGCCTTGCCGTGATGCCGGCGAGGTCGCCGATGCCGTCGCCGTTGTGATCCTGAAACGAGCGCGGATAGATCTGGTAGATCACCGCTCCGCGCCACCAGTCCCGATCGACCTCCTGCTCCGGCTCGACGCGGGGCTCGGTCATCATGGTTATGGCGGACATCGATGGCTCCTCGCGAACGCTGGCGGCTTTTCGGCACCGCCGCCTGCGCGAGAGAAGTGGCGGGGCGGCGTCGGGTTCCCTGCTCTGGTATTTCCGGGCATGCCCGGAATGTCTAGCGGGTGTTGTGCAGCATGCCCTGGAAGGCCCGGTAACTGGACTTGGGAGTGCGTTCCTGCGTCTTGTAGTCGACGTGGACGAGACCGAAGCGCTTGGCGTAGCCCTCGGCCCATTCGTAGTTGTCGAGCAGGGACCAGGCGAAGTAGCCGCGGACGTCGGCGCCCTTGTCCCGCGCGTCCCTGACGGCCTTGAGGTGCTCGTCATAGTAGCTGACGCGGCGCGGGTCGTCCTCGCCCTCGACCTCGGACATGCCGTTCTCGGTCACATAGAGCGGCACCTTGGTGTACTCGCTCGAGACGCGGACCAGCAGGTCGGTCAGCCCCTGGGGGTAGATCTCCCAGCCGCTGTCCGTCTTTTCGAGGTCGCCCTTGACCTGCTCCACGGGGCGGGCCGGGTTGCCCGAGGCCCGGTACAGCCCGCGGGTGTAGTAGTTGATGCCGAGCCAGTCGAGCGGCCGGGACACCACCTCCATGTCGGACTCATAGCCCGCAGGCAGGTGCTCGCCGAGAAAGCTCGTGATCTCCTTCGGGTACTGGCCCTTGAAGACGCCGCCGAGATACCAGCGGTTGAACATGGCATCGCCGAAATTGGCGGCCTGCCGGTCGGCATCGCTGTCGGTCGCCGGTTCTGACTTTTCAAGGTTGAGGACGATGCCGAGGTTCCTGGCCCCGTTGGCGCGCAGGGCGTCGATGGCGCTGCCGTGAGCGAGCAGGACGTGGTGCATGGCACGCGCCGCGGCGCGGATGTCGCGGTAGCCCGGGGCATGGATGCCGAGGAAATGGCTGAGGAAGGCCACGCACCAGGGCTCGTTGATGGTCGCGGTGGCGGCGAGGCGGTCGCCATACCGGTCGGCGACGAGCGCGGCATAGTCGGCGAACCAGCCGGCGATGTCACGGTTCATCCAGCCGCCCTTGTCCTGCAGCGTCGAGGGCAGATCCCAGTGGTAGAGGGTCGCATAAGGCTTGAGCCCGCGTTCCAGCATGCCGTCGATCAGCCGGTCGTAGAAGTCGATGCCGGCCTGGTTCACCGCGCCCGTACCCTCCGGGATCAGGCGTGGCCAGGCGAGCGAAAAGCGGTAGGCGTCGAAGCCGCCATCGCGGATCAGGTCGAGATCGGCCGGCCAGAGCTCATAGTGGTTGCAGGCATCGCGGCCGCTGTCGCCGGCAACGACATTGCCCGGAGTGGCGGAGAAGGAATCCCAGATGCAGGTGCCGCGGCCATCGCGCTGGCCACCCTCGATCTGGTAGGCGGCCGTGGCCACGCCGAAGGTGAAGCCCGGCCCGAAATTGCTGCGTTCGACTGTGAACATCTGCCCTCTCCCTCACTCGGCCGTTACCGGTGGAGCAAGGCTGATAAACGAGGGGCCGCCATTATGCAATCGATTGCAGCGGGATCATCCCGCAGTCGCGGCGGCCAGAAGCGCCCGGGCGACTCGGCGGTACGCGGCGGCTTCCGGGCCGTCCGGATCGGCCACGAGCGGCGGACGGCCGGTATCCGAACCTTCGCGGATCGACATCACCAAGGGGATGGCGCCGAGGAACGGCATGCCGAGTTCGGCCGCGGCACGCTCGGCCCCGCCGGTGCCGAAGATATCGTAGCGCCGACCTGTGTCGGGGGCGATGAAGTAGCTCATGTTCTCGACCAGCCCAAGCAGCCGGACCCCCATGCGCCGCATCATGTCCACGGCCTTCTTGGCATCGATCAGCGCCAGGTCCTGCGGGGTGGAAACGATCACGGCACCGTCGAGCGTCACCTGCTGGAACAGCGATATGTGGATGTCGCCGGTGCCCGGGGGCATGTCGACCACAAGCACGTCGAGATCACCCCAGGCGGTCTCGCGCAGCAGCTGGCGCAGGGCAGAGGTTGCCATTGGCCCGCGCCAGACCACCGCCTGGTCCCTGGTGAGCATGGAACCGATGGAGATGGCCTTCAGTCCGTAGGCCTCGTGCGGGGTGAAGATGCCGTCCTCGCGGATGGCGGGCCGGCCGTCGATGCCGAGCAGCCTTGGTATGGAGGGACCATAGAGATCGGCATCGAGAATGCCGGTCCTGAGCCCCTCGGCGGCAAAGGCCAGCGCCAGGTTTACGGCCGTCGTCGACTTGCCGACGCCGCCCTTGCCCGAGCCGACGGCGATGATGTGGCGCACACCGGGCACGGGCGTCTTGCCCTGGGGCTGCGGCGTGCCGTGGGAGAAGCGCGGGCCGGTCTGCTTTTCGGAGGTGATGGACACCATCACCTTGCGGCCGGGCGCCTCCCGCTGAGCAACCGCTATCGCCTGCTCCCGCGCGGGCCCGAAGGCCGCTTCCATGCCCGAGGCGACCGAGATGGCGAAGGCCACCGCGCCGGGCGTGACGATGATTTCGGACAGGCCGGCATAGCCGGCAAGGTCGGCGCCGCCGGGAATCTCGACGGCGGTGAGAGCGGACTTGATGCGGGCGGCGAGATCGGTGTCTGACATCGCAAGCGTTGGGCGCGGGCGCCACAACCCCAGTGTCATGCGGCGCAGGCCGGCATTCATCCTGAGGGTTGTCTCCGCACCCGCATCCGATGATGGACCCCGGCCTGCGCCGGGGTGCCACAGCGTGTGGAGAGACGGCTGATCCTACAGGATCGACTGGCCGGTGCCCTTCCAGTCCTTGAGGAAGCCCTCGATGCCCGAGTTGGTCAGCGGGTGGTTGGCCAGCTTGCGGATCACGTCGGGCGGGATGGTGGCCACGTCGGCGCCGGCCAGCGCGGCCTGGGTGACGTGGTTGGCATTGCGGATCGAGGCCGCGAGGATCTGCGTATCGAACTGGTAGTTGTCGTAGATCGTGCGGATGTTCTCGATCAGCTCCATGCCATCGAGGTTGATGTCGTCCAGGCGGCCGATGAAGGGCGAGATGTAGGTCGCGCCGGCCTTGGCGGCGAGCAGCGCCTGGTTGGCCGAGAAGCAGAGCGTGACGTTGGTCTGGATACCGGCTTCCTTGAAGTGCTTGGTGGCCTTGAGGCCATTCAGCGTCAGCGGCAGCTTGACGACGACGTTGGAGGCGATCCTGGCGAGAGCCTCGCCCTCGGCGACCATGCCGTCATACTCGAGGGACGCAACTTCGGCCGACACCGGACCCGGCGTCACGTCGCAGATCTCCTTGATGACTTCCTTGATGTTGCGGCCGGACTTGGCGATCAGCGACGGGTTGGTGGTGACACCGTCGACGAGACCAGCCTCGTGCAGTTCGCGGATGTCATTGACTTCTGCAGTATCGACGAAGAACTTCATCGTTTCCTCCTGAATTCTGTTGCCGGTGCGGCGTGTTGACCAAGATGTAGCACGGCCCGACCCGGCCGCAAGGTTAGCGGGTGGCGGCGAGCAGCGCCTCGGCCAGGTCGCCTACGCGATCCTCGGGGATCCCGGCGACGTTGATGCGGCTGTCCCCAATCATATAGACACCGTTGGTGGCCTTTAGGTGTTCAACCACGCTGTTTTCGAGCCCAAGCAGCGAAAACATGCCGCGGTGTTCGGCAATGAAGTCGAAATCCGTGGAGTTGCTGCGCTCGCGGATCGCTGCGGAGAGGGCTTCGCGCAGGCGGATCATGCGGCCGCGCATGTGGTCGAGCTCCTGCTCCCACTCGGCGCGCAGGTCCTTGTCCTCGAGGATGATGCGGATGATCTCGGCACCATGGTCGGGCGGCTGGGAATAGGCGCCGCGGATGATGTTGAGCAGCTGGGACTGCGTGACATCGGCCGCATCGGAATCGCGGGCGAGGAGGATGGCAGCGCCGATGCGCTCGCGATAAAGGCCGAAGTTCTTGGAGCCGGAAAAGGCCACCAGCGCCTCGGGCACCACCGACAGCACCTTGCGGGTGCCGTAGGCGTCGGCCTCGATGCCGTCGCCGAAGCCGAGATAGGCCAGGTCGATGAACGGCAGAGCGCCGGTGCGCAACAGACTTTCGGCCACCTGGTCCCACTGCTCGGGCGTGAGGTTGGCGCCCGTGGGGTTGTGGCAGCAGCCATGGAGCAGGACCACGTCGTCATGGCCCAGCTTGTCGAGCGCGGCCAGCATGGCGTCGAACTTCACGCCGCGGGTCTCGGTATCGAAATAGGGATACGTCGCGACCTTGAGGCCGGAATTGATCGCGATGGGGTTGTGGTTCGGCCATGTGGGATCGGACACCCAGACGGTGGTGCCGGGGCGGGCGCGATTGATCAGCTGCATCAGGACCCAAAGCGAGCCCGTGCCGCCCGGGGCCTGCGCGATGCGCACGCGGGAACGGTCGACGCTGTCGGCAAGCGCCAGGTCGAGCACGGCATTGGCGAAGCCCTTGTTGCCGGCGATGCCGAGATAGGTCTTGGTCTTCTCGGCATCCAGGATGCGCTGCGCGGCCTTGCGCACAGACGACATCACTGGCGTGGTGCCGGCTTCGTCCTTGTAGACGCCGACGCCGAGGTCGATCTTGGTCGGGCGGCTGTCGGCCGCGTATTCGCCCATCAGCGCCAGGATCTTGTCGCCGGGGGCCTTGGAGAGGGTTTCGAACATTGAGGGAGGTCCGGTAAGAGGCGCCGCCTTTATAGGGGCGCAGGAGGGTTTTGCAATTGCGAAGGGCGCTGATACGGGAGCCCGCGTTTCTCGAGCTCGCCGATCAGTTCGGGCAGGACGGTGAAGAGGTCCCCCACCAGCACGAGATCGGCCAGCTTCATGGTGGGGGCTTCGGGATCGGTGTTGATGGCGATGATCTTGCGGGCGCCCTGAATGCCGGCGAGATGCTGCAGCGCCCCTGAAATGCCCACGGCGATGTAGAGATCGGGAGCGATCACCTTGCCGGTCTGGCCTACCTGCCAGTCATTGGGGGCATAGCCTGCGTCCACGGCAGCGCGGGTCGCACCCACGGCGGCGCCCAGCGTCTTCGCCAGCCGCTCGATCAGCTTGAAGTTCTCGGCCGAGCCGACGGACACACCGCCGCCCACCACGATCTGCGCTGTCGCAAGGTCGGGGGCATCGCTCTCGGTGCGGTGCACCGCAATCACGTGTGCCGCGGCCGCAACCGGTGTGTCGAGACGCTCGACGCCGGCGCTGCCGCCGGTTGCGACGGGGCGGAAGGCGGAGGCGCGCAGCGTCAGCAGGTGCCTGGGCTGGGGGTCCCACACCGTCTCGATGGCATTGCCGGCATAGATCGGGCGCTCGAAACGCTCGCCGGAGAGGATCGCGGTGATGTCGGTCACCGGCATGATGTCGAGCCGGGCCGCGAGGCGCGGGATGACGTCCTTGCCGGCAGAGGACGCCGCTGCAACGACATACGCATAATCCTCAGCGAGGCTGGCGATAAGTGTCGCCAGACTGTCGGCGACGGGTTCAACGGTAGCAGAAAGCACCCTGTTTACCTGCTGCAGTGCTGCAGCAGCAGATGCGGCGGACTCGGGCCCAACGACCAGTACATCGACCGGCCCAAGCTGCGCGGCACCGGCAACGATGCGGGCAGTGGCGGGGGCCAGGGCGCCGCCATCGACTTCGGCAAGAACCAGGACGCTCATCACAGGGCCTCCATCGCATCGACGTCCGCCGCAATCAGGGCGGCCAGTTCGGCGACGGTGCCGACCTGACTGCCGGCGAGGCGCTCGGGCGGCGGTGAGACCTTCTCCACCGTGAGACGCGGGGCGAGATCGACGCCCAACTCTGCCGCGGGCCGGATGGCGAGGGGCTTGGAGCGCGCCTTCATCACCATCGGCAGCGCGGCATTGCGCGGGGTATTGAGGCGAAGGTCGGCGGTGACGACGGCCGGCAGCGGCAGCGACACGGTTTCGCGGCCGTAATCCACCTCTCGGGTGACCTCCAGCCCCTCCCCGACCACCTTGATCCCGGAGGCAAAGGTTGCCTGCGGGCGATCGGTCAGCGCCGCCAGCATCTGACCGACATGGTTTGAATCATCGTCGACCGCCTGCTTGCCGAGCAGTACCTGGGCGGGCTGCTCCTCCTCGACCACCCCGGCCAGCAGCTTGGCAATGGCAAGGGTCTCGAGCGGCTGATCGGCCTCGATCAGCAGGCCGCGATGGGCACCCATGGCGAGGGCCGTGAGAATCACGTCGGTCGCGGGCTTCGGACCGATGGACACCACCACGATCTCGCTCGCCTGCCCTGCTTCGGCGAGCTGGACAGCCGCTTCCACGGCGTGCTTGCAGAAGGGGTTCATGGACATGCGCACGCCGTTGGTCTCCACCCCGCTTCCATCGGGACGGACTCTGATGCGCACGTTGTGGTCGACCACTCGCTTGACGGCGACGAGAATTTTCATTGGCGGCTCCGGCAGCTTGCGGCTTTCTTGCAAATAGGGCGGGTGCGGGCAAGGCGCCGATGGAGTTTTCGGTTCGGCCGCCGGGTCGATTGTTGGAACGCAGTGCTGCGGCAAGGCCACTGTTGACGGCATCTGTTGGGGCAGCGACATTGACGCATCCAGTCAGCTGCGTCGGAGCGTTCATGCCGGTCATCAATCGCATTGCCGAGTTCCATGAGGAGATCACCGCCTGGCGCCGCGATCTGCACGCGCATCCGGAGGTGCTTTTCGAGACCGCCCGGACCGGGGCGATCGTGGCTGACAAGCTCAGGGAATTCGGCTGCGACGAGGTGATCACCGGCCTTGCGACGAACGGCGTTGTCGGCGTCATCAACGGGCGGGGCAATGGCAGCGGGCGCACCATCGGGCTGCGCGCCGACATGGACGCGCTGCCGATGACCGAGAAATCCGGCAAGCCCTACGCATCCACCGTGCCCGGCAAGATGCACGCCTGTGGCCATGACGGACACACGGCGATGCTGCTCGGCGCGGCGAAATACCTCGCCGAGACGCGCAACTTCGATGGCCGCGTGGCCCTCATCTTCCAACCGGCGGAGGAAGGCGGCGGCGGCGGCAAGGTGATGCTGGAGGACGGCCTGCTCGAGCGGGTCCAGATCGACGAATTCTACGGCATGCACAACTGGCCCGGCATGCCTGTCGGCTCGTTCGGCATTCGCGTCGGCGGCATCATGGCGGCGACCGACCGTTTCTATATCGACATCATCGGCAAGGGCGGGCACGC
>JAEZHZ010000276.1 GCA_023436745.1 Pseudomonadota bacterium | reverse complement strand
GAAGCCGGCCCGGTCAGCATGACCATGGGCAAGTGGCTGCCGCCCTTTGGCATCAGCTTCACCGCCGACGCTTTCGGCGCCGCCTTCGCACTGGCCTCCGCGGTGGTGACGCTGCTTGTGCTGGTCTATGCCGAGAGCGGACGGGACGACGAGGTCTCACGCGGCTTTTACCCGCTGACGCTGCTGCTGCTGGCCGGGGTGACCGGATCGTTCCTGACGGGCGACCTGTTCAACCTCTATGTCTGGTTCGAGGTGATGCTGATCTCATCGTTCGGCCTGATCGTGATGGGCGGCAAGCCGATCCAGCTGGACGGCGCGGTGAAATACGGGTTCCTCAACTTCCTGGCGACCGCCTTCTTCCTGCTGTCGCTCGGGCTGCTCTATGGATTGCTGGGCACGCTGAACATGGCCGACATCCGGCTGGCGGCACCGGCCGCCAACCCGGCGACGATGACCGCGGTTGCAGCCCTGCTGCTGCTCGCCTTCGGCATGAAGGCGGCGGCGTTCCCGGTGAATGCCTGGCTGCCGGCCTCCTACCACACCCCGCCGGCACCGATCTCCGCGCTGTTCGCGGGCCTGCTGACCAAGGTCGGCGTGTTCGTGCTGCTGCGGGTGATGATCCTGCTGCTGCCGGGCAGCCGCGAGGTTCTGGAGCCGGTGCTGGCAATGGTCGCTGCGGCGACGCTGGTGATCGCCCCTCTGGGCGCCATTGCCGAGACCAATCTGCGCCGGGCCATCGGCTTCATCGTCATCGGCGGCATCGGCGTGGTGCTGGTGGGACTGGTCGTGCCGACGGAGCAGGGCGTCGCGGGCGCCGGCTTCTACGTACTGCACGCCATTCTCACCATGACGGCGCTCTACCTCGTGGCCGGCCTGATCGAGCGCGCGACCGACACGACCGACACACGGCGCATGGGCGGGCTCTATGCTGCCGACGCACCACTGTCGATCCTGTTCTTCGTGCTGGTGCTTGCGGCGGCCGGGGTGCCACCCTTCCTCGGCTTCTGGCCGAAGCTTATGCTGCTCCAGGCCGGGCTCGGCGAGGCGGGCTGGATCGGCACCGCCATGGTTGCGGCGCTGCTGGTCAACGCGGTGCTGACGTTGCTGGCGGGCGCCCGGCTGTGGGCTTTCATATTCTGGCGCTCGCCGCCTGATCTCGTGCCGCATCCATCCGAACGCCGCGCCGGCACCGGGCGGCTTGCCGCGAGCGGCATCCTGGTCGCCGTGGTCGTCGCGGCGGGGCTGTGGCCCAATCCAGTCGTTGAGGCCGTGCGCATCGGTACGGCCGACTTCCTCGATCCGTCCCGCTATGTCAGCGCCGTGGGTCTCGCTGGAGGTGCGCCGTGAACATCCTTCTGATGATCCTGCTGCTGGCGTTGCTGTGGGCAGGGATGACCGGCACCTTCTCGGGCGCGAACCTGCTGCTCGGCATCGCCCTCGCGGCGGTCGCCATCGGCCTGCTGCGGCTGCAGGTGGCGAGGCCACTGGAGTTCCGCCGGATCGGGCGGATACTGGCGCTGGTGTTCCTGTTCCTGCGCGAACTGATGGTCAGTGCTTTCCGCGTGGCGGCGGTGGTGCTCTCGCCGCGGCTGGACGAGGCGGTGCGCCCTGCCATCGTCGCCTTTCCGCTCACCGTGAAGTCCGATGCCGAGATTACCCTGCTCGCTAACCTGATCACGCTGACGCCCGGCACGTTGAGTGTCGATGTCAGCAAGGACCGCAAGAAGCTCTACGTCCATGTCCTGAGCCTCGACAGCAAGGAGGCGCTCATCGCCGACATCGCCGGAGGCTTCGAGCGCCGTATCCTCGAGGTGTTCTCATGACCGCCGCCCTGGCGCTCGACTGGGCAACCATGATCGCCCTGATATTGCTGGGCCTTGCCCTGCTCGTCTCGATCGTGCGGATCGTCATCGGCCCGACGCTCGCCGATCGCGTGCTGGCGCTCGACCTGCTGACGGTCGTGGCAATGGGCTTTGTCGGTGCAATCGCCATCAGGACCGGGCTGACGCTCTATCTCGACATTGCCATAGCACTGGCACTGCTCGGTTTCCTCGCGACGCTGGCCTTCACGCGTTACATTCTGAGCCGCGGCCGCATGACGCAGGAAGATCCGCAATGATTATCGAGCTGATGATCTATACTGGCTGTGTACTGTTGCTGCTCGGCGCCGGCTTCTCACTGCTGGCGGCGATCGGGGTGGTACGATTTCCGGACCTGCTGACCCGCATGCATGCTGCCTCGAAGGCGGGTGCTGTCGGCGGAGGGCTGGTTCTGCTGGCGGTGGCGCTGGTGAGTTTCGATAGTGCGGTTGCCCTCAGGGCTGTATTCGGCATCGTGTTCTTGCTTTTGACCACCCCGGTTTCAGCGCATCTGCTGGCAAGGGTGGCGTACTTGTCTGGCAGGCAACCAACTACGCCGATGGTTTTGGACGAGTTAACTTCAAAACGCCGATAAGTTCTGACTCCGAACACTTGAATCGTTACAGATTAACTATTTCGATTTGAGTTGCTTTGGGTAGTTGTCAGCACTAAGAATGTACCGGGTCGTCGGAAGCCCTTACCCGCCGATCCAATAAGAAAAGAAAGGTTGAGCAATGAACGAAACCGCCGTTTCGTCGAATGGTCACGACAGCGACATCGTTGAACTCTGCACCGAGATTGTTGCTGCTTATGTGAGCCATAACTCGGTGAATCCGGCTGACCTTCCCCGTCTCATCGCGGATGTCCATGGCGCCCTGCGTGGACTGAAGGCCGGCGAAGTCCCCGCGCCCGTGGAAGAGTTGAAGCCCGCCGTGCCGATCCGCAAGTCGGTTGCCCCGGACTACATCATCTGCCTCGAGGACGGGAAGAAGTTCAAGTCGCTGAAGCGGCACCTGCGCACCCACTACAATCTCTCGCCGGAAGAATACCGCGAGAAGTGGGGCCTGCCCGCCGACTATCCGATGGTTGCACCGAACTACTCGGCCACGCGCAGCAAGCTGGCCAAGGACAACGGTCTCGGCCGCAAGGCTGCCGCCTAGCCCTTATACCCCGACGGGGTTTCCTGCCGGTCTGGTCCATCTAGCCTATCACGCTCCAAACGGCCGCCCTTCGGGGCGGCCGTTTGCTATGTGGATTCAAGGCTCAAGGGGTAGTTATCCCCCTCCTGCTTGCCCGGGTGCAGAGTGTAGGAATATAGTCCTAGACTTTGCAGGGGCAGGGAGATGATTTCCGACTCTTACCACCATTCCCGTCCGGGCGCTATCGGGGTCTTCGCCGACCCCGCCAGTGGCGGTTGCGCGCCTGCCATTCGCCTGGTCGCGCAGGAAAAAAGAATGCCACCCCGTATGCTTACGCATCCGGAGCGGTGTCGCGCCCGTACCGCGCGGGCTCGGCAACTGGCCATGTACCTGTCGCATGTGGTGCTCGGCAGAAGCCTCAGCGAAGTGGGGGAGGCCTTCGGCCGGCATAGGACGACTGTCTCACACGCTTGCGGGCTGATCGAGGATATGCGCGACGATCCGGCATTCGATGCCGAGATCGAGCGGCTGGAGAAGCTGCTGGAAGAGGAGGCCGACGATGATCGGTGAGCGCGACGACCCCATCCTGGCGCGGCTCGCATCCGGGCCCGACCCCTTTCTCGGGCCGCATCACCTGGAGGCAGCGCGCCGGCTCGAAGCGCTGGCCCACCGGGCAGCAATGCACCAGCGGGTCACCATGTCATACGACGCTGCACGGGTGGGCAGCCGCGGTGCCGGGGGAGGCGCGCCGCGCGACCTGCCCGATGGTGCGATGGCCGCCCGGCGGAGTCTCCGCGGCATCGCCGAAGCCATGCCACGGGACTGCTGGGGCGTGCTGCTGGATGTGCTGGTGTTCGGCAAGGGGCTGGGGGACGTGGAGACCGAGCGGCAATGGCCCCGGCGGGCCGCCAAGCTGGTGCTGCGCATAGGTCTCGAACAACTCGCGGCATTGAACGGCCTCGACGCTGTCGGTGCGGGGCGCGACGGCGTGCGGGTGAGCGGCTGGCTGGATGAGCGGCTGCCCCTGACCGTGCCCGATCCGGAGCAGGGACGCTAGGCGGCGGCGGCGCGAGCCTCGCTGCGGATCCGGTTGACCATGGCGACGAGGCCATTGGAGCGCTGCATGCCCAGATGGTCGCTGAGGCCGACCTTCTGGAACCACTCGACGGCGTCGGTTTCCGCGATCTCGGCGGCGGGCCGCCCGGAATAAAGTGCAATCAGCACTGCGACCAGGCCCTTGGTGATGATCGCGTCGGACTGGCCGCGGAAATGCATGACGGGCTGGCCACCGGAGCCATCGACGCTCGACACTAGCCAGACATTGGACGTGCAGCCCTTGACCTTGTTCTCGGGGGTCTTGTCGGCATCGGGCATCTGCGGCAGCGCCTGCCCCAGTTCGATGAGGTAGTTCAGCCGGTCCTCCCAGTCATCAAGGAAGGACAGGTTGTCGGCGATTTCCTGAAAGGCGGCGGACTGGCTCATTCGGCCTATCTAGGCGAGCGGAGGCCCCATTGCCAGAGCCGGGCGGGAGAAAGCCCGCGCACGGGTGATGCTAGCCGGCGCGATCGGGCCGCGGTCGGGGGAAGGGAACTGCCCTTGCGGGTTCGGTGCCGGCGGGCGCGACGGTGGTCGGCGCGGCGGTCGGCGGCAGGGAGGGCAGCACCGCGGCGATGGCGGCCTTGCCACCGAGGCACTGGAGCGAGTCGCACTCGATCTGCTGCACCTGGCTCGTGACGATCTGCGTGCCGGCGCTCATCGCCTGCGCCGAAATTGCGCCGGCATCGGGCAACTCGACATCGGGACGGATCACCAGATAGGCGGCGGTAAGCCAGAAGGCTGAGCGCAGGATCATCATCATCGCGCAGCGTCTCCCTCGAAAACACGTGGCCGACATGGCCGTGATCCCGAACCTAGGGGCGCCGGCTTACCCGACGCTGGCGGATTTGTATAAAATTTGAAGCAAATGCGAGTGCCGGCGTTGGCAATGGGTTGTTTACGCTAACCGCAAAAGCAGGGCCGATCGGGGAACACCTCCCCCGCGTTTAAACCTGCCTTCAGGTCTTGGCGGCAGTGTTACTCGCAACAAGACCCGGCACCCCAGCCGGGCAGGCGTCCTGAGTGTGAGTAGAAGCGTATGCGCAGCCTGTTTTCCATGGGCACGGGCGAGCAGTGGACCGAGGCCGTGACCGGCGTCGGACATCGTTCCGAAGTTCTGCGCCGCAAGACCCTCGCCAACAATGCCCGCCTGCTGGTGGCCGCGGCTGCCCTGAGCCTTCCCTTCGCAGTCGTTGCGGCGATGCTGGGCACCGGCCTGCCGTTTGCCGCCGCCGTGGTGCTGCTCGCCACCGGCATGGCGGCGATGTCCTTCCACAACCGTCGCGACTACGAGAACGCGGCCGCCGCCGAGGTCCATGGACTGATGCTGTGCGGGGTGGTGATGGCGTTCGCCGATCCGCGCCTCGGCGATGCGGGCATGGCCGTGATGCTGATGGGGCCGATCCTCGCCTCGCTCGCCGGTTCGGCGAAGCTGCGTTCGCGGAGCTGGCGCCTGGTTCTGGTCGGGTTCGCGCTGGCGGGAATCGCCGCGCTGCCGGGCATGCCGACGCCGGTGATGCCGGAGGCGGTGCTGCTCGGGCTCAACCTGGGCGGGTTCGCCGTGGCCGTGGGCGTGGTGGCCCATACCGGCAACCGGATCGGCTCGGCCTACGAGGTCTATGACAAGGCCCAGGTGACCGCGTACCGGCACCTGATCGAGCATGTCGAGGATGCGGTGATCCGCTTCTCGAGCGATGGCGAGGTGCTGATGGCCTCGCGCAGCTCCGAGCGGCTGTTCGGCTGCCCGCGCTACCTGCTCAACGGGGCGGCACTCGGCGAGCGGCTGCACGTGCTCGACCGGCCGGCCTACCTCACCGCCTTTGCCGATGCCAATCTCGACGGCCGCTCGCGCCGCATCGAGGTGCGGATGCGCCAGGATGATCCGCATGCGGTGGGCGGCGCGACGCGCTTCATCTGGGTGGAGATCAACCTCTCACCCGTCGCCGACCACGAGGCGCCCGGCCTGCGCCGCGAAGTGATTGCGGTCATGCGCGATGTCACCGAACGCAAGGATGCGGAGGCCGCCATGGCCGACGCGCGCAGGGAAGCCGAGGAAGCATCCGAGGCGAAGTCGCGCTTCCTCGCCACCATCGGGCACGAGCTGCGTACCCCGCTCAACGCGGTGGTGGGCTTTTCCGAGATGATGACCAGCGGCATCGGCGGCCAGCTGTCGGAGACCCATCGCGAATATGCCGGGCTCATTCACCAGAGCGGCAAGCACCTGCTCGAAGTGGTGCGGATGCTGCTCGACATGTCGCGGATCGAGGCCGGCAAGTTCGAGCTGCAGACAGATTCGTTCCAGCTGGGCGATATCGTCGAGCCCTGCTTTGCGATGGTCGATGCGACCGCGCGTGACCGCTCGGTGCAACTGGTGGCGGACATCGCCCCGAACCTGCCGATGCTGAACGGCGATGAACGCGCCTGCCGCCAGATCCTGCTCAACCTGCTGTCCAATGCGGTGAAGTTCAGCCACGAGGGCGGACGGATCACCGTGTCGCTCAAGCGGCAGGGGCAGTCGCTGAACCTGTCGGTGACCGACACCGGCATCGGGATGGCGCCCGAATCGCTGAAGCGTATCGGCGAGCCGTTCTTCCAGGCCGACAACGGCCTCGACCGCAAGCACGAGGGCACCGGGCTCGGGCTCTCCATCGTCAAGGGCCTGGCCGAACTGCATGGCGGCACGCTGCGGGCCATGTCCGAAATAGGGGCGGGGACAACCGTGACCGTCTTGCTGCCCATAAACGGTCCCTCAATAAAGACCGAGGAAACTGCCGTGGTGACTCCCATCCGCCGGGAGACGGTTCCTTCCGGTCGCCAATGGCAAGACGAAAAAAGAAAAGCGCAATGACAGCTTCGACGCTCTCCCGCCTGCCGGTCCTGGCAGGCAGCGCCGTTGCGGCGTCCCTGGCCCGCGCGGGGCTATGGACCTGGTCGCAATATATGCGGGCGCCCCTGGCTTCCACGGCTTTGCTCGGCCTTGTGGCTCTGACGGCCCTTGCCTCGTCCAATGCCCTGTTCGGGCAGACGACGCGGCATCCTTCGCCATTCTTCCAGCCGACCGCCAATGTGGCGGCCCAGCTGGAAGCCGTGCCCGTGCCGCTGCCGGCTTCCGAACGCCCGGTCGCGGCGATCGAGCCGGTGCAGCCGATGGCCACGGTCAGCGAGGTGGCTCCGCAGACGACCGGCAGCGTGCCGGCGGCGGCTCCTGCCATTCCGGACCAGCCGGTGGGCAATGCGGACGCCTTTGCGGTGCAGAAGAAGCTGGCGCAGCTGGGCCTGTTCGAGGGTAAGGTCGACGGTTTTTATGGGCCGATGACGGCCCGCGCCATTCGCGCCTTCGAGGAGCGCAACGGCCTTGAGCCGACCGGTGCGCTGACCCCGGACATCATCGATGCGATCAAGCGCGCGGATTCCGCCGGACGCGTGCCGACGGCACAGCCGGT
>JAEZHZ010000270.1 GCA_023436745.1 Pseudomonadota bacterium | reverse complement strand
GCGACCTTCGGCTTGTCGGCGGCGAGCTTCTGCTTGTACTCGGCCATCGCGGCGGCGTAGCCGGACGGGAGCTTACCGGAGACGCGGCGGGTGAACTCGTCCTTCTTGTCGGACGAAGCGAGGCGGGATTCCCATTCGCCGCGCAGATTGCCCGAGCGCTTGCCCGCAGCGCGCCAGCTGTCGAGGATGTGCGAGGGGATCTCGAAGGCGGGATAGTCGATGCCGAGGGCGGCCTTGGCCCCGGCGAGTTCCTCGGCACCGAGGGGAGCACCATGGACCTTCTCCGTACCTGCCTTCTTGGGGGCACCGAAGCCGATGGTGGTCTTGGCGGCGATCAGGGTCGGCCGGTCGGACTGCTTGGCGGCGTTCAGGGCGCTCTCGATCGCGTCCTGGTCATGGCCGTCGATCTCGATGGTGTTCCAGCCGACGGCCTTGAAACGGGCGATCTGGTCGGTGGAGTCGGCGTTCGAGACCTTGCCGTCAATGGTGATGTCGTTGTTGTCCCAGATCACCACCAGCTTGTTGAGTTTGAGATGGCCAGCCAGCGAAATCGCCTCCTGGGAGATGCCCTCCAAGAGGCAGCCGTCGCCGGCGAGGACCCAGGTGTAGTGATCGACCAGTTCGGAGCCGAACTCGGCGGCGAGCTTGGCCTTGGCCACGGCAAAGCCGACGGAGTTGGCAAGGCCCTGCCCAAGCGGCCCCGTGGTGGGCTCGATGCCGCTCGCATGGCCGAACTCGGGGTGGCCGGCGGTCCGCGAACCGATCTGGCGGAAGTTTTTCACTTCCTCGATGGTCATGTCCTCGTACCCGAGCAGGTAAAGCGCGGAGTACAGCAGCATCGAGCCGTGACCGGCAGAAAGGATGAAGCGGTCCCGATCTGGCCAGCGGGGCTGGGATGGATCGAACTTCATCACCTTGGTGAACAGCACCGTTGCGATATCGGCGCAGCCCATGGGCAGGCCGGGGTGGCCGGAATTGGCTTTCTCGACGGCATCCATCGCAAGCGAGCGGATGGCATTGGCCAGTTCGTTCTGCTGGGCAGTATTCGGCATGGGCGAGCGCTTTCGTCGGGGCTGTTCGGAGGGAGCTGCGGCGCGGTGCGCCTCCTCCCAAAGGCGGGTTTAGGGCATAACAGGTTCGGTTTGGCTGTCAATGTCGCGGCCGGTCGTGGTTGCAAACCGGGGCGTGCTGGGGCAGGCTGAAACGGCGGAGTCGCGTGGGCGAGTGCTAATGGATCAGGGCGAACTGGAAGACGGCTTGACGGCGGCGACGGCGCGGTTCGACCGGGCACTCGGCCGGCTCGACCAGAGCCTGCGTGACCTCGGCGGGCGCCTCAGGCAACAACAGCGGATCGAGGTCGATACGCAGCGCCTCGTGCACGAGCGTGCACGACTTGCAACCGAGCTCGACAAGACTGCCGCCCGGGCAAAACGGCTCGACGACAGCGCCCATGAAGTCTCCCGCCGGCTCGTCGAAGCCATGGAGTCCGTGCGTGCCGTCCTCGCCAAGGCGGAGTAGCGGATGCCCGAAGTCAATGTCGAGATCAACGGACGACGCTACCGGATGGCCTGCGAGGAGGGCCAGCAGCAACACCTGATCGGCCTTGCCAAGCGCTTCAACGATCAGGTCGAGGGGCTGAAGGGCGCCGTTGGCGAGATCGGCGACACCCGGCTGACGGTGATGGCCGGCATCGCCGTTCTGGATGAACTTTCGGAGGCGGAGCGCCGGATCCGCGCGCTCGAGGAACAGGTGGCCGAACTGACCCGGGCGGGACAGGAGATCGCCACCGAGTACGAGGCCCTGGAGCAGCAGTTTGCCGAGCGGCTGTCGAATGCAGCCCGCACCATCGAGAGCGTTGCCGACGCGCTCGACGCCTCTGCACCATTGCCCCAGCCCTAGGGCGGCCCGTCGTCACCTGCCGTGACGCTGTCCATGAAGGCCTGCTCGATATCGAGTTTTTCCAGCATTTCGCGCACGATCGTGTCGTCGAGTTCAAGGTTGTCCCTCGCCTGGACCAGGCGGTTGCGCCGCTCGGTGAGCAGGACCTGCCCGAGAGCCACGGCCTCCTGCGGGTCGAACGCGCCGGCTTGCTCCATCCGGGGGTCGTCGGCGCGTAGCCGCATCTCCATCTTTGCGGCCAGTTGGCGTCCGGCCTCGGTAGGATGGCTGACGCGGTAGTTGGCGAGCACCGCCAATGCCGTCTCGCGGATCATGGCTTCGGCGCGGGCGCGTTGGTTGGTGGCAAAGCGCCGATGGTGTTGATCATCGAGGTGGAGCCGGTTGATCAGGCAGGGCAGGGTTAAACCCTGAACCAGCAAGGTCATCACGGTCACCAGGAAGGCCAGAGAGATGATCGCCTCGCGATCCGGGAAGTCGCTACCGTCCCCGACCATGAGAGGCGTGCCGGCGGCGGCGGCCAGCGTGACCACTCCGCGCATGCCGGCGAAGGACAGCACGATGAGTTCGGACCGGCCGAGAGGCGCAACTGCGGGGGGCCTCCGGCGCTGACGCCAGCCGGTCAGCCCGGCGGTCGCGAAGACCCAGGCAAACCGTGCCGCAACGATGGCGACGAATATGGCGCCCGCTGCCAGCAACAGGTCCCACAGCCTGTATCCGTCCTCGGCGGCCTCGGTGATGACGGAACGCAACTGCAGGCCGATATAGGCGAAGACAAAGGCTTCGATCAGTGTGTCGGCAGTGCGCCAGAAGGCCTGCTCCTGCAGCCGGCGCCGGTAGCCGGACTGCACGGCATGGTGACCGACGGTGAACCCGGCCGCGACCACTGCCAAGACTCCGGACGCGTGCAGTTCCTCGGCCACGAGGTAGGCGACAAACGGCACGAGCACCAACAGCGCCGAGGCAAGCTCAGGATTCTGCAGCCTCCTATTGGCCCGGTGCGCCAGGGTGCCGACGAGAAAGCCGATGAGGATGCCCACCGAAGCTACGTAGATGAAGTAGACCGGGACGTTCTCGATGAAGGCATGGGTGCCGGTTGCCATCGCGACCAGCACTGCAAAGATGGTCAGTGCGGCCGCATCGTTGATGAGGCTCTCCCCCTTGAGGACGGTCATCAACCCGACGGGCAAGCCGGCGCGTCGCCCGACAGCGATGGCGGTTACGGCGTCCGGTGGGGCGATGGCAGCGCCGAGTATCAGCGCGGCGAGCGGAAGCATGCCGGGGAGCACCAGAAGGGCCGCGCCCGCTGCCGCTACCGTGGACACGAAGACCAGCAGGACTCCCAGGTTGATGATGGTGGGCGAGCGGCGGCGGAATTCGGCGAAACTGAAGTCGCGCGCCGCCGAGAACAGGATCGGCGGCAGGATGATGCCGAGTATGACCTGCGGCGGGAGTTCAAGGTGGGGAATACCGGGTATGTACGACGCCGCAAGGCCCACGCTCGCGACCATCAGGGCCGGCTGGAAGCCGCGCCGCTCGGCGATGGCGCTGACGGCAATGGCAATGATGATCACGACGAGGACGTAGGCGAACACGGATGCTCCTCGTGCCTTGGAGCGTCGACGCCCCGGTTACGGCCGCAGTTGCTTCCCAGTCTTCACGCAGAACAACTGCACCGCCATTCAGTTCACAAGCGCCCGGAGCGGTCTAGGGTGAGTTGTCCCGGTTGCGCTGGACAATGCAGTTGCCGCCGGCTTCCAGCAGCCGCGTGCAGAACGCCTGAGCTTCCTGCCGGGTGGGAAAGCCCACCTGCGCCGAATACCTAAGGCGGGTGCCGAGGCTGAGGTTGCGCACGGTGATGACCAGCATCGGGTGTTCGCCGAAGATGGCTTCATGCTCGCTGCGCTCCCGCTCCCAGGCGTTGCGGACGATCTCGGCTGAGAAGTTCTGGGAGATCAGGACGCCCCAGGGCTGCCATTCGCCCGGGGTGCGGCCGAAATCCGGCATGGGCACGGCTTGCGCCATGTTCTGGCAGGCCTCGGCGAAAGGCTGCTCCGGGTGGAGCGCATAATCCAGTTCCTCCGGGTCCTCTCCGCGCCAATACTCGATCGGCCGGCCTGTGATGATGGAGACGAAGGCCCGGGTTTCGGCCGCCACGCCACCGGAGCCGCCAAGATAGCGTCCGACCCGCCCCTCCCCGCCGTTATAGGCAGCCGCGGCCAGCCCCAGATTGCCGAACTTGCGCACAAGGAAGCTGAGATACTCGGCCGAGCGGACCAGGGACTCGGCGGGATCGAACGGATCGGCGAGAGAGCGGAGCGCGGCTGTCGAGGGCATGAACTGAGCAATCCCCATCGCCCCGGCGGGGCTGACGGCCTGGTGATCGAAGCGGCTTTCCTGCCAGATGAGGCGGGCGAAAAACTCCCTCGGAATGCCGTGATGCGCGGCGGTGCGTTCAATGGCGCTGCAGACGTCTGCGACATAACTCTCCTCATCGATGCAGATAAGATCCGTCGCGAGGGGAGAGCACCTCTGTCGGTCACCCTGCGTTTCCTGCTCCGCTCTGACGACGCTCGGCTGGAGCAGTAGGGCCACCGTGGCCAACATGACGGACAGCACACGCATTCGGAAACACTAGCACATTGCGGTCACGGAGAGGGGTGGGCGGCGGGCGCATGGCACGAAGACGTGATCCCGACAGGAGGCCGACCGCCGGTACTTGGAAACCGACGTGCGATCGCTCTTCCACGCGCGGTCCAACGCGCCTATATTGACGACGCTGCCCGGTGCGTGTTGGAGACACATATCCCCGGGGCCTTAATCGATCTTAAGGGAGCTGTCCCTGACCGGGCCCGTGGGCTCGGACATACGGCGCCCACCTACGTGAGTAGGTTCCCGGGATCGATTCTCCCACGGCCAGGGCGGCACCTTATTTCCGAAAGAGAGCGATGGCGGACGCGGCAATCGAGGAAGCCAAGGCGCTGCTGCGAAGCAGGGCACGGGCAGCGCGCGGGGCACTGACCCCTGAGGAGCATGCCGAGGCCGGGGCAGCGATCTGCCGGCACTTTTTCGATGCCATCAGCCTTGAACCAGAGGACGCGGTTGCAGCCTACTGGAGCGTCCGCGACGAGGTGGACTGCCAGCCGATCCTGATCCGGCTGATGGACAACGGCCAGACCGTGATCCTGCCGGTGGTGGCAGGGCCGGGACTGCCGCTCGACCTGCGTGTATGGGAGCCGGGCACCGCGCTTTACGAGGCGGGGTTCGGTACGCTCGCTCCGTCCGAACTCGCGCCGCGGCGGACCCCTGACGTGGTGCTTGTGCCGCTGCTCGGCTTCGATGCGACCGGCACGCGCCTCGGCTATGGCGGGGGATATTACGACCGGACGCTTGCGCAATTGCCGCGCCGGCCCCGGCTGATCGGCCTCGCTTTTTCCGTACAGGAACTTGACGCGATCCCCCGGGAGCCGCACGACGTTCCGCTCGACGCTGTAGTGACGGAACTGGGCGTGCGGTTTTTCGGCGAGGATAGATGAGGCTACTGTTTCTGGGTGATGTGGTTGGCCGCTCCGGCCGCGATGCGGTGGCGGAGCGCCTGCCGGGGCTGGTCGAGCGGCACGGCTTCGACTTCGTCGTGGTGAACGGCGAGAATGCCAGCCATGGGCGCGGGCTGACCGAGCCGCACTTCCACATGCTGCGCGAGGCCGGTGCCGACATCGTCACCCTGGGCGACCATGCCTTCGATCAGCGCGATACCCTGAGCTATATCGAGCGCGAACCGACCCTTGTCAGGCCCATAAACATGCCGGCCGGCACGCCCGGGCGCGGCGCGATGTTCGTGGAGGGTCGCAGGGGGCACCGGGTTCTGGTGGTCAATGCGCTCGGCCGGGTGTTCCTGCCGCCGATCGATGATCCCTTCCGTGCGGTCGAAGCTGCGGTGGCGGCCTGTCCCCTCGGGGAGCAGGCCGACGCCATCGTAGTCGATTTCCACACCGAAGCGACGTCCGAAATCCAGGGCATGGGGCATTTCCTCGACGGCCGGGTAACCCTTGTGGTGGGGACTCATACCCATATTCCCACGTCCGACCACCGCATCCTGCGCGGCGGCACGGCACTGATGGCCGATGCCGGCATGTGCGGGGACTTCGACTCGGTCATCGGGGTGGATGCGGAGGAGCCGCTCAATCGTTTCCTCACCGGCATCCCAAATGGCCGGTTCAGCCCGGCGGAAGGGGAGGCGACGCTGTGCGGGGTGGCCATCGAGACGGACCCGCGGACCGGGCTGACGACCAAGGTCATGCCGGTGCGGATCGGCGGTGTGCTCTCGCAGGCAGAGCCCGCCTTCTAGCGCCCGCTTCACAATCGGGCGGGTCTTGCCCTATAAGGCCGCACCATTCTTCAGCCCAGCCAAACCCTACCGGAGTGACCGATGGCCGGCCATTCACACGCCAAGAATATCATGCACCGCAAAGGCAAGTCCGATGCGGCGCGCTCGAAGGTCTTTTCCAAGCTCGCCCGTGAAATCACGGTAGCGGCGAAGATGGGCATGCCGGATCCGGCGTTCAACGCCCGTCTGCGCCTGGCCGTCGCCAACGCCCGTGCTCAGTCCATGCCCAAGGACAACATCGACCGCGCCATCAAGAAGGCGTCGGGCGGCGAAGGCGAGAACTATGACGAAATCCGCTACGAGGGCTATGGCCCGGGTGGCGTTGCGATCATCGTCGAGACGCTGACGGACAATCGCAACCGCACCGCCTCCAACGTGCGCTCCTACTTCTCCAAGAATGGTGGCGCCCTTGGTGAGACGAACTCGGTCGGCTTCATGTTCGACCGCGTCGGCGAAATCACCTACCCGGTCTCCGTTGGTTCGGAAGACAAGGTCATGGAAGCGGCCATCGAGGCCGGCGCCGACGATGTCGAGAGCGACGAGGAATTCCACTACATCTACACCACCTTCGAGGGTATGGCCGAGGTGTCGGCCGCGCTCGAAAAGGTGCTGGGCGAGGCAGAATCGGTGAAGGCCATCTGGCGGCCGCAGAACACCACGCCGATCGACGCGGAAAAGGGCGCGACGCTGATGAAGCTCATCGCTACGCTCGAAGAGGATGACGACGTGCAGAACGTCTACTCCAACTTCGACATGAGCGACGAAGACGCCGCCAAGCTCGCAAGCTGAGCCACCACACCACTACGAACATGATGACACCGCGCTTCCTAGGGGAGGCGCGGTGTTTTCGTCAGGCGATCTGTCGAAGCTCGACGAAGGGGTGGTCAGCGACGTGGACCACCGCCGAGCAATTGCGCCCGGACTGCTTGGCGCCATAAAGACGCTGGTCGGCGATGCG
>JAEZHZ010000176.1 GCA_023436745.1 Pseudomonadota bacterium | reverse complement strand
CGCATCGGACGCTCGAAGCAGCGTGCCTATGCGCTGTTTACGGTGCCGGCGGACAAGAAGCTCACCGACACCGCCGAGCGGCGGCTGGGCGTGCTGCAATCGCTCGAATCGCTGGGCGCCGGCTTCCAGCTCGCCAGCCACGACCTCGACATCCGCGGCGCGGGCAACCTGCTCGGGGACGAGCAGTCGGGCCATATCCGCGAAGTCGGATTCGAACTCTACCAGTCGATGCTGGAGGAGGCGGTGGCCAACCTCAAGGCCGGCGGGGACGCCGACTACGAGGACAAGAACGAGTGGAGCCCATCCATCTCGCTCGGCATGCCGGTGATGATTCCAGAGGACTACGTGCCGGACCTGCAGCTGAGGATGCAGCTCTATCGGCGCCTGGGCGATCTCACCGAGATTCGCGATATCGATGCTGCCGGGGCCGAGCTGATCGACCGCTTCGGGCCGCTGCCGGAAGAGGTGGAGGCGCTGCTGAAGGTCATTCTCGTCAAGGCTTTGTGCCGCAAGGCCAATGTCGAGAAGGTGGACGCCGGACCGAAGGGCGCGGTGCTGACGCTGAGGAATGGGGAGTTCCCCAATCCGACCGCGCTGGTGAAGATGGTGGCGGACCCGGCGAACCAGGTTCGGGTGAAGCCGGATCAGAAGCTCGTGTTCGCCCGGAACTGGCCGACGCCGGAAACCCGGCTCAAGGGGGCAGCGGCAATCCTGTCGCGGATGGCGCGCCTGGCCGAGAGCGGCGAGTAGGCACGCGCATATACCCTTTTGCCATAAAGTTTTGGCAGGAGGGTTCCGTCATGTTATTGCCGGATTTGAGCCCTTGAAGGGCAGTCTCATTCTCCGGCGTGGCACCCGACGCCTTTCGAACCGCCACAAGAGCCAAGGACAGTTTATGAACCTCAGGAAACCCCTCGTTGCTGGTCTTGCGGCTGCTGCGCTGACGCTGTCGCCCCTTGCCGTGCTCGCCCAGGACGCGGCGCCTGCTACCGAAGCCCCTGCCGCGGAGGCACCTGCTGCAGATGCTGCCGCTGCCGCTCCCACGGGCGCCAACTCGCTGCCGAGCCAGAACTGGCTGAAGGTCTGCGACCCGCTGCCGAGCGGAGAGCAGGCCTGCATCCTGCGCCAGGTGGTGCTGGCGAACGGCCAGTTCCTCGGCTCGTTCCTGCTGCGCGACGATCCGGGCCAGGAGAGCCGGCTGCTGGCCGTTGCCGCCGTGCCGCTCGGGGTGCTGCTGCCGTTCGGCCTGACCTGGCAGATCGACGGGGGCCAGGAGATCAAGGTTCCCTACATGCTGTGCGACCCCCAGTCCTGCGCCACGCAGCTGGTGATCAACGAGCAGTTCATCAATTCCATGAAGCGCGGCAACAAGCTGACGCTGACCGCCAAGAACCGCCAGAATCAGGATCTCAAGATCGAGATCGACCTGAGCGGCTTCACCGCTACCTATGACGGCGACGCTGCCCTGAGCTTCGACGAATTCCAGCAGGCCACCTCGGGCGAGCAGGCCCTGGAGCAGGTTCTGCAGGATCGCGCCGAGGCTCTGCGCCGGCAGCTTTCCGAGGGCGGGGCCGCCGGCTCTGCTCCAGCCGAGGGCGAGGCTCCCGCGGAAACGCCGGCCCAGTAAGCCCGGAACAACGGAAATCGCAGAAGGGCGCGGGAGACCGCGCCCTTTTTTCTTTATGCGCGGGAGCCGGCCCCCATGCCGACCCCGAAGGCGCGGCGGCGGAGGAAGGGAGCAAGGCGCAGCGCCCACAGCCCGCCGGCGCGCAGGGCCTGGGCGGGCAGCATGTCGGCGATGAGGGAGCGGAACAGCGCGTCGACCATGCCCCCGGTCCGTGCAAGGTCGGCGCCACGGCGGGCGGCGTAGGAATCGGAGACGGCGCCGGCCCATTCCGCCTGCTTCGTGTCGGCACCCGCCAAGGCTGCAGCGAGATCGGCGACGTCGCGCAACCCCAGATTGAGCCCCTGGGCGCCGATCGGCGGGAAGGCGTGGGCGGCCTCGCCGACGAGAGCGACACCATCGCGGCCGGCGCGGTCGACGCTCAGGGTCGACAACGGGAAGACGAAGGCGGGGGTGACCACCGACACATGGCCGAACAGGTGCTGGGACTTCTGGTTCACCAGCGACTGAAGCCGTTCGGGGCCGGCGGCGCGAACCTGTCCGAGCAGGTCATGATCGTCGATCCAGACGAGGTTGGCCCTGTTGCCACCTGCGGGCACGAGCGTGAACGGCCCCTGCGGGTAGTGGAACTCGACCGAGGTGCCATCGAGCGGCCGGGTGAGTTCCAGATCGCAGACCAGTGCCGCCTGCTCAAAGGCGTGTTCGCGCACCGCGAAACCTGCGGCGGCGCGGACCAGGGACTTCTTGCCGTCGGCACCCACGACGAGGGGTGCGGTGACGTCCGTGCCGTCGGAAAGGGTCAGGCGATAGCCATGGGCAGTGCGGTGAAGAGCGGTGGCGCCGACCGGGCGGACCTCCAGGTTCGGCAGCGTCTCGGCCACGGCCTGGAAGCGTTCCATCAGCCGGATGTTGGGAAAGTTCCAGCCGAAGGCGGCCAGTCCGATCTCGGCGGCGTCGAACAGTGTCTCGGGCGCGCGGATCAGCCGGTTCGTGGCATCGATGATGCGGATGCGCGTGAGGGGGTGACCGATCGCTTCCGGCGCATCGACGAGCCCGGCCGCCCGGAGAAAGTCCACACTAGGCTGCATCAGCGCCGAGGTGCGGCGATCGGGTGGGGCGGGCGGCGAGAGGTGGACGGTGCGGAGGCCCGCCCGGGCACAGACGATGGCCGCCGCGACGCCGGTGAGACCGCCGCCGACGACGACGGCCTGAACCGGGGCGCTCATGATTGCACCGCCGGATCGAGGCGCGCGGGCCGGAGCTGGACCAGACGGGTGCCGACCATGCCCGCCAGCATTGCGGCGAGGAAGATCCAGAGGTCGGCGGGCGGGAAGGCGAGGAGTGCGAGCGCCGGGCCGGGGCACAGTCCCGACATGCCCCAGCCGATGCCGAACAGGGCGGAGCCCGCAATGAGGGGCGCGTCGATGCGGCTGGCCTCGGGATGGTGGAAGCGCCGGTCGAACAGTGGCGCCGTGCGGCGGCCGGAGATGCGGACGGCGAGGAACATGATGACGACGCCGGGCAGCATCACCAGGGCGAGGCTCGGGTCCCAGCCGCCGGTGGGAATGGCGGTGAAATCGAGAAAGCGAAGAACCTTGTAGGGGTCGACCATCTGCGAGACGTAGAGACCGGCGCCGAACAGGAGGCCGCTGAGAGCGGCGGCTAGCAGCCTGAGCATCACACCACTCCCGTGAGGGTGACGGTGAGGATGGCAACGCCGAAGAAGACCCCGACGGCGACGAAGGAGCGCGGTGACAGCCGGGCAAGGCCACAGATGCCGTGGCCGGAGGTGCAGCCGTTGGCCAGGATCGTGCCGACGCCGGTCAGCAGGCCGGCGATGACGAGCCAGACGGGCGTGGGTACGCCAAGGGATGCGGGGGCGGTCACCAGGCGGGCGGGCTGGCTGCCGCCATTGCCGAGCTGGGGCCAAAGAAGGGCCGTGCCGGCGGCGCCGGCGACGAGCGCGAGGATGAAGACGAGGCGCCACAGCTGCGCGGGGGAGAACGGCAGGAGCCGGCCGACCATGCCGGAGATGCCGGCGAGCCGGCCATTCGCCAGCCACAGGGTGGCGGCGGCGAGACCGATCAGGCAACCGCCCATCAGGGCTGGAAGGGGCGTGAAGGAGTCCATCGAGACCTCGAAAACTGGCTGGGCCATGACATATCACCCAGTCGGGGAAACGGGCCAGCCGTTTGGCGGGATGCGGGTGGCCCAACAAAATGCATCGCAGCCGGGCTTTCAGGCGTTGCGGGCCGCACTTACATTGCGCGCACGAGTCTCATGAGGAGCTGGAGATGCTGGAACTTCTCGCCGACCCAACAGTATGGGTGGCGTTCTTGACCCTGACGGTGATGGAAATCGTCCTGGGGATCGACAACATTGTCTTCATTTCAGTGCTGGTGTCGCGGCTGCCGCGCGAGCAGGCGGAATTCGCCCGTAAGCTCGGCATCGGGCTGGCGCTCGTGTTCCGCATCATCCTGCTGCTCCTGATCAGCGTCATCGTGCAGCTGCAGGACCCGGTGTTCAGCGCTTTCGGGCACGACTTCTCCTGGAAGGACATCATCCTCATCGCGGGTGGCGGCTTCCTGATCTACAAGGCCACGCACGAGATGCACGCGGCCATGGAAGAGCCGCACGAGGTGGGCCTCGCCGAAGCAGCCAAGGCTTCGTTGCAGGCGATCCTGGTGCAGATCGTCGTCATCGACATGGTGTTCTCGATCGATTCGATCATCACCGCAGTCGGCATGGTGCCCGCGGACCAGGTGGCGGTGATGATTGCCGCAGTGCTGGTGGCGGTGGCGGTGATGTTCTTCGCCTCCGGCCCGATCGCCAAGTTCGTGGCCGACCACCCGACCACCAAGATGCTGGCGCTGGCCTTCCTGCTGCTGATCGGCGTGTCGCTGGTGGCTGACGGGCTCGGTTTCCACATTCCCAAGGGCTACATCTACTCGGCCATGGGCTTTTCCGTACTGGTGGAAGCCGTCAACATCTTCGCAAAGCAGCGCAAGCTGGCAGCCAGGGGCGTGGCAGGATCGCCAAACCCGCCGGTGACGCCGTTCACCGGCGACGTCGGCTCGGTGGGCGCAACGCGCGGCGTCGAGGCCGTGACGGGCAAGCCGCGCGGCCGAACGACGCCGATCACACGGGCACAGGCCCGGCCGAAATCCGCTCCCCGCAAGCCAAAGGGTACCAAATGACCAAGGCCATCGTCATCCACGAGATCGGCGGACCGGACGTCCTGCGCTACGAGGAACGCCCGGTGGGTGAGCCCGGGGCGGGAGAAGTCCGGATCCGGCACACCGCGATCGGTCTCAACTTCGTCGACACCTACCAGCGTTCGGGCATCTATCCGATGCAGACGCCCTTTGTCGGCGGCAACGAGGGTGCGGGCGTGGTGACGGCCATCGGGGCCGGGGTCGACGCGGTGCAGGTGGGTGACCGGGTTGCCTACCAGGGGACGCCCGGCGCCTATGCCGAAGAGCGCATCATGCCGGCACAGAAGCTGGTGCGGGTGCCGGACGGCGTTTCCGACGAGGTGGCTGCGGCGATCATGCTCAAGGG
>JAEZHZ010000108.1 GCA_023436745.1 Pseudomonadota bacterium | reverse complement strand
ATTGCGGTGTCCATGTCCCGGTAGATGCGGGCGATCTGCTTTTCTTCGAGCCGGCGGTTGCCGATCTGGACGAAGGCGCCGCGGCGGCTGACGGGTGCAGCATTTTCCATGGCGAAGCGGATGGCACCGGTTGCAGTGCGGAACCGGCGGGGACCGAGCTCAAGCGCGGTCTGCCGGTCGCGGCCGAGATAGAGCTCGGACGCGGTATTCAGATTCGGAGTCATTCTGTCTTAAGTCTTTTCTAGTGGCTCGCGCGGGCGAGCGGGTAGTCCGTTGAGAGGTAGAGCTGCATGATGGCATCGCCTTCGAAGCGCTCATCGCCGATCTCGACGGATGAATAGCGGAGTTGTGGGCGCGGAAGCTCCTCGACAGCATACCGGACCGCCTCTGCGGCGGACGGAAAGCGCAAGTAGCGCGGCCCGCGGCCGCGATGGGCTGTGGAGCCGGCATAGAGCTCCGCGGATTGGTCGTAGTCGAAGCGCGCGGTCACCTGCGCACGACGCGCAGAGGCCGGAATGCGGACTCTGCCGCTTCCTCTTGCTGCTGCGGGGTGTTGCTGGCGCTGGAGCGGCGCAGGTCGGATTCGCTGACAACGCGCTGCACCGGATCGCCGTGCCACTGCACGCGATACTGGAGCGGTCCCCGGTCATGGGGCATGCACGCCACGATGCGGCAGGCTCCCGCTGGGCGGTTCGTGGGTCCCGAGAGCTCCACCATCTGACCTACTGCATAGATATGACGCATTGTCGGCTTTCCTTTTGTCGGTTGGGGTTCGGCCATGGCCGAACCCCGTGATTGAGTGATGCCGGTTCAGGCAACCTGAAGGTTGATGGCGGACTCGCGCCCGTCGCGACCATTCTCGAGGTCGTAGCTGAGCTTCTGGCCCTCGCCGAGGCCGGTCAGGCCGGCCCGCTCGACCGCGGAGACATGGACGAAGGCGTCCTTGCCACCCTGGTCGGGGGTGATGAAGCCGAAGCCCTTGGTGGAATTATAGAATTTTACGGTGCCGGTGATCATGGCGGCCTCTCTGTTTGCCCGAAGCGGAAGCAAGCGAGCGATTAGGGCCCGGCGCGGTATGCGCCTGACTCCGTACGTGCAAGTGTTCCGGGTAACCAGTGAAACGGCCAATAAGGGGCCGGACAGATCGCCATCTAGGCTCAAACGTATGAGCACAATGTGGAGGTGCATTGCGGTTTAGTCAAGGCAAGCCGGATTCTTGACTTTTCCAAGGGGGCGCCGATGCCGTGCCGGATTGTACCGGACTGGTACGGTCAACGGGTTTTTGGTGAACGGATTGCCGCCGTTCCGAGCAGAAGCGGTTGCTTTCCGTTAACGCCGAGAACTGTTTCGGGGAATCCGCCGTAAGGTTCTGCTGCAAAACACGCAAAACAGCTGCTGCTTAACCGCTTGTTAGGCGAGATGAACGGTTTTGCCCTCGTTCAGGGCGGAACGGGGACGCGACAGCGATGGGGTTGTGCCGGCGGGAGGAGGCGTCACCCAGATGTTGGGCGTGAACAAAGCCGCATCCGGTGCACCGCCGCGATTCGAGCCCCGTTCGTTCCGGTTTCGGTCGAGAGGTTAAGCCAAGGCCGCGGAACGGCCGCCAGGCTGTGCCGGAACGGGACGAGGCTAGAGCGTCGTCAGGCGGCTGATGAGGCCGTTCGACAGCGTGAACGCTTGGCGCAGCGAGGCGGGGCTGCCGGGAAAGCTGCCCGAGACCACGAACGCCACGGTGGTGACGTCGCCGGCGCTGGTTGCGGCTTCGAGCTGGTAGCGCGGGCGGTACCTGTTCTCGACTTCGTGGAGCCAGGTCCGGATCGCGGCGGTGCCCGCGTGGCTCTGCCCTTCGTCCTCGACGACCGCATCGGGTGCAAAGAGCGCTGCCATGGCCTCGCGGTCGCCCCGGTTGGCGAGTTCGAAATAGCGGGTGACGGTCTCCGGAAGTTCGATGTGCATGGCAGCGGCTCCGTATTTCGGCGGTTACTGCGCGTTCGTACCTGACACCCCATGGCAGCAGCCGCGTCCCGATCCGGTACGGTCAACGCCCTTTTCGTTACCAGGCGAGGGTCAAGCCTGCGGCAAGCGGGTCATCATCGGTAAACACGATGATTATTTTATGGACCCCGCCCGACCATGTTCGGGTAGGAAATGGGCCAGACGGGGCCGGATTAACCCGCTGGCAATCAAGATTGCCGGTTCTTTGTGGCCGGGCGACCTGCGGACAGGCCGGGGCGGCGGTTCTAGCGGCAACGAGGGCGACGAAGCCACCAGATGTAGATGCGAACGAATCCGGACCCGGTGATTCTCATCGATTCGGTTCCCGTTTGTTCCGGACACGTTCCAGTCCCTAACGGAGTGGGGATTGTGGCATGAAGGTTGTCCCTTTCCGGGACATGAATTTCAGCACTCGCAAGCCCGCCCGGCAATGCCTACATTGTCCGCGATGACCTTTACGCCGCCGGTCAAGGCGATCCTTGGCCCGACCAACACCGGCAAGACCTTCTTTGCCATCGAGCGTATGCTGGCCCATCCCACCGGGATGATCGGCCTGCCTTTGCGCCTGCTCGCCCGCGAGGTGTACCAGCGGGTCGTCGAGCGGGCTGGCGTGCAGGCGGTGGCGCTGGTGACGGGCGAGGAGCGGATCGTTCCGGCGAAGCCGCGCTACTGGATCTGCACCGTCGAGGCGATGCCGATGGACATGCGGGTCGACTTCGTGGCCGTGGACGAGATCCAGGTCGCCATCGACTTCGACCGCGGCCATGTGTTCACCGATCGCATCCTCAATGCGCGCGGCATGCAGGAAACGCTGCAGCTCGGCTCGGCGACCATGGGGCCGGTGATCCGCAAGCTGCTGCCGCATGCCGAGATGATCGAGCGGCCGCGCCTGTCGCAACTGAGCTATGCCGGTTCGCGGAAGATCTCGCGCCAGCCGCCGCGCTCGGCAATCGTCGCCTTCTCGGCCCGGCAGGTCTATGCCATCGCCGAGCAGATCCGGCGCGAGCGGGGCGGGGCGGCGGTGGTGATGGGCGCGCTCAGTCCGCGCACCCGCAATGCGCAGGTCGAACTCTACCAGAACGGCGATGTCGACTTTCTCGTCGCCACCGACGCGGTGGGCATGGGGCTCAATCTCGATATCCACCACGTAGCCTTTGCCGACGACTCCAAGTTCGACGGCCGCGTCAGCCGCGATCTCACGCCCGCAGAGCTGGGCCAGATCGCCGGACGCGCCGGCCGGCATACCCGCAACGGCACCTTCGGAGTGACCGGCGGCGTGCCGGAACTGGACGAGGAACTGGTGGTGCAGCTCGAAACCCACGACTTCCAGCCGGTGGAAGTGCTGCAATGGCGCAACAACCGGCTGGATTTCGCATCGATCAATGCGCTGCGCCGAAGCCTCGAAGCGGTGCCGGAACACCGCAGCCTGACCCGCGTTCCGACCGCCACCGACCAGCTGGCGCTGGAGTTCGTCGCCCGCAACGAGGCCGGTCAGCTGGCGCGCGGGCTCGATGGCGCGCGGCTTCTTTGGGAATGCTGCCAGATACCTGACTATCAGGGGATTTCCCCGGCGATGCATGGAGAAATCGTCACCCGTATTTACACGGATTTAGTCAAGCGGCGGCACGTCGACGAGGACTGGATTGCCGAGCAGGTGCGCTTTTGCGACAATGCCAGCGGTGACATCGACACATTGTCCAACCGGATCAAGCAAATCCGCACCTGGACCTTCGTCGCCAATCGGAAAAACTGGCTTGCGGACCCATCACATTGGCGCGAAAAGACCCGGGATATCGAGGATCGCCTGAGTGATGCCCTGCATGAGCGGCTCACCCAGCGCTTCGTGGACCGGCGCACCAGCGTGTTGCTGCGCCATCTGAAAGACAGACGTATGGTATCTCCCGAAATCAACGAACGCGGCGAAGTGCGGCTGGAAGGCCATCTCATCGGCACGCTCGAAGGCTTCCGCTTCACCCTGGCGCGAGGCGAGGGAGACTTCGACGCCCGGAATCTGCGCGGCGCCGCCGAGCAGGTGGTGGCGCCGGAAATCCACAATCGCGCCGACCGCCTCGCCGGCGCGCCCAACGAGGAATTCGTGCTGGCCACCGATGGCCGCATGCGCTGGCGCGGCGAGATCGTCGCCGAACTGGTCGAGGGCGAGTCGCTCTACCGGCCACGCATCCTGGTGCTCGCCGACGACATGCTCACCGGCACCGACCTCGAACGGGTGCAGGACCGCCTGTCGCTGTGGCTGCGCCACCATATCAACACCGTGCTCGAGCCGGTGATGGCCCTCGAGGCGCCCGCCGACATCGATGGCGGCGCGCGCGGCATCGCCTTCCAGCTGTTCGAGCATCTCGGCATCCTGCCGCGCGGGCAGGTTGCCAACGAGGTGAAGGAACTCGACCAGGACGTGCGCGCCAAGATGCGCAAGCTCGGCATCAAGTTCGGCGCCTACCACATCTACCTGCCGCTTAGCCTCAAGCCGGCGCCGCGCGAACTGGCGCTGATCCTGTTCGCCATCAAGAATGGCGGGCTGCGCCAGCCGGGTGTCACCGACATCCCGCACATCGTGCTGTCGGGCCGCACGAGCTTCACCGTCGATCCGGAAGTCGATACGCGCCTCTACGAGATCGCCGGCTTCAAGGTGGCGGGCAAGCGGGCCGTGCGCATCGACATTCTCGAGCGGCTGGCCGACATCATCCGGCCGCTGATCGCCATCGACGCCTCGCGCCCCTACCAGGGCGAACTGCCGGCCGGCGCCGCCGAGGCCAACGGCTTCCGCGTCACAGTGGAAATGACCAGCCTGCTGGGCTGCTCGGGCGAGGATTTCGCCTCGATCCTGACCTCGCTCGGCTACCGCGTGCGGCGCACGCCCAAGGCGCCGGCCCCCGTGCCGGCGGCGGAGGCCACCCCCGAGGCACCGGCCTTCGAGGAAACGCTCGCCGAAAACCCCGCGACGATCGACCCGGCCGAGGCCGAAGCGGTCGTGGAGGCTGCTCCGGCGCTCGCCATGTCGGACGTGCCGGAGACCACCATCGTGGAGGCCGCTCCTGCCGCGGACGCTCCTGTCGTGCCCGCCGAGCCGGAGTTCGACGAGGTGTGGTTCCCCGGTGGTCGCGGCGCCGAGGGCAAGCGCCACGAAGGCCGTCGCCGCCCCGAGGGGGCCGACGCCCGTCCGCCACGCAACAACCAGCGTCAGCGGCCCGAAGGCAAGCGCCGGCCGGACGCCGATGCCGAAGGTGCCGAGGGCAGGAAGGGCCGGCCGGAAGGCCGCCGCCCGGACAAGCGCGAGGACAAGCCCCGCAACGAGCGCCCGCGCGAGGAGCGCCGGGAGAAGCCGTTCGATCCGGACAGCCCCTTCGCCAAGCTTGCCGCCCTGCGCAATCCGCGACCGGAGTAGCGATTGATCGAGCCGCCGGACACCCCGCATCGGGAGCGGCTCGACAAGTTTCTCTTTCACGCGCGCGCGCTCAAGTCGCGCACGCTGGCGCAGAAGTTCATCGAGACCGGCGCGGTGCGGATCAACTCCGAGCGCACCGAACGGCCCGACCGCAAGGTGGGGGCCGGCGACGTGCTGACCATGCAGCTTCACGGCCGGATCGTGGTGTGGCGCATCATCGACCCCGGTACGCGCCGGGGCCCCGCCAGCGAGGCCGCGGGGCTTTACGAGGATCTGTCGCCGCCGCCGCTGCCCACGGGCTGAGCCCGGCCGGGCGGGGCGTGAACGGCTCCGGCGGGCGGCCGCGCGCAACAGCGTTCCGCTTCTGCCGTCCCCTGCGCCAAATGGTGCGAAGCGCCAGCCTTGCACCCCCGACGGAAACGGTTTAGCACCGGACGCGTTGAGACCCGCTCCTGACGACTGATCCCCATGACCTATATCGTCACCGACAACTGCATCGCCTGCAAGTACACCGACTGTGTCGAAGTGTGCCCGGTGGACTGTTTCTACGAGGGCGAGAACATGCTGGTCATCCACCCGGACGAGTGCATCGACTGTGGTGTGTGCGAGCCGGAATGCCCGGCCGAGGCGATCAAGCCGGACACCGAGAGCGGACTCGACGAGTGGCTGGAGCTCAACCGCAAGTACGCCAGCGCCTGGCCCAACCTCACCGAGCGGCGCGATCCGATGCCGGAAGCAAAGGAACGCGACGGCGAGACGGGCAAGCTGCAGAAGTACTTCTCGGAGGCCCCCGGCGAGGGCGACTAGTTCCGCCAGGGCTTGCCGGGTCACATCGCCGTCACAACAGCCGAACCCCGCGGTACGCCGGACCGTGGGGTGATTCGGATATTTTGATCTTGCTGTTTTTTTGTGATATGGTGCCGCTCATTGCAGTTGAGCCCGTCACCAGCCCGTGCCATCCGGCACGATTTTTTTGACAGACATCACCTGATGCATGGCGCTCCGGGAAAGCGGACCCGGGGAACCATGGGACTCGACTGCTGCATGTACAAGTTTGAATGGCCGGTCCTTCCCGCCAGGAACCGGCCGTCAGGGCGCGTCGAAAGGAGTATCCTCGATATGGTAGCCAAGAAGTCACAGCAGCGGCTTGGGTTCAAGACGGGCGAATACATCGTCTACCCTTCCCATGGTGTAGGCCTGATCGTCGCCATCGAAGAGCAGGAAGTAGCCGGCCTCACCCTCGAGCTGTTCGTGATCAGCTTCGAGCAGGACAAGCTGACGCTACGCGTGCCCGTGGCCAAGATCAAGTCCGTCGGCATGCGCAAGCTGGCCGAGGAGACCCTTGTCGCCCAGGCTCTGACCACCGTCACCGGGCGTGCCCGCGTCAAGCGCACCATGTGGTCGCGCCGCGCGCAGGAATACGAAGCCAAGATCAATTCCGGCGACCTGATCGCCATTTCGGAAGTGGTGCGCGATCTCTATCGTTCCGAGGAGCAGCCCGAGCAGAGCTATTCCGAGCGCCAGCTGTTCGAGCAGGCCATGGATCGCATGAGCCGCGAGATCGCCGCCGTGAACAGGCTCACCCTCACCG
>JAEZHZ010000078.1 GCA_023436745.1 Pseudomonadota bacterium | reverse complement strand
TGGCGGCATACATGCCCGTCATGATGTCGACGATGGGAACACCCACCTTTTCCGGACCACCGCCCGGTGCGCCGTCCGGCTCGCCGGTAACGCTCATCAGTCCGCCCATGGCCTGGATCATGAAGTCATAGGCCGGCTGCTCCCGGCGGGGGCCGGTCTGGCCGAAACCGGTGACCGAACAGTAGATGATATCCGGCTTGATCGCCTTGAGGTCCTCGTAACCGAGGCCATAGCGGTCGAGGGTGTCGACCTTGAAGTTCTCGATGACGATGTCGCAGTGCCGGACCAGTTCGCGCACGACGCGCTGGCCCTCGGGCGTCGCGATGTCGAGGGTGATGGAGCGCTTGCCGCGATTGACCGCGAGGAAGTAGCCGGCATCGGTGGTGTCGTTACCGTCCCTGTCCTTGAGGAAGGGCGGACCCCAGCTGCGGGTATCGTCGCCGCGGCCCTCGCGCTCGATCTTGATGACGTCGGCGCCGAGGTCGGCGAAGATCTGGCTGGCCCAAGGCCCCGCCATGATGCGGCTGAGATCGAGCACGCGGATGTGCGACAGGGGTGCCTGGTTCATGACGCGGCTCCCTCGCCCGGCTGCGTCGCCAGCGCCGATGGCCGCCCCTCGAAGCCGGCGTGCCATCCGGCGAGCGCGGGATGGTTCCGGCGCCAGTCGCGGTCGCTGAAGCGGAAATCGAGATAGCCGAGGGCACAGCCGATGGCGATATGCCCGATGTCGAAAGCGCTGCCGGCCAGTGCGGCCGCCTCGGCCTCGAGCGCCGTCAGCGCTGCCGCGACCTTGGTTTCGAACCCGGCGAGATAAGTGGGGGACGGTGCGCCATCGGGCCGCCCGGCTTCGTTTCGCGTCTGCAGCAGGACGTCGAGCAGCCCGTCACCCAGCGCCTGGCGCCGCAACGCGGTGATGCGGGCGCTGCCCTCGGCCGGGAACATCGGCACCCCGGCGTGAAGGCCGTCGAGATATTCGCAGATTACCGGGGAATCGTAGATCGCGCCGTGATGGGGCGTGATCAGTACCGGAATCTTGCCGAGTGGGTTATGCCTGAGGATGTCCGGGTTCACATTGGCCATGGAGGCAACGGCGCGCACCGTCTCGACGCGATCGAGCAGGCCGGTTTCGTGCAGAACGATCATGACCTTGCGCACGAAGGGCGATCTCGGCGACCAAAGAAGCTGCAAGGGATGCCCTCCACATCATATAAACTAAAAAACCAGTTATATAGCCTTATGAGGTTCGCACAGGGTGGTCAAGCGTGTGTTGCCGCGCCGAAACGGGGGCTGGTTCGATTGGCCACCGCAGCGGGGGGCGCCGAAAGTACTCGGACAGGCTGGACAAAGTAATCGGCTGCGTTAAGGCGGAAGGATGATGGACACCAGGCACCAGACGACCAATCCTCGCACCCATATGGGCGCAGCCCGATCGTGAAAGTCTTGCTGGTTGAGGACGACGGCGAGTTGGCGCAATGGACCGTCAAGGCACTGCATCAGCGATTTGGCATCATTGCGGAGTGGGCGGAGGACGGGCGCGATGCCGACCGGCGCATCCGGCAGGAGACCTATGATGTCGTCGTGCTCGACCTCGGACTGCCGGAGCTGGATGGGCGCAGCGTGCTGCAGCGCATGCGCGAGCGCAAGGATACCACCCCGACACTGATCCTGACGGCGCGCGATTCCCTCAACGAGCGGATCGGCACGCTGCATCAGGGCGCAGACGACTTTCTCGGCAAGCCCTTCGCCATCGAAGAGCTGGAAGCCCGGCTGACGGCGCTGGTCCGCCGGGCGAACGCGCGCAATGTGGGCACCTTCTCCTGCGGATCGCTGAGCTACAATTCCTCCGAACAGAGCTTCAGCCTCGGTGGGCAGCATCTCGACCTGACGCCACGCGAGCACGCCCTGCTGCGCATTCTGCTGCAGCATGCCGGCCAGCCCATGTCCAAGCAGCAGATCATGGACCGGATGTTCTCCTATGAAGCCGACATCCAGCTCGAGGCTATCGAGGTCATTGCACACCGCCTGCGCAAGAAGCTCGTCGGCGACGTGAACATCCGCACCCTGCGCGGACTGGGCTACGTGCTGGAAGCCGAGGCGCAATGATCCTCATGAGGCCCAAAGCCGGAGGCCGGCGCCTCGCGGTGACGCTCGGCCTCTGGATCCTGCCGGCCATCATCGCGGCCATGGCCGCGAGCCTGTGGATGAGCGCCACCACCATCACCGAACTGTCGGACAGTGCCTATGACCGCTCGCTCGCCGGCGCCATACGGGCGATCAACGCCAACATCTCCACCGAGAGCGGCGGCGTGGGCGTCGAGCTCCCCTACAACCTGTTCTCCTTCTTCGAGCTGACGGCGCAGGGGCGCGTCTATTTCAGCGTCTCGACCGACGACAACCTGGTGCAAATCGGCGATGTTCTGCTGCCGCCGGCAACCGGGCTGAAGCCGGGGGAGATCAAGTTCGAGGATGTCGCCTATTTCGGCGAGATCGTGCGGCTCGGCTCGCTGAAACGGCCGCTGGAAGCATACGATCCCGATGGCACGACGATCACGATCCAGGTGGCCGAGACCAAGGGATCCCGATCCTCGTTCCAGAATACCCTGATCGAGCGGGCGATCGCGCGCGACGTGCTGGTCGTCGTCGCGCTCGGGGGACTGCTGGCGATCGGTGTCTACTTCGCGGTCAAGCCCATGGACCTCATGCGCGAGGCCATCGACCGTCGCGACCCCTACGATCTCAAGCCCATCGATGGCTCACGCCTGCCCGCGGAGGCCCGGCCGCTGGTCGACGCCTTCAACCGACTGATGCAGCGCAACCGCGACCAGGCCGACCAGCAGAGCGCCTTTCTGGACGATGCATCGCACCAGTTGCGGACGCCCATGGCCGTGCTGCGGACCCAGATCGACGTGGCCCTGCATGAGACCGACGTGGGGAGAATCCACGAAACCCTGCGGTCGGCCCGGGATGTGCTGGAGCGTTCGGCGCGCACGACCGGCCAGCTGCTGGCCCTTGCCAGGGCGCGGACCTCGCAGGGGACGGACATCTTTCCCATGCAGACGGTCGACCTGGTGGAGTCGGCTGCCGAGACCGTGAGACTGATGTGGCCCACCATGCGCAGCCGCAGGATGGACTGCGCGCTCGAGGCACCGGACGTCCCCGTGCTGGTGCAGGGCAATGAGGGATTGCTGCGCGAAGCCCTCACCAACCTCATCGACAATGCGGTCAAGTACGCAGCGCCCCACTCGACCGTCACCGTCCGCATCGAGCAAGCGGACGGACAGGTGGTGCTCGAGGTGGAGGACGAGGGCCCGGGCATGTCCGACGCCGAGATCGGCCTGGCCGGCGTCCGCTTCCGGCGCGGTGCGGCCGGTCGGAAACGCTCGGGCAGCGGGCTCGGACTGGCGATCGCCTCGACGGCGGCGAGGGCCTGCAACGGCACGCTCACCCTGCGCCGGCGCAGGGACCGCAGCGGGCTCGTGGCGGCGCTGACCCTGCCGGCCCTCGCTGACAGCTAATTGAAAGCTTCACTTGGCTACCACTCGGGAGGCGGGTTGGAGGACCCGCCAATATCCCAGAGGAGAAAACAATGAAAAGCACGTACCGTGCGCTAGCAGCCCTCGCCACCCTGGCCGCGGTGAACCTCACCATGCCGGCGGTCGCCACTGCACAGCCTGCCAACCCCGAGTGCATTGCACCGGCCCAGCCAGGCGGTGGCTTCGACATCACCTGCAAGCTGGCCCAGGCCACCCTGGCCGATTCCGGCGCGGTCTCCTCGCCCCTGCGCATTTCCTACATGCCGGGCGGCATCGGGGCCGTGGCCTACAACACCATCGTCGGCCAGCGTCGCGCGGAGCCCGGCACCATCGTCGCCTTCTCGGCCGGCTCGCTGCTCAACATTGCCCAGGGCAAGTTCGGTGAGTACAGCGAGGCGGACGTGCGCTGGGTGGCCGTGGTCGGCGCCGACTACGGCGCTGTCGTTACCCAGCAGGACGGCAAGTATGCCGAGCTCGATGATGTGGTGCAGGCCATCAAGGCCGATCCCACCTCGGTGATCATCGGCGCCGGCGGCACCATCGGCAGCCAGGACTGGATGAAGGCGGCCATGCTGGCCCGCGCTGCAGGTGTCGACTACAAGGCCATGCGGTTCGTGGCCTTCGAGGGTGGCGGCGACTGCGCGACGGCCCTCCAGGGCGGCCATGTCGATCTCTGCATGAACGATGTCGGCGACAGCCAGGCAGCCATCGATGGCGGGGCGCCGCTCAAGATGCTGGCGATCTTTTCCGAGCAGCGCCTTCCGGGCAAGCTGGCGGAAGTCCCCACTGCGTCCGAACTCGGCTACGACATCCGCTGGCCGATCGCCCGCGGCTTCTATGTCGGTCCCGACGTGAGCGATGCGGATTATCAGTGGTGGGTCGATGCCTTCACCACCGCCATGCAGTCGCCCGGATACCAGTCGGCCCTCGAACAGCGCAACCTGTTCATGATGCCGATCGTGGGCGAGGAGACCAACCGCTTCGTGACCGAGCAGGTGGGCTTCTACAAGGCGCTCGCCACCGAGTTCGGCCTGGCAACGCAGTAAGGCCGAGCTCCAATGACCAACGACCGCACCCTCGGGATCTCGGCGCTTGTGATTGCAGCGCTGATGACAGCCTACGGCTACGGGCTGGACGCGCCCTTCGCCTATGAACCCGTCGGCCCCAAGGCCTTCCCGCTGATCACCGCCGGGATCATCGCCGTCTGCGGCCTGATCCTGACGATCAGGGGCGGGGGTGTGGTTCCTCCCGCAGGGTCCGGTGTGAACCGGGCCCTGTTGGCGCTGGCGGGGTGCCTGCTCGCCTATGCGCTCCTGTTTCAGCCGCTTGGCTTCATCGTGTCCACGACCCTGCTGATGATGCCGATCGCCATGATCTTTGGCGCCCGCTGGTGGCAGGGGCTGCTGACGGGGGCCGTGCTGGCCATCTCTTCCTTCCTGCTGTTCGACCGCGCGCTGGCCGTCGTCCTGCCCGCAGGCGTTCTCGGAGGCCTGTTCTGATGGACACCCTGTCTCACCTGGCAACCGGCTTTGGCGTTGCCCTGAGCCCGGTCAACCTGCTGCTCGCCGGTCTCGGTTCGATCGTCGGCACCATGGTCGGCGTGCTGCCCGGACTCGGGCCGATCAACGCCGTCGCCATGCTGGTGCCCGTGGTCTTCGCGCTCGGCCTGCCGCCCGAATCCTCGCTGATCCTGATGGCAGCGATCTATATCGGCTCCGAATATGGCGGCCGCATCAGCGCCATCCTGCTCAACGTCCCTGGCGAGGCCTCCGCCGTCATGACGGCGCTCGAGGGCTATCCGCTCGCCCGTCAGGGGCAGGCCGGCGTCGCCCTGTCGCTCTCGGCATGGACCTCGTTCGTCGGATCCGCCGTCGCGACCGTCGGCATCGTCCTCGCGGCACCGATCCTGGCCCGCTGGGCGCTGGCCTTCGGCCCGATCGAGTATGTCGCCCTGATGATCTTTGCCTTTGCGTGCCTCACCGGTCTGCTGACCGAGCAGCCGGTCAAGGCAATGCTCGCCATCATGCTCGGCCTCGGGATCTCCACCATCGGCATCGATCCCAATTCCGGTGTCTATCGCTACACCTTCGGCTCCCCCAATCTCGTCGATGGCGTGCAGTTTGCGACCGTGGTCATCGGGCTTTTCGCCATCAGCGAACTGCTGATCATGCTCGAGGGCATGCGCGGCGGAGCGGCGGTGCGCATCGAGCAGCTCGGACGGGCCCTGTTCAACCGGGCGGAGTGGAAGTTCACCGCCCTGTCGAGCCTGCGCGGCGCGGTGGTCGGCTTCTTCGTGGGAATACTGCCGGGCGCGGGCGGCACCGTGGCGTCTGCCCTGGCCTACACGACGGAAAAGCGCGTGGTGGAACGGCAGGACCCCGAGGGCAGCCGCTTCGGCCGCGGCGACATGCGCGGGCTGGCTTCGGTCGAGGCCGCCAACAACAGCGCCTCGAACAGCAATTTCATCCCCATGCTGACGCTCGGCATTCCCAGTTCGGGAACGACGGCCATCATGCTGGGCGTGCTGACCCTCTATAACCTGACGCCGGGTCCGGCGCTCTTCAACGCGCAACCGGCGCTGGTATGGGGCCTGATCGCCTCGCTGTTCATCGGCAATGTCATGCTGCTGGCCATCAATATCCCGCTGGTGGGGATGTTTGCCCGCATGCTGTCGGTGCCGGCCTGGATCCTGGTACCCTTCATCGTCGTCGTCAGCGCCATCGGTGTCTACTCGGGCAAGTCGACGACGTTCGACCTGGTGCTGATGGTGGCGATCGGCATTGCGGCCTATCTCCTGCGCCGCGTCGGCGTACCGATGGCGCCGCTGATCCTGGGGCTGGTTCTTGGCAAGATCCTCGAGCAGAGCCTGCGCCGGTCGCTGTCGCTGTCGGGGGGCGAGGTGGGTATCCTGTGGTCCAGCCCGATCGCCATCGTGCTCTGGACAATGGCAGCCGCCGTTCTCCTGCTGCCGATACTGTTGCCGCGCCTCCGGCAGTGGACAAGACGGAACGCCATCGAGGCGGACTGATAGAAAGGCTGGTCGCGCCGGGACGATTTCCCGGTGGCGCAGCCGGCCCGCCGTCACGAGGCGGCGGACCGGCGGGCCCGACATTGGGGGCTAGCGCACTCGGCAACGAGCGGTGCCGCAGTCCTCAGAGATCAAGTGTCCGCTCCGACTCTATAGCCGTCCGGATCAGCCTGACCGTGAGAAAAACGCCACAGGGTACCAGCAGGACCGCGAATATCGCAGCAGCAACGAACGAACCATGGAAGGTACCGCTGACCACCGCCCAGACGACGGTGACCAGGGACAGCCACAGATAGCTCGTCAGGAGTGCTATGGCTGGAAACGCTGCCAGGAAGGCAGCAAGCGTGGAGCGTTGCTCCGAAACAGAGTTTGACATTGGGGTGCTTTCCCGCGCGGGACCGCCCGCGCTGGCGCGGGTCCGGTACCGGATGAATGGATGTGATCTGAGGGTAGTCCTGGCCTCAGGCCGCGGGTGGGCCGCACGCCCAGAAGTTCTTCGCTGTGACCCTGCACGCGATGGCTGCGCCAGCCGCCGGCTCGACCCCGGCCGCAGCAGCGGCGCGGTGGGGCGCCGTGGGTATCGATGGCGGCAGGCAGTGGGTGGCGCGCTCCCCAGTGCCCGGCGCGTCGCACTCGAGCCAGTGCAACTCTCCATGGAGCGGCGTGAGCAGTTGCGCTTCGGCGGGACCATACTGCCTCGCGGCCACGACTGGAGAGGCCACCTGCAGGATGAGCAGGACGGCCGCCAGTGTCGCAACGAAACTCCTGTAAATGGTCAAGGCCAGCCCGGTCCCGAAAACTCCAGCGCCTTTGTGCGCCCACCGGCCCGGTTCGTCCAGAGAACAACCGCATCAGGGGGTGCAGAAGGGCGCTGGAATGCTGCGCTTGCCAGATGGAGCCAGGAGACGTGGCGATGCGCATCGCCCCGCGCAGGCGGAAGCTGCCGTCGGGCTCCGGCGCCCCGGCATCTTCCGCTCACCCGGGAGATCTTGCTATCGGCCAGCGGATCCGGGGGCCACTAGATGGGGTAGTGGATGGGACCATCCTGGACGGTCACCCACCGCAGGTCGGTGAACTCGGCAATGCCCCAAGTTCCGCCAAACCGGCCGTAACCAGAAGACTTCACGCCGCCAAAGGGCATCTGCGCCTCGTCATGGACCGTCGGACCGTTGACGTGGCAGATGCCGCTCTCGATGCGACGGGCCACCGAAAGCGCGCGGTCGACGTCCTTGCCGAACACCGCGGCCGACAGGCCGTATTCCGTGTCGTTGGCGACACGCACGGCCTCCTCCACCGAGGATACCCGCAAGACGGTGACCACGGGTCCGAACGACTCCTCGCCATAGATCCGCATGGACGGCGTGACCTTGTCGAGCAGGGTCGCATCCATGATCGTGCCGTCGATGCGCCCGCCGGCGGCAAGTACGGCCCCCTTGTCGGTTGCGTCCTTGACCAACTGCCCGAGCCGCTCAGCGGCACCTGGATCGACGACTGAACCGAGCGGTGTGTTGCCTTGCGTCGGATCACCGGCAACCAGCGTCCTGGCCTTGGCCGAGAGCTTCTCGACGAAGGTGTCGGCAATCGAATCGAGCACGACGATGCGCTCGGTCGACATGCAGATCTGGCCCTGGTTCATGTAGGCACCGAAGGCTGCCGCCGCGACGGCGTCGTCGAGGTCGGCATCGTCGAGAACGACGAAGGGCGCCTTGCCGCCCAGTTCCAGCAGTGCCGGCTTGAGGTACCGGCCGGCCTTCTCGGCGATGATGCGGCCCACCCGGGTTGACCCGGTGAAGTTCACGCGGCGCACGGCCGGATGGGCGATCAGCGCCTCGACGATTTCGCCGGCGTCATCCGGCGCGTTGGAGATCGCGTTGAGCGCTCCCTTGGGCAAGCCGGCCTCGTGCAGTGTCTCCACGATGAGACGGTGCGTGCGCGGGCAGAGTTCGGAGGTCTTCATCACCACCGTGTTGCCGCAGGCGAGCGGGGTGGCCAGCGAGCGTACCCCGAGGATGACGGGAGCATTCCACGGAGCCATGGCGAGGACGACGCCTGCTGGCTGACGGACCGCCATGGCCAGGCTCCCCGGCCGGTTGGACGGGACAATCTCGCCCTTGATCTGGGTGACGAGGCTCGCGGCCTCGCGCAGCATGTCCGCCGCGAGCATGACGTTGAACATGGCCCAGCCGGCGGTGGCGCCGATCTCGGCACCCATGGCCTCGACGAATTGCGGCCCCTTGGCTTCAAGCACGTCGGCGGCCTTGAGGAGGACTTTCCGGCGCTCCCTGGGGCTCGTGGCCGACCATTCCGGGAAGGCGGCGGCAGCGGCATCGGCGGCGCGGCGGGCGTCATCGACCGTCGCCGCAGCGGCGCGCGTGGCAACTTCGCCGGAAAGGGGATTGCGACGTTCAAAGACGGCACCACCGGATGCCTGCTGATCTTCATTGGCAATGAGCAAGCCGAGCTGATCCATCGATAGATCTCCTAATTGGTGTCGGGCGGCCGCGCCGCGGGCATTCCGGACCCCGCGCTCCACCGGCTTCCATGAGACAGCCCCGGGCCGGATATGGGAAGTCAAATCGGCGCGCGCGGCTCGAGAGGCCGCTCGCAGGCCACAGGCCATCAAGCGGCTGCCCCCAGAAACGGGAGATGTTTCAAGATGTTCTGAAGGATCGACTGGCGGAGAGAGAGGGATTCGAACCCCCGATAGGCTTGCACCTATGCCGCATTTCGAGTGCGGTGCATTCAACCACTCTGCCATCTCTCCGCGAGATCGGGCTGGCGCAGGGCGCCGCTGGTCGACGGGCGGGCTTATGGCATAGCGGATGGAGGGTCGCAACACCCTTGTTGAAGGCCACGCCATGCGCGCCGCTGCGCTTTCACGTTGTCGTGCGACACGAACCGGGCACGTTTGATCTGCGTTCCGTTGCCGCGAGCGCAACGGGTGCAGCAAAAACGGGAGGAAACGATGACGACACGCAGACAAGTGGTTGCCGGCATGGCAAGTCTGCCCCTGGCGGGGTTGGGGCTGGGTGTGATCGCCGCGCGGGCCCAGGAGGCAGCGACGCAAGACGAGGCGGCAACGCAAAACGAGACGGCTGCGGCCGACACGCTCACCACTTCGGAGGGCGAACTCACCATCCATCCCGTCGAGCATGCGAGCCTGGTGCTGCAGTTCGGCGACGATGTGCTCTACTTCGACCCGGTGGGAGGGGCCGCGCCCTATGAGGGGCTGCCGCCTCCATCCGCCATTCTCATCACCCATGGCCATGGCGACCATTTCGACGTGGCAACCCTCGAGGCCATTGCCGGGACGGCGCCCATCCTCACCTCACAGGAAGTGTTCGACAAGCTGCCGGAGGCGCTGCAGGCGCAGGCGACCGCCATCGGCAACGGCGAGACCGCGGACCTGCTCGGCTACACCGTCGAGGCGGTGCCGGCCTACAACATCACGGCGGAGCGGCTTCAGTACCACCCCAAGGGCGTGGGCAACGGCTATGTGGTCACCTTCGGGGACAAGCGCGTCTATGTGGCGGGCGACACCGAGCCGGTGCCGGAGATGCTGGCGCTGACCGACATCGCCCTCGCCTTCCTGCCGATGAACCTGCCCTATACCATGACGGTGGAGCAGGCGGCGGAGGCCGTGAACGGCTTCAGGCCGGCCATCGTCTACCCCTACCACTACGGCGACAGCGACCTGTCGGCCTTCGAGGCCGGCGTCGACGACGGTGTGGAGGTGCGCATCCGCAACTGGTATCCGAACGGGCAGGGCTGAAGCCCCTGCACCCTTGACTCTTGGGGCTTTTGCCCCGATAAGCACCCCCGGATTGCGCGCTGGTCCTGCCTGCGCGCGTCTTCATTTTGAACATCGCTGCTCGAGGCTGCCCCCGGCATTGACGCCGGATCACACTTCGAAGCCCGCGGGAGGGCGAAACCCGCGGCGCCACAGAGCGCGGCAAACCAGGGACCGGGTGGACAGCCGCCCGGCGGACTATATGACTTTCGCCGTAATCAAGACGGGCGGCAAGCAGTACAAGGTCGCCGCCAACGACGTCATCAAGATCGAGAAGCTCGACGCCGAGGCCGGCGACGTGGTCACCTTCGACCAGGTGCTCATGGTCGGCGACACCATTGGTGCGCCGCTCGTGGAAGGCGCGCTGGTTGCCGGCGAGCTGGTCGAGACCCGCAAGTCGAAGACGGTCATCGTCTTCAAGAAGCGCCGCCGCCACAATTCGCGTCGCCGCAACGGCCACCGCCAGCTGCTCTCGACCGTCCGGATCACCGAGATCCTGACCGGCGGCGCCAAGCCGACCACCAAGGCTGCTGCCAAGACCGCCGCCACCGAGTCGGTGACCGACGCTGCGCCGGCCAAGAAGACCACCAAGAAGGCCGACGCCGCCGAGGCGACCGAAGCCAAGGCCGCGCCGAAGAAGGCCGCTGCCAAGAAGACCGAAGGCGAGACCGACGCCGCCGCTGACAAGCCGGCGAAGAAGGCCCCCGCCAAGAAGGCCGCGCCCAAGGCCGACCAGGAATAAGGAGCTAGACAATGGCACACAAGAAAGCAGGCGGCTCGTCCCGCAACGGCCGTGATACCGCCGGCCGTCGTCTCGGCGTCAAGAAGTTCGGTGGCGAAGCTGTGATCGCCGGCAACATCATCGTGCGTCAGCGCGGCACCAAGTGGCACCCCGGGACCGGCGTCGGCCTCGGCAAGGACCACACCATCTATGCACTCGTCGACGGCAAGGTCGCGTTCCGAACCCGCGCGGACTCGCGCGTATTCGTTTCCGTCCAGCCGGCAGAGGCCGCCGAATAACCCGGCAGGTCTTACGAACCAAAGCCGGGTAGACCAAAGGTCCCCGGCTCGGTTTGACGCCATAGCGCCAGAAATCGGGAAGGGGACCGGGTCAGCCGGTCCCCTTCTTCCTTTCTGGAGCAATCGACATGGACAGCCTCAAGCACCGCCTGCCCGCCGCCATCGCCACCGAGCGACTGGCGCTGACCACTCCGACGCTGGCCCATGTTCCTGCAATGGCGGCCCTGGCCAACAACCGCACGATCTATGAAGTGCTGTCGCGCCTGCCACATCCCTACACCGAGAGCGACGGGCGCTTCTTCGTCGAGACCATTGCACGCGGCGAAGAGGAGTTCGCCTGGGCGATCACGCTCGACGACCAGTTCATCGGCACGATCGGCCTGCACCTGCTGCCCGGCGAGTTGCCCGAACTCGGCTACTGGCTGGGGCAGCCGCACTGGGGACAGGGCTATGCCACCGAGGCCGGACGCGCGGTGGTGGCGGCAGCACGGGCCGCCGGAGCGACGGCACTGCGATCGCGAGCCCTGCTGACCAACACCGCCTCCCGCAACGTGCTGGGCAAGCTCGGCTTCATCGGGATCGGCGAGGACATCGACCGGCAGGGAACGCTCGCAGGCCAGCGGATGATGCTCATGCGGCTGGAACTGGGCAGATGACCGAGCTCCGCACCCCGCGCCTGCTGCTGCGACCAGCCAGTTCTTCCGATGCCCCTGCGTTCGCTCTCGCCGTCGGCGAATTCGCGGTGGCGCGGTACCTCACGGCCCTGCCGTGGCCCTATACGCTTGCCATGGCCATAGACTGGCTGCGCCAGGCACCGTCTGCGACTGCCGAGCGCGCCATCTTCATCATCGAGCTTGCCGGGGGTGACGGGCTGGTCGGCTGCATCACCCTTGCCGACGAGCTGGGCTTCTGGGTGGCACGCCGCTACTGGAACCGGGGCTACGCCACCGAAGCGGCAACGGCGGTGCTGGACTGGCGCTTCGCCGCCTGTGCCGAACCGGTGACCGCCACGGCCCAGCGGAACAATCACGCCTCGCTTGCGGTTCAGCGTAAGCTCGGCTTCGTGGCGGTGGGCGAGGAAATGCGCTATTCCCATGCCCTGCAGCGCAATGTGCGGCATGTGGTGAGCCGGCTCGAAGCCTCCGCCTGGCGGGCGCGGGAGAGGGCAGCTTGAACACGACCATACGGACAGAACGATTGATCCTGAGGCCGCCCCAGATGGGCGACGCCGCACCGATCGCGCGCTATCTCAACGATTTCGGCGTAGCGGGCAATCTGGCGCGGGTGCCCTATCCCTATCACGAAACCGACGCCCGGGCCTGGCTCGCGACGCGCCTGCCCCGCCTGCCGGTAGAGGAGACCAACTTCTCCATCGAGATCGCCGGGGAAGGCTATGCCGGCCAGATCGGCTTTCACCGCGGGCCGCAGGGGCCGATCATCGGCTACTGGCTCGGCCGGCCGTTCTGGGGGCGCGGGATCATGACCGAGGCGGGCATGGCGAGCCTCGACTGGTTCTTTGACGCCAGCCCGGCCGACATCGTCTATTCCGGCGTGTTCCACTTCAACGCGCCATCCCTCGCCATCCAGCACAAGCTGGGCTTCGTGGAAACCGGTCGCTCCCGGCTCCTCTGCCTTGCACGGGGCGCCGAGGTAGAGCATATCGACACTCAATTGACGCGTAGCGTCTGGAAAGACCGCCAAAGATGAAATTTCTCGACCAGGCCAAGGTCTATATTCGCTCCGGCGACGGCGGTGCCGGCGCAGTCAGCTTCCTGCGGGAAAAGTTCGTCGAGTTCGGCGGCCCCAACGGCGGCAATGGCGGCCGTGGCGGCGACGTGATCGTTGAGTGCGTGGACGGGCTGAACACCCTCATCGACTACCGCTACCAGCAGCACTTCAAGGCCCGGACCGGCACCCATGGCATGGGCAAGAACCGCACCGGAGCGGACGGCGCCGACACGGTGCTGCGCGTGCCCGTCGGCACCCAGGTCTTCGAGGAAGACAACGAAACCCTGATCGCGGACCTTACTGAGGTGGGCCAGCGCGTGGTGCTGCTGACCGGCGGCAATGGCGGCTTCGGCAATGCCCACTTCAAAACCAGCTCCAACCAGGCTCCCCGCCACGCCAATCCCGGCCAGGAGGGCAAGGAGAAGTGGATCTGGCTGCGCCTGAAGCTGATCGCCGATGCCGGGCTGGTGGGACTGCCCAATGCCGGCAAGTCGACCTTCCTTGCTGCCGTGTCGGCGGCCAAGCCCAAGATCGCCGACTACCCCTTCACCACGCTCCATCCCAATCTCGGGGTCGTGTCCATCGGCGAGCATGACTTCGTCCTGGCCGACATTCCCGGGCTGATCGAGGGCGCCAGCGAGGGCGCCGGGATCGGCGACCGCTTCCTCGGCCATGTCGAGCGCTGCGCCGTGCTGATCCACCTGATCGACGGCACCCAGGACGACGTGAAGGGCGCCTACCGCACCATCCGCACCGAACTCGCCGCCTATGACGAGCGGCTGGCGGAAAAGACCGAGATCGTCGTGCTCAACAAGATCGACGCCATCGATCCGGATGACCTCGCCGAAAAGCTCAAGGTCCTCAAGCGCGCCAGCAAGGCGGAGGTGATGGCGGTTTCTGCCGCCACCCGCCAGAACATCGACCAGGTGCTCTACCGCGTGGTCTCGGTGCTGGACGAGGAGCGCGCCGCGGCCGCCGAGGCCGAGCGGCGCAAGGTGGAACCCGGTTGGACACCCTGATGAGCACCAGCGCCCTGGCCTCCTATCGCCGGCTCACCATCAAGATCGGCTCGGCCCTGCTGGTGGACAAGGCGGGCAAGCTGAGAGCCGAGTGGCTCGCAGCGCTTGCCGCGGACATCGCCGCACTCAAGGCCGAGGGCCGCGAGATCGTGGTCGTGTCCTCGGGGGCCATTGCACTCGGCCGCGGGCTGCTCGGCCTTTCGGCGCTGTCTCTGACCCTCGAGCAGTCGCAGGCGGCGGCCAGCGCCGGCCAGATCGCCTTGTCGCAGGCCTGGGCGGAGGCGCTCGGCCGGCATGGCATCGTCACCGGCCAGATCCTGATTACCCCCAACATCACCGAGGAGCGGCGCTACTACCTCAACGCCCGCACCACCATCACCACGCTGCTGGGCCTCGGTGCCATCCCCATCATCAACGAGAACGACAGCGTCGCCACCGCCGAGATCCGCTATGGCGACAACGACCGGCTCTCGGCGCGCGTCGCCACCATGATCGAGGCCGACTGCCTTGTGCTCCTCTCCGACGTCGACGGGCTCTACACCGCCCCGCCGGCGCGCGACCCCGATGCAAGGCATATCCCGGTGGTTCCCGCGATCACCAGCGCCATCGAGGCCATGGCGGGGGGCGCTGCCAGCCACCTGTCGCGCGGCGGGATGACCACCAAGGTCGAGGCCGGCAAGATCGCAACCCTCGCCGGAACCGCGATGATCATCGCGAAGGGCACGGAGCTGCATCCGCTGCGCACCCTGGCCGATGGCGGACGCCACACGCTGTTTGAGGCCTCGAGTTCCCGGGCACAGGCCCGCAAGCGCTGGATCATGGGTACGCTGGCCGTGGCTGGAACGCTGCAGATCGATGCCGGGGCCGCCAGCGCCCTGCGCCAGGGCCGCTCGTTGCTGCCGGTCGGGGTGACGCGCATCACCGGCGAATTCGAGCGCGGCGATGCCGTCGCCATCGTCAACCCGGACGGGATCGAGATCGCCCGCGGCCTCGCGAGCCTCGACAGCGAGGATGCGCGGCTGGTGATGGGCAAGAAGAGCGAGATGGTGCAGGACCTGCTCGGCGTCGGCACCCGCGCCGAACTGGTGCACCGCGACAACCTGGTGCTGGTGGGCGCCAAGGAGGAGGCGTGAAATGAGCGTGGCGGAAGCGATCAGCGAAGACGTCACCACGGTGATGGCCGAACTGGGCCGGAAGGCACGGGCAGCTGCCGCGAAGCTGGCGACGGCCACCGCCGAGCGCAAGCACGCAGCGCTGGTCGGAGCCGCCCAGGCGGTTGCCGCCCGCAAGCCTGAGATCCTTGCGGCCAACGCCATCGACATGGAGCGGGCGGTCGCCAAGGGCATGACCAGGGCCTTCCAGGACCGGCTGCTGCTGACCGATGCGCGGCTCGATGGCATCGTCGAGGCGCTGCGCACCATCGCCGAACTGCCCGACCCGGTGGGAAGCATCATCGCCGAATGGGACCGCCCCAACGGCCTCCATATCGAGCGGGTGCGCACGCCGCTCGGCGTCATCGGGGTGATCTACGAATCCCGCCCCAACGTGACCGCCGATGCCGGCGCGCTGTGCCTCAAGTCGGGCAACGCCGTGATCCTGCGCGGCGGCAGCGACAGCACCGAATCCTCCCGGGCGCTGGTGGACTGCCTTCGCCTCGGCCTGAGACAGGCCGGCCTCCCCGAGGACGCGGTTCAGCTGGTGCCGACCACCGACCGCGCCGCCGTGGGCGAGATGCTGCGCGGGCTGGGCGGCAATATCGACGTGATCGTGCCCCGGGGCGGCAAGTCGCTGGTGGCGCGCGTCCAGGACGAGGCCCGGGTGCCGGTCTTCGCCCATCTGGAAGGGCTGGTGCATGTCTATGTCGACCGCAGCGCCGACCTCGATCTCGCCGTCAGGGTGATCGTCAACGCCAAGATGCGCCGCACCGGCATCTGCGGCGCCGCCGAGACCCTGCTGATCCACCGCGACGTCGTCGCCACCCATCTCGAGCCTATCGTCTCGGCCCTGATTGCCAGGGGGTGCGAGATCCGCGGCGACGAAACCGTCCAGCGGATGATACCCGAGGCGCTGCCAGCGACCGAGCAGGACTGGCGCACCGAATACGAGGACGCCATCATCTCGGTGAAGGTGGTGGACAGCCTCGAGGACGCGATCGCCCATATCGAGGGTTATTCGAGCCATCACACCGAGGCGATCATCGCCGAGGACCCGGCGGCGGTGGAGAAGTTCTTCAACGAGATCGACTCCGCGATCCTGATGCACAATGCCTCCACCCAGTTCGCCGATGGCGGCGAGTTCGGCTTCGGCGGCGAGATCGGCATCGCCACCGGCAAGATGCATGCGCGCGGACCGGTGGGCGTCGAGCAGCTGACCAGCTTCAAGTATCGCGTGCGCGGCACGGGGCAGACACGCCCTTGAGCATCGCCCCAGCGCCACGCGCGGCATGCCGCGAAGGCGGAGCGGCCGCATGAGCCTGCGTCCGCCCCGCCGCATCCCCGGCATCACCAGCCTGCCGCCCTCGGCCGCCGGCATGCGGATCGGCCTGTTCGGCGGCAGCTTCAACCCGGTGCACAAGGGGCACCTGCTGGTGATGGCGGAAACGCTGCGCCGGCTGGAGCTCGATGCGCTGTGGGTGCTGGTGACGCCAGGCAACCCGCTCAAGGACAATTCGCACCTGCCGCCGCTCGCCGAGCGCGTGGAGGCGGTGCGCGCCGCGGTCGATGACCCGCGCATCCGGGTCACCGGCTGGGAAGCCGAGCGCGGCTTCACCTACAGCTACGAGACCATCCGGCACCTGACGTCCACCCTGCCCGGCCGCAGGTTCGTCTGGATCATGGGCGCCGACAGCCTCGCCGACTTCCACCGCTGGGAGCGCTGGCGCGACATTGCCCGCCTGCTGCCGATCGCCGTCTATGTGCGGCCCGGCGCCGCCCATGCCCCCGCTTCGCCCGCCGCGAGCGCGCTATCGCGCTGGCGGATCGACGAGGAGGACGCCGGCCGGCTGGCGCTGATGCGGCCGCCGGCATGGGTTTACCTGCGCGGCCGGCAGTCCGCGCTCTCCTCGAGCGCCCTGCGGGCGGGGCGGTCACAATAACGGTTTCCGGCGCCCGCCTTGCGCTCGCGGCCTGCAACGCGCATATTAGCCCGCAGGTGAAGAAAGATCACCGGAACAGGAACACGCTGCTTGCCGTTTACCGAAACGCCTGCACATTCCGATCAACCACCAAGGATGCTGCGCACCGCATGATGCATGCCCTGAACGGGGCAGAGAGCCTTTGCTGATGGCCAATCTGCCCGACAACACCGCCCACGCCGCCACCGCGGCGGCTCCCGTCCCCCATCGGCCGCTGATCGAGGTTGTCCTCGAATGCCTCGATGACGCGAAGGCCGAGAACACCGTCGCCGTCGACATCACCGGCAAGTCGTCGCTGGCCGACCACATGGTCGTGACCTCCGGCCGCTCGGACCGCCATGTCGGCGCCATCGCCGACCAGCTGCTCAAGGCCCTGCGCGAGAACGGCTTCGACAAGCCGCGGATCGAGGGACTGCCGCATTGCGATTGGGTGCTGGTGGATACCGGCGACGTGATCGTCCACGTGTTCCGCCCGGAAGTGCGCGAGTTCTACAACATCGAGAAGATGTGGCAGGCCGAGTTCGCGGCCGACGCACACTGATCGATGCGCATTGCGATCCTGGCCGTCGGCCGCATGAAGGCCGGGCCGGAACGCGAGCTGGTGGCCCGCTATCTCGATCGCGCCCAGGCCAGCGGCAAGCCGCTGGCTCTCACCGGCTTCGACGTTACCGAGCTCAGTGAATCCCGCGCCGGCTCCGCCGCTTCCCGCAAGGCCGAGGAGGCCAGGGGGTTGCGCGCCGCAGTCGCCGACGGCATCGTCGTAGCGCTCGACGAGCGCGGCAAGTCCATCACCTCCGAAGCCTTCGCCAGCCAGCTCGGCCGCTGGCGCGACGACGGCCGCCCCGCGGCGACCTTCGTCATCGGTGGCGCCGACGGGCTCGAGCCGGAGTTTGCCCGCAGCGCCGACCTGCTGCTGAGCTTTTCGCCCCTGACCTGGCCGCACCAGTTGGTGCGCATCATGCTTGCCGAACAGCTCTACCGCGCGACCACGATCCTGTCCGAGCACCCCTACCATCGCGGTGACTGAGCGGCGGCTCCGGCAATCTTGAACATGGTTAAGCAACGTTAACCTGCGGTTTTCCGGCGGCTTGCTATGGTCGCCTCCGTGATTCGGGCGGAGCCCGTGGGAGAGTGGATGGCTGTGAGCCCCCGCAACTGGCTATTGGCACTGCTGGCTGGCGCCGGACTGGCAGGCCTGTCCGCATTGCCGCTGTCGGCGCAGACCCAGCCGGATGCCCCACCGGCCCAGCCTGCGCCCCTGCCCGATGCCGGCACCCCCGCCGCGCAGGTCGACACCGTCGTCGATGACGCTGCGTCGGCTGCCGCCTCTGCAGCCGACGCACTGGCCGAACCTCGGGCCGACCCTGCTGCCGAACTCGAGGCGCTCGAGGCCTCGATCACCCTCAGCCAGGATCGCGTCGACGCGCTTCGGGCCGAGATTGCGGACATGGAAGGCGACCAGACCCGCCAGAACGCCGCCCTGATCGCGGCGGCGCAGCGGGTGCGGCTGGCCGAAATCGAGATCGCCGATGTCGAGGAGCGCCTGTCCGACCTCATCGTGCGAGAACTCGAGATCCGGGGCCGGCTCGACGGCTCCCGCGGCGAGATTGCCAACGTCCTCGCAGCGCTCGAGCGCATATCGCTCAATCCGCCGCCCGCGCTGATCGTCGATCCCTCGGACGCGCTCGGCTCGGCTCGCAGCGCCATACTGATCGCCGCCATCGTGCCGCAACTGCGTGCGCGCGCCGACGCCGTCACCGCCGACCTGACCGCCCTTACGGCGATCAAGGCGCAGGTGATGGAGGAGGAAGCGACGCTCAGGGCCAATTACGAGGTGCTCGAGGAAGAGCAGCTGCGCATCGCCACCCTGATTGCGGCGCGCCGGCAGGGCATCCAGACCCGCTCGGCAGATCTCGTTGCCGCCGAGGAGGAAGCGCTCGCCCTCGCGTCGCGGGCCGCCGACCTCAGGGACCTGATCCAGAGCCTGTCGAACCGCGCCAGTGCGGTCGGGACGCCCACCCAGGCGATCGACCCCGACGCGCCCCAACTCAGCGACGCGGAAATCCGCACCGCCTTTGCCAACGCGGCGCGCACCGAACCGGCCGTGCCCTTCGCCGCCGCCCGCGGCTACCTCACGCCGCCGGCCAATGGCGAGACGGTGGTCGACTATGGCACGAGCGACGGCTTCGGCGGCCTGTCGGAAGGTGTCTCCATCATCACCCGCCCAGAGGCCCAGGTGGTGGCGCCCGCCGACGGCTGGGTGCTCTATACCGGCCCCTACCTCAATTACGGCCAGATCGTCATTCTCAATACCGGCCAGAGCTACACGGCCCTCCTGGCCGGATTACAGGCGGTGAGTGTCGAAATCGGCCAGTTCGTACAGATGGGGATGCCAGTCGGGACCATGGGGTCACGCACAATTGGGCGCTCCGTGACGACCGGCGCTGGCGCCGACCGGCCGACCCTCTATATTGAGCTCAGACAGAACAACGAGCCCATCGATCCGACCGACTGGTGGGCAAACCCGACACAGAGTGGATAGAACCCGCATGCGCCTCACTCCCCTTCGCGCCCTTGCCCTGGCTCTGGCGCTTTCGGTGCCCGCTGGCCTGCTGATCGCCCAGGAAGCGCCCGCGCCTGCCGGTGGCGATCCCGCCGTGGAGGCGCCCGTTGACGGCGCTCCGGCCGGGGAAGACACCGAAGCCCCCGCGGCGCCCTCCGGGGAAAAGCCGGAACCCACGGCGGCCGAGAAGGCTGCCGCGCCGCGCGACCCGCTGGAGATCTATTCGGACCTGGCCCTGTTCGGCCAGATCTTCGACCGCATCCGCGCCGAATACGTCGATCCGCCGGACGAGAAGGAACTCATCCGCGCCGCCATCCAGGGCATGCTGACCTCGCTCGACCCGCATTCGGGCTACCTGCCGCCGGTCGACTACAGCGACATGCGCGAGAGCACGTCCGGCGAGTTCTCCGGCCTCGGCATCGAGGTCACCATGGAAGAGGGCGTGGTCAAGGTGGTCTCGCCCATCGACGAGACACCGGCCTTCCGTGCCGGCATCCTGCCCAACGACCTGATCGTCCAGATCGATGGCGAGGCGGTGCAGGGCCTGACCCTCGACGAAGCCGTCAGCAAGATGCGCGGCCCGATCGGCACCAGCGTCAAGATCACCGTGCTGCGCGAGGGCGTCAACGAGCCGTTCGAGTTCGAACTGACGCGCGAGACCGTGCCGCTGCGGGCGGTGCGCTGGTCGCTCGAGGGCGAAGAGGGCAAGGTGGCGCTGCTGCGTCTCAGCAGCTTCTCCGAACAGGCCTTTGTCGGCATCCAGTCCGCGATCGAGAAGATCTACGAGGAACTGGGCGAGGCCCCGGCCGGCATCATCCTCGACCTGCGCAACAATGGTGGCGGGCTCGTCGACCAGTCGGTCTTCGTGGCCGACGCCTTCCTGAAGCAGGGTGCGGTGGTGCTGACCCGCGGCCGCGGACCGGACGAATCCGATCGCTATGACGCCCAGGCCGACGCGCTCGACGCCAAGCTCGCGGATGTGCCGATGGTCGTGCTGATCAACGGCGGCTCCGCCTCGGCTTCCGAGATCGTGGCCGGCGCCCTCCAGGACCACAAGCGCGCAACGCTTGTCGGTACCCGCTCCTTCGGCAAGGGCTCGGTGCAGGCGATCATTCCGCTCGGTCCGGACGGGGCGATGCGGCTGACCACCTCGCGCTACTACACCCCGGCGAACCGTTCGATCCAGGCATTGGGCATCTCCCCTGACATCGAGGTGCGCCAGGTGGTGCCCGAGGAGTTCCAGGGACGCGACGAGATCATCGGCGAAGCGGCCCTCAGCGGCCACATCACCATCGAGGGCCAGGAGGAGGCAACCGTCGGTTCCTCGGTCTACGTGCCGGTGGACAAGGCTGAGGATACCCAGCTGCAATACGCCATCGCGCTGGTCGAAGGCCGCGAGACCGATCCCGCCTATCCGCCCAAGGCGGAATAGCGCGCGGAGCGTGGTATGCAAGGAGCGGGCATGATTCGTTTTGTGCCCGCTGTTTACGCCACGGAATAGGGCGAACCTTGGCCAACGACCTGTCGACACCGCTGACCGGCCGCAAACGCCAGACCGGCATCAGGCGGCACCTGCCGGTGGCGCGCGCGCTGGTTTCGGTGCTGGTGATCATTGGCGGAGCTGCGGCGCTGCGCATCATCACCGTCGACGACCCCGACGGAGGCCGGCCTACGGCCGAGGTGCCGATCACCTCGACGCGCGATGCCAACGCGGTCGCCAATGCGGTCGCGACCGGGCCAGTCACCATCACCGCCGATCCGCAGCAATATCCGACGGGGACCGCTCCCACTCCCGTGCCGAGCGTTGCCAGCCTGCCGGACCTGTTCGGGGCCCTGCCCGACCTCAGCGAGGAAACCGGCGACGGCGCCCTGCCACGCATTTCGGCCACCGGCCTTACACCCTTTGCCGCCTATTCGGCCCCGGCGCCGCAGGCGGCCGCCAGTGGCGCCCCGAAGGTTGCCATCGTCGTCTCCGGGCTCGGCATCAACGAGCAGGCCTCGCTCGATGCCATCGACCAGCTGCCGGAAGCGATCACCATGGGCTTTGCGCCCTATGGCAAGTCGCTGGTCACCACCGTCGCCGCCGCCCGCGCCGGCGGACACGAAGTGCTGCTGGAAATTCCCCTCGAGCCCTTCGACTACCCCCAGAACGACCCCGGCCCCCAGACACTGCTGACCGGCGAGCAGCCGAGAGCGAACCTCGAAAAGCTGTTCTGGCTGATGTCCCGTTTCGGGGGGTATTTCGGCCTCATGAACAACATGGGCGCCCGCTTCACCGCATCCGCAGCCGACTTTGCCCCGGTGATGGAAGAACTCGGCGCGAGGGGGCTCGGCTATCTCGACGACGGCTCATCCAACCGCTCGGTAGCCCCGCAGCTCGCCCAGACCAACAAGGTACCATTCGGGCGCGTCGACGCCGCGATCGACGCCAATCCTTCGCCGCAATCCATCCAGTCAGCGCTTGCCAGCCTTGAGCAGAAGGCAAAACAGAATGGCGCGGCAATTGGTATGGTGAGTGCACTCCCCCTCTCGGTGGCGGCCGTTGCCGAGTGGGCCCGCGGGCTCGAAGAGAGGGGATTGATGCTGGTCCCTGCCAGCGCCCTGATGCAATAGAGCTGCCGAGACATGACCGCCCTTTCCGCCCGCCCCGAACGCGAAGCCCTGCCCTATCGCGACTGCGTCGGCGTTGCCGTGTTCAACGCCCAGGGCAATGTGTTCATCGGGCGCAGGAAGCCGGAGCCGTCGGGCGACGATGTCTCGGAGGTCGAGGCGCCGTGGCAGATGCCGCAGGGCGGGATCGACCCGGGCGAGGATCCGCTGCGCGCCGCCCTGCGTGAGCTCTACGAGGAGACCAACATCGTCTCGGTGAGCCTGCTGGCGGAAGCCCCGGAATGGATCACCTACGACCTGCCCGATGAGTTGCTCGGCATCGCGCTGCGTGGCCGTTACCGCGGCCAGCGCCAGCGCTGGTTTGCCTTCGCCTTTACCGGCAACGAGGGGGAAATCGACGTGGACCATCCTGGCGGTGGCAAGGTCGATTCCGAGTTCGACGCCTGGCGCTGGGAACGGCTGAGCCGCACTCCGCAACTGATCGTGCCGTTCAAGCGGCCGGCCTATGACCAGGTCGTGACGGCCTTCGCCGACATCCCGCAACGTTTCAGCCACGCCTGACCATGAAGACCATCGGCCTCATCGGCGGCATGAGCTGGGAGTCGACGGCCCACTACTACCGCATCCTCAACCAGGAGACGGCCGCGCGCCTCGGCGGGCTCCACTCGGCACCGGTGATCATCCACTCGGTCGACTTCGCACCCATCGCCGCCATGCAGGCGGAGGGCCGCTGGGATGAGGCAGGCCGGCAACTCGCCGCGATCGCCATCGAGCTTGAACGCGCCGGCGCCGAGGTGATCGGGCTTGCCACCAACACCATGCACAAGGTGGCCGAACCGATCCTTGCGGCGCTGAGCGTGCCCTTCATCCACATCGCCGAACCCACCGCCGACGCCCTGCTGGCCGATGGCTTCACCACCGTCGGCCTGCTCGGCACCCGGTTCACCATGGAAGAGCCGTTCTATCTCGATCGCCTGCGCGAGCGGGGGCTCGAACCGCTGGTGCCCGAGGTCGACCACACCAATCTCAACGGTATCATCTTCGAGGAACTGTGCCGCGGCATCGTGCGCGAAGAGTCCCGCCGCACCTATATAGGGGCGATCGAGCGCCTGGCGGCGCGCGGGGCGGAGGCGGTGATCCTCGGCTGCACCGAGATCGGCATGCTGATCGACGATTCCGTCAGCCCGCTGCCGGTCTACGACACGACCGAACTGCATGCGAAGGCGCTGGTCGAGGCGGCGCTGGCCTGAGCCCCGCCGCCTGTCCCGTCAGGCCGCGCGGCGGACGTCCGACGCCGCGTTCGGGTCCACCTGAAACACGGCAACGATCTCGTCCAGGGAGCGCGCCTGTGCCTCGGTCTGGCCGATGGCGGCGTTGGTCTCCTCCACTAGCGCGGCATTGTGCTGGGTCATCTCGTCGAGCTGGCGCACCGCGCCGGTGACCTCGTCGATGGCCGCGGCCTGGTCGCGGCTGGCGCGGGCGATGGCCTCCACCAGTTCGCTGTTCTGGTGCGCAGCCTCGAGCATGGCCGAGAGCCGCTGGGCGGCACCCGACACCAGCTTGCTGCCGCTCATCACCTCTCCGGCCGACCGCTCCACCAGCGTCTTCACTTCGGCCGAGGCGCCTGCAGCGGACTGGGCGAGGCGCCGCACCTCGACCGCCACCACTGCGAAGCCCTTGCCGGCATCGCCTGCGCGTGCCGCCTCGACGGACGCATTGAGGGCCAGAAGGTTGGTCTGGAAGGCGATATCGTCGATCATGCCGATGATGCTGGAGATCTTCGCCGAGGACTGGCTGATACGTTCCATGGCTTCCGTTGCCTCGGCCATCACCGCGCCGCTCTGGCCTGCCGTCTCGGAAACGGCCGCAGCCTTGCCGGCGGCATCGCGCGCCATGCGGGCGTTGCTGGCCACCGTCTCCGCCAGCGCCTCCATGGCGGCGGTGGTTTCCTCGATGGTCGCGGCCTGGCGGGTGGTGCGCTCGCTGAGATCGTTGGCGCCGGACAGGATTTCCTCGGTGGCCGAGCGGATCGAGCGCGAAGTGCCCTTGAGTTCGCCGACCACGTCGGCAAACCGGCGCACGGTTTCGTTGAGGGCGTGGCGCAGCGTTTCGAACTGCGGATCGAAGGCGGTGTCGATGGTATGGGTGAGGTTGCCCCGGGCGAGTTCCGCAAGTCCCGCCCCGATGGCCGCAACGGCGCGCTTGCGGGCAGTGACGTCGGTTGCGAACTGCACCACCTTGTATGGCGCGCCATCCAGCCCGAGAATGGGCGTGAAGGTGCTCTGGATCCACACCTCGCGGCCGTCGCTGGTGCGTCGGCGGTATTCACCGCTCTTGAACTGCCCTGCCTCCATGTCGAGCCAGAACTGGCGGTAGGCCGCAGAGGCCGGATCGGCATCGAACAGGAATTTGGCGTTCGGCAGCCCCACCACGTCCTCGAGACGGTAGCCGAGAAAATCGAGGAAGTTGTCGTTGGCGGTGATGAGTTCGCCGGTAAGGGTGAATTCGGCAACGATCTGGGAACGGGAGATGGCGGCAAGCTGGCCGGTATGGTCGGCCGCCTCGCCGAGGTGCCGCTGGGTCTCGGCGCCGAGCTCGGCCACCCGCTGCGCATTGGCGCGGAACACTTCCACGGCGCGCGCCATGGTGCCGATCTCGTTGCGGTTGCCGGTATAGGGCACGGCATCGTCGAGGCGGCCATCGGCGATGGCGCTCATGGCCGAGGAAAGCCGGGGAATGGGACCGGTGAGGGCCCGCGACACCGCCAGCGCCAGGGCACCGACGGTGACCAGCGCAATACCGGCGACGCCAGCGAGCAGCCTCATCGTGTCGCCCACCACGGCATTGATCGGCGCCTTCTCGGCAGCGATGGCAAGGGCGCCGATCACCGCGCCGTCGGCCATGGCGATGGGCTGGTAGAGGGTATAGTACTCGACCCCCTCGACCGTTGCCTCCCCCCGCACGGCCTGGTTGGCGAGCAGGGTCTCGAACAGGGCCGTGCCGGCGGTGATCGGGCTTTCCATCAGCCGCTCGCCGGCGGCGTTCGTGAGACTGGTCGTGCCCACCGTCATGTCGGCGCCGGCCTCGGCATCGTAGACATAGATACTGGCGTGCTGCCCGGAGACGCGGGCAATCGTGTCGATCACGTCGTGGGTGCGGAACCGCGGCATGGAGCGCATGGTCAGCGCCGCCACGTTGCCGGCTTCGTCCGGGATCACCTCCAGGCTCGGCAGGTTGACCTGGAGGATCGAGGCGCTGATGCGGGTGGCGCTGGCGACGGCCATCTCGGCGTCCTCCCGCACGGTGCCCGACAGGCTGATGAACAATCCCAGCGTCACCGCCCCCACCGCGATGACGATGGAGCAGACGGCAAGCGCCGCGATGGCGAAGGTCAGGCGAATTCTGCCGAGTAGCGAGCGCATTCTTGGTCACTCCGACAATGCTGCCGTGCCTCCTGGCATCGGCGGTGTGGCTCCTCCACGCGGGCAGCCTGCCGCCGGAAAGTTAAACCAGTGTTGATTACTGGCAATTATCTAGACATATCAAGTGTTTGCCCAATATTTGAGCAGCGTGCCTACGCCCCGCAAAATGCGAGTTACGTCGCATTTTGCAACGCAGCGACCGACGACTGTCTCACGACTCCCAGCAAATCCGGGCTTCGCGCGGGTGGCACGCTTTCTGCAATGGGTGGAGCATCCGGATCTTGTGCATGCGTACCGGATGTCAGTCAGCGGGTCCCGCTCCTGTGACCGGGGCGGGACCCACGGCGCCTGCCGGCAGGTCGCACTTGCCGCCTTCGGCCGCAGCCACTAGATACACTACGCCTTCAACCGGAGACGACCATGCGCGCCGTGCTCGACATCATCCTGCTGATCCTCCAGCTCTACTGGTGGGTCGTGCTCGCCATGATCATCATGAGCTGGCTGATCTCCTTCAACGTGATCAACACGCGCAATCAGTTCGTCGCCTCGCTCTGGCGCATCCTGAACCAGCTCACCGAGCCGGTGCTGCGCCCCATCCGGCGGATCATGCCGAACCTGTCGGGCCTCGATATCAGCCCGATCATCCTGTTCATCATCATCTTCTTCATCGAGCGGATCATCATCTACTACATCTACCCCAACGTCTTCTGAGGTGGCTGAACCCCGCTGCTGGCGCACCTGCCCCGGCGGGCTCGAGCTGTTCCTGAGGGTGACGCCCAATGCCGGGCGCGACGGCATAGACGGGGTGGAAGTGCGCGACGACGGTCGCGCCGTGCTCCGCGCACGCGTGAGCGCCGTGCCCGACAGGGGCAAGGCGAATGCCGCCGTGATGGCACTCGTCGCCAAGGCCCTGGGTGTACCGAAAAGCGCGGTGGAGCTGGTCAGCGGGGAGACGGCGCGCCTCAAGACGCTGTGGATCGAGGGCGATGCCGACGCCCTCGGCGCAAGGATCGACAGCCTGGGCTAGCGCCTACTTGCCGCCGAGACGGCAGACGATGGCCCATTCCTCGGGCGTGACGCGCGACACCGACAGCCGCACCAGCCGCACCAGCTCCATCTGCTCGAGGCCCGGCGTCTGCTTGATGGTGGCGAGCGTCACCGGTTTGGGGAGCGGCTCGACCGACTGAACGTCGACGCATTCCCATACGATGTTGCCCTTGCCGTTGGGCTCCGCGGTGGAATCAGGGTGCGCGGGCGCCACGATCTTCATGATGCCCACCACCTCCTTGCCGATATTGGAGTGGTAAAAGAAGGCGAGATCACCCACTTCCATCTGCTTCATGTTGTTGCGGGCGGTGAAGTTGCGCACGCCGTGCCACTCCTCCGCCTCCCCTTTGGCAGTCTTGGCCACGAGATCATCGAAGGAGAAGACGTCGGGCTCCGATTTCATCAGCCAGTAGGTCATGGCTCACTTCCCGATGCCGACGGTGTCGATCGCGACCCGCCATGGCTTGATCTCGTAGGAGCCGAAGATCCCCTCCTTGATGAAGGGGTCGGCCTCGAATGCGGCGGTCGCCTCCTCGATCGAGGCAGCCTCCAGCACCACAAGGGATCCTTCGGGGTTGCCGGCATCATCGAGCAGCGCACCGGCCAGCTTCAGCCGGTTTCCGAGGCTGTTGAGGTGATCGAGGTGCACCGGGCGGGTTGCAGTCCGCTGCTCGGCGGAGCCGGGCTTGTCCTTGGCGATCAGGGCATAGAGCATGGGGTCAGTCCTCCCGCTTGAGTGGGCGGGACATCAGCCCCGCGACAATGGTGGCGATGTCGGCCGTGCCAGCCAGCACCTGCACGACAGCATCGACGAGTGGCGCATCGACACCGACATCGCTGGCAAGCTGCCCCGCGACCGGCGCCGTCCACACCCCTTCGGCGAGCCCCACATCGGCGGAGATGTCCTTGGGCGAGCGGCCCGCGCCGAGGGCCATGCCGAACCGATAGTTGCGCGACTGCGCCGACGTGCAGCTGAGGGTAAGGTCGCCGAGCCCGGCAAGTCCGGTAAGCGTGGTGGTGGAGCCGCCAAGCGTGCGCACCAGCCTTGCCTGCTCGGCAAAGGCGCGCGCGATCAGCGCCGAGCGGGCCGAGGCACCGAGCCCGGCGCCCTCCACTGCTCCGCAGGCGAGCGCATAGACGTTCTTGAGCGCGCCCGCGAGCTCGACCCCGATCCTGTCGTCGGCGGCATAGGGGCGGAAGCTCGGGCCGGCAAGCGCCGCGGCAAGATCAGAGGTGGCGCTCGGATCGTCCCCTGCGAGGGTAACCGCTGTCGGACGCCCGGCGGCCACGTCGGCGGCAAAGCTCGGACCCGAGAGGACGAACGGCACCGCTTCGGGCGCCATGTCGAGCAGGATTTCGCTCTGGCGCAGGAGCGTGCCGGTTTCGAGCCCCTTGGCGGACAGGACCACCGGCCGACCGGCCAGCAGTTCACCCGGCAGGGTCGTGAGCAGCGTCCGCGTCGCCTGCGCCGGCACGGCGAGGATGACGAAATCTGCGACCGACGGCGTGGCCGTGGGATGGATGGCGTCGTGCAGCTTCTGCCCCGGCAGGTAGCGCACGTTCATCCGGGCGGCCGCCACTGCCTCGGCCTCGACGGGATCGCGCATCACCAGCTCGACGCGGCGGCCGGCCATGGCTGCGGCCTGCGCCAGGGCCGTGCCCCAGGAGCCGCCACCGAACACCGAAACAGTTTCAAGCGGCATCGGTCACCACCTTCATGTCGGCAAGGTCGAGCGGCCAGCGCGGCCGCGCAACGCCGTCGAGCCGATCTCTGACGCCAAGCGCCAGGCGCTCCGCCCCCGCCCACGCGACCATGGCGCCATTGTCGGTGCACAGGGCCGGTGGCGGGATGACGAGCTGCCCGCCGGCGGCGTCGGCAGCCTCCCGCAGGGCCGCCCCGATACGCTTGTTGGCGGCCACGCCCCCCGCAACCACCAGCTGCGGCGGATGCTCCGGCAGTTCGACGCGAAACCGCTCCAGCGCCTGACCGGTACGGGTGGCGACCACGTCGCAGACCGCGGCCTGGAAGCTCGCCGCGATATCGGCAACATCCTGGTCGGACAGCGGCTGGCGCTTCTCCGCCTCGAGCCGCACCGCGGTCTTGAGGCCGGAGAAGGAAAAGTCGAGACGGCGCTCGCGCAGCAGCGGCCGCGGGAAGGCAAAGCGCTTCGGGTCGCCGGCAAGAGCCGTCTGCTCCACAGCCGGTCCGCCGGGATGGCCGAGGCTGAGGAGCTTGGCGACCTTGTCGAAGGCTTCCCCGAGGGCATCGTCGATGGTGGTGCCCCAGCGTTCGTAGTCCCCGACCCCTCGCACCAGCACGAACTGCGAATGCCCACCCGAGACCAGCAGCATGAGATAGGGGAAGGCGACACCGTCGGTCAGCCTAGCCGTCAGCGCATGCGCCTCGAGGTGGTTCACGGCGACCAGCGGCTTGTCGAGCGCTGCCGCCAGCGCCTTGGCGGTCGTGAGGCCGACGAGCACGCCTCCGATGAGCCCGGGGCCGGCAGTTGCGGCAATGGCGTCCACGTCGGACAGCTCCATTCCGGCCTGCCGTGCAGCCTCGGCGATGATCCGGTCGAGATGCGTCACATGCGCACGGGCGGCCAGTTCCGGCACCACGCCGCCATACTGGGCGTGTTCCTCCAACTGACTGCGTACGACGTTGGAACGGATGGACCCTCTGCCGGATTTGTCGCGCAGGACGATGGCCGCGGCGGTTTCGTCGCAGCTGGTCTCAATGCCGAGAACGGCCTGTGGTGCTTGCCCGGTCACAACGAACTGGCTACTCCCTCGGGGGTACGCTGATGCCTACTACGGGAAGAAACGCCATTGCAATCGCCGCACCCCTTCCTTCGTCTCGGCACGCGCGGCAGTCCGCTGGCGCTGGCGCAGGCTCGTCTGGTGCGTCGGCTGCTCGCGGCCGCCCATTCGGTGCCCGAGGATGACATCGCCATCGAGGTGATTTCCACCGGTGGCGACCGCTCGCAGGCCTCCAATGCCAGCCTGACCGATATCGGTGGCAAGGGGCTGTTCACCAAGGAAATCGACGAGGCCATGCTGCAGGGGCGCGTCGATGTCGGCGTCCATTCCAGCAAGGACGTGGCGACGCGCCTGCCGGATGGGCTGCGGCTGGCCGCCTTTCTCGAGCGCGAGGACGTGCGGGATGCCTTCATCTCGGTGAGCGTGCAGAGCCTCGACCACCTCCCCGAACGGGCAAAGTTCGGCACCTCCTCGATCCGGCGCAAGGCACAGGTGCTGCGCCAGCGCCCGGACCTCGAGATCGTTCCCTTCCGCGGCAATGTCGGAACGCGCCTGGAAAAGCTGCTGGCCGGGGTCGCCGACGCCACCATGCTGGCGATAGCGGGCCTCAACCGGCTGGGTGAATCCCATCGGGTCACGGCGACGCTTGATCCCGAACTCTTCATGCCGGCACCGGCACAGGGCGCCATCGGGCTTGCCGTTCGCTCCGACGACGAACGGGCCGCTGACCTTGTGGCGGCGCTCGACCATGCCCCCACCCATCGCGCGCTGATTGCCGAACGGGCGATGCTGGCGGTGCTCGACGGTTCCTGCCGCACCCCGGTCGGTGCGCTGACGCTGGTTGGTGGTACGGGGCTGACCCTCAGGGGCCAGATCCTGAGCCTCGACGGGCAGACCGCCTTCACCTCCGGTGCCGACGGCGAGGACCCGCTGGCGGTGGGCCGCCAGGTCGGCGAGGACCTCGTCGCGCAGGCGGGCACCGAATGGCTGGCGCAATGGGCTGCCCAGGGATGACCCGGATGCTGGTGACACGTCCGGAGCCCGACGCGCAGACAACGGTGGCAAAGCTGGCAGCCCTCGATATCGAGGCCGTGGCTGCGCCGCTGATGGTGCGGCAGACACTGCCCGTGAGCCTGCCGCCCCCGGACGGCTTCCAGGCCATCGTCTTCACCAGCGCCAACGGCATCAGGGCGCTCGCCGACCGCGGCGTGCTCGATCAGTATCTGCACCTGCCGGTGTTCGCGGTCGGCGACCGGACCGCCCGTGACGCCGAGGCGGCAGGCTTCCAGCGGGTCAGCAGCGCCGCGGGCGGCCTGCAGGACCTGGTCAACGCCATCTCCCTGTCCGGAGTGCGCGGCCCGCTGTTCCATGCGACCGGCAAGCACCAGAGCGGCGACCTCGCCCAGGCGCTGGCGCCATCCGGCGTCATGGTGGTGACGGCAAAGCTCTACGACATGGTGGCGGAGCCGAGCCTGCCCCCCGCCATACTCGACGCCCTCGGAGCCGACATCTCCGCGGTGCTGCTCTATTCACGTCGTACCGCTGAGATCTTCGTCGACGTGACGCGCGACCTCGAGCCCGAGCGCCGCCGGCGGCTCGGCCTGCTCTGCCTTGCCGAGCAGGTGGCGGAGCCGCTTCTCGGGGCGCGCTTCGGCCGGATCGGTCTGGCCGACAGGCCCGATGAAGATGCAATGATGGCGCTCGCACTGGCTTTTGCCCGCGAGCAAACTGGGCCATGATCAGGCAGGAACAGGAGCAAGTCGACAGGCATGGCCGATACCCCGGGCGAACCACCGAAAGCCACCGATCCTACCGCTGCGCGGCCGGCGGACGCCCCGGCTGCGGCGGGCCGCTCCAGCGCGGTGAGGCCACCGGTGCTCGATCTCAAGGCCAAGGATGCCAGGTCCGAACCCGGATCGAAACCGGCCGCCGACAAGAAGCCTGCGGACAAGTCCGACAAGCCGAAACCTGCGTCCCCTTCTGCCTCCGCGACGCCCTCCGCTGCGACCCCAGCCACGAAGCCTGATCGCTCCTCGGCCACCAACACCGTGCTCGCCGCCGTGGCGGGCGGTGCCATAGGCCTCGCCGCCGCCTATGGCATGGCATGGTTCGGCCTCTGGCCGACGAAGCCGCTGCCACCGATCCCGGCCGATCCGCGGATTGCGGAGATGAATTCCAGCCTCGGTGAACTCGAGACGGTAGCCTCGACCACGCAGTCGGAACTGGCAGCGCTGAACCAGCGCCTCGCAGCGCTCGAGACCGCGGAACCTTCACCCGTCGCCGCGGCGGAGCCCGTCGATGTCGCCGGGCTCGAGGCCGACATTGCCGCACTCGCCGGACGAATCGATTCGCTGTCCGCGCAACCTGCCGCCGCAGGCACGGACCCCGAAGCATTGGCGAGCCTCGAACAGCAGTTGCAGACGCTGGGCGGACGTCTCGACGAGGTCGCGGCCCGCCTCGGCACCGCCGAAGCCGAGCTCCGCACCCTGGACACCGCGGTGGCACAGGCCAACCAGACGCTGTCGGCACAGCCGGACGACATCGCCGCCGTGCTGCAGCTGCCGCTGATCGTGTCGGGTCTCGAGACCGCATTCAGCATGGGGCGGCCCTACGAATCCGAACTGTCGGCGCTGCGTGCCGCGGCGCCTGATCTGAGCATCCCCACTCCGGTCGCCGATGCGGCCGCCACCGGCCTCGCCCGGCCGGACAGCATCGAGGCGGAGCTGCGCAACGCTGTTCCGGCAATGCTCGCCGGTCGGCCGGGTAATCCCGAAGCCGGTTGGCAGGAAGGTGCCCTCGACTGGCTCTCCTCTGCCATCGCGCTTCGTCCGATCGGCGAGGTCGACGGTGATTCGCCCGACGCCGTGCTGTCGCGGCTCGAGGCAGCGATCGCGCGGCGCGACTTCATCGCGGCCGACCAGCTGATGGGAGAACTGCCCGAGCCTATGCGCACCGCCGCCGGCGACCTGCCCCGCCGGATCGCGGCGCAGGCCGAGGCCGCCCGCCTGCTCAGCACGGTGCGGTCCGGCACCTCCAGCACGGATGCCGCTTCATGATTCGCCTGGCGCTGTGGATTGCCGCGAGCCTGCTGGTCGCCGCCCTGGCGGCCTGGCTGATCTCGCTGCCGGGCACGCTGACGCTGGAAGTCGGCGGGCTGCGCATGCAGCCGCAACTCGGCACCGCCATCTTCATCCTCATTCTCGCCGCGCTTCTGGTCATCGCCGTCTGGGCCATCGTGCGCCGGCTGATCGGCGCGCCATCCGCCATGTCGCGACGCAGCCGCGAACGCCGGCGCGAGCAGGGCGTCGCAGCACTCTCCGATGCCGTGGTCGCGCTCCAGGCAGGCGATGCCCTGCGCGCCCGGCTGCTGGCGCGCGAGGCGCGCGCGCGCCTTCCGGCCAGCAGTGCCGCACGACTGCTCGAGGCGCGGGCGGACCTCGCCCTCGGCGACATGGCGGCCGCGCGCGAACATTACCGGGTGCTCCTGTCGAGCGAAGACACCGCGCTCGCCGCCCTTGCCGGCCTCTACGAGCAGGCCCGCAGCCAGCACCGGCCCGAGGCGGCCATGACCTTCGCGCGCAAGGCACTCGCGCTGTCGCCCACCAGCGGCTGGGCCGCCAATGCCGTGTTCGAGGACCTGGTGCGCGAGGGCAGGTGGGCCGAGGCCGTTGCGATGGTCAACGCCGAACCCGCCACCTCGCGCGAGGCCAAGGCCCGCAAGCGCCGGCGGCAGGCGGTGATCGAGACCGCCCGCGCCCGCGAGGCCGAGCAGACCAACCCGATGGCGGCGCTCGAGCACGCCCTGACCGCCCTGCGGCTGTTGCCCGATTTCGTGCCCGCCGCGCTGATCGCGGCGCGCATCCACTCGAGCCGCGGCGAAACCCGCCGGGCCGCGAGCCTGCTGCGGCGCATCTGGCGCACCACCGGCCACCCCGATGCGGCGGCCCTCTACGCCCATGTGCAGCCCGGCGCCTCGGCGGTCGAGCGCCTTCGGCGGCTGGGCGAGATCATCGAGATGCCGCCGCCGGACCGTGCCAGCGGCATGGCGATGGCCCGCGCGGCCATCGATGCCTATGACTGGACCACGGCCCGCAAGGCGCTGCAGGACTTCACCGGCGCCGAACTGACCCAGGGCGTCGCGGCCCTGATGGCCGAGATCGAGGAAGGCGAGAATGGCGACCAGGGCAAGGCCCGCGAATGGCTCGCCCGCGCCATGACCGCGCCGCGCGATCCGGTCTGGACCGCCGACGGCATCGTCTCCGACGAATGGGAGCCGGTCTCGCCCGTCACCGGCCGGCTCGACGCCTTCGAATGGAAGGTGCCGGTGACCCGCACGGAGCGCCCGCCGGAGCCGGTGCTGCCGCCGAGCACGCCCACAATGGCACTGGCACCGGTCGAGAGCACCGGCTGACGCCCTCCCCCGAACCCGCAGGACCCGGCGTCACGCCCGGTTTGGCGGGATAGTTGCACGTTCTCGTGCGTCGTGAACCGGCTCGCCTTGCAAAGCCCCACGCCGCCTGCTAATTGCCCACGCGTTGCCGCAGTAGCTCAGTTGGTAGAGCACGTCATTCGTAATGATGGGGTCGGGGGTTCGAGTCCCTTCTGCGGCACCACGCTCCCCTTCAGAACCTGATACGCGCGCCTGCTCGCCTCAGACCGTCTCGCGCTCCCGCAGCATTTCCTTGAGCCGCAATGCCTGGCGGACGGTGGGCACGATGGGTCCGCCGGACGCGCCGCGATCGAACACCGCGGCTCGTTCGTCGGCTGTCGAGTCGAAGAAGGGGTAGCGGCTGAGGATGCGGGGCAGCGTCACCGGCAGATAGGTCGCATAGAGGCAGACCGGAAACGCCAGTTCCCCCCAGTGGCCCTCGCCGGCAAGCTGGGTCGAGCCGAACACCCGCTTGTAGAAGGGGCCGTGCTCCGGCCGCACCGAGGACAGGCAATAACTGGCGGAGAAGTGGACGCTGGCCATGACGCCGAGGCGCAGCGTCAGGTAGGGCAGCGCCGGAAAGGCGAGCGTCGCGTCCCTGTCGGCGGTGAAGCGGCTGGGATCGAGATAGGTGTGCCCCTCGTCGAGGATGCCGCCGAGGACATCCGGCCAGATGCCGAGGCTCGGCGAGATCCGCTGCTCTGGCGTGACGAAATGCAGCCGGATCGAGCTGACAAGCGTATCGTCGATATACAGCCCGTAGCAATAGCAGTTCGGCGCGTCGTCATAGGCGTCCCGCGTGATCTGCTCCGGGTTCACCGGAACGAAGTCCTCGCGCCGATAGGCTTCGTAGCGCAGCCTGTAGACCGGGTCGAACTGGATTTCTGGTGACACGCGCCGGTAGTGCACGCGGTCGAGAAGATCGATGAGAGTCACAGCGAAGCGGGACGGCCCACTTGGCTCAGTCGGAGTCGCGGTAGTCATACACAGATCCCGGAAGTGCGCCGACGAGATTAACCGTTTGTTCACCAATCGCGCAGCGGCGTTTTTCGTTGCACGGCAGCCATGCCGCGTCGACCGATCCGGGAAATTATGAAATGGTGGAGGTTTACCGCCGATTAACCACGCCGGCAATTTGCCGGAGGCGGACGGTGTCCTGGTTCATCCGGCTGATCAGTTCGGCGATCTCGCAGGCAGGCAGCGGCACGCTGAACAGATAGCCCTGCACCTGCTGGATGTCCGTGGCCTCGATGAGGCACTGAAGCTGCGCCTCAGTCTCGACCCCCTCGGCGACCACCGTCAGCTCGAGGTCGCGCCCGAGTCTCGCGACGCTCGCCAGCAGCCTCAGGGCCCTGGGGTTCTCGGCGATGTCGAGCAGGAAGGAGCGATCGATCTTGAGCTTGGTGAACGGAAGCGCGCTGAGATAGCTCAGTGACGAATAGCCGGTGCCGAAGTCGTCGAGCGCGATGCCGATGCCGCGCTCGGAAAGCGCCGCCAGCACGTTGCGCGCCATGTGGCGCTCCTCGATCACCGCGGTCTCGGTGACTTCGATCTCGAGCCGCTCCGGAGGCAGTCCCGAACTCGCCAGCACGCAGTCGATGGCGGCGGGAATGTCGAGGGCGCGGAAATCGCGCGCGGAGATGTTGACGGCGACGCCCACCTCGCCCGGCCAGCCGGCGCATTCGCGGGCGGCACTCTCGAGCACCCACCTGGTAATGTCGGAGATGAGCCCCATCTCCTCGGCGAGTGGAATGAAGGTCGATGGCGGGATGGCGCCGAGTTCCGGGTGCTCCCAGCGCGCCAGGGCCTCACAGCCGACGATGCGGCGGCTGCCGATGTCGAGCAGCGGCTGGAACGCCAGCGAAAGGCCGCCCGATTGTACCGCCTCGCGCAGGTCGGCCTTCATCTGCTGGCGGTAGCGGTAGTCGGTATCCATCTGCTCGTGGAAGACCTGCGCACGGCCCTTGCCCTCCGCCTTTGCGGAATAGAGGGCGAGGTCCGCCTTGGTCATCAGCTCCTCGAGCTGGTCGGCGCTGTTGTCCGAGGTGACGTATCCGAGGCTCACCGTGACGTTGAGCGTCAGCCCTTCGAGGCGGAACGGCTCGGCAAAGGCGTCGAAGATCGCCTGGGCGTCGGCCTTCGCCTGCTCGGCGACGCCGACCATCCCGCGATAGACGATGAACTCGTCACCACCGAGCCGCGCGAGGACGGCCTCGGCCGGCAGGGTCCGCCGCAGGCGCTTGGCGACCTGCATCAGCAGTTCGTCGCCTACGATATGACCGAAGGTGTCGTTGACGTGCTTGAAGTCGTCGAGGTCGACGATCATCAGCGACACTAGCCGCGCAGGAGACCCGTCGGCGCGCCGCTCCTCGATATCCTCGGCAGCCAGCTCGCTGAAATAGGTACGGTTGGGCAGCGCCGTCAGCGTATCGTGGCGCGCCATGAAATTGATGCGCTCCTCGACGGCGACGCGTTCGCTGATGTCCTCGAGCAGCAGCACGCTGCGCCCGGAACGGGAGCTGACGGTGACCTCGTAAAAGCGGCCACCGGGCATCACCAGCAGGACCTTGCCGGAGTCGCGCCGGCTCGCGAGGTCGAGCAGGCGCTCGACGGACGTTCGCGGCAGCCGTCCCTCGCGGGCCAGCCGGGTCAGGACGGCCGCCAGGGGCTTGCCCACCAGCTTGACGCAACCGAGGGACTTGAACAGGTCGCTCGCCCGGTGGTTGGCGACGGTGATGACGCCGCGCTGGTCGAGCATGAACAATCCGTGCTCGAGCGTGGTCAGGGCAATGTCGAGTTCGGCGGCGAGCCGGGAGGCCTCGACCCGGCCATGCACGGCGCTGAGCAGGATGGCACGCGTGTCGGCCGCCAGCTTGCGGAAGCTGCCGAGCATCACGCCGAGCAGCAGCGCCAGGATGATGTGATAGGCGTCGCCATGCAGGGCATAGCCCAGCGACAGCGGCACCATGACCAGCACCATCTGGATGGTGACGAGGCGGTCGAGGCCGAAATTGCGGGCCACAAGCCCGACCATGGCAGCGGTGGTCAGCGTGGCGCTGGAGATTTCAACGAACGGATCCTGCACCACCACCATGGCGAGGAAGCACCAGGATCCATAGACGACGCCGGCAATTGCCCCGGCGACTACGGCGCGGTTTTCCCAGTGCTCGGCAGCATCGGCGTCGTCGTTCTCGATGGCGGCGAGGCTGAAGGCGCGCGCATCGGCATAGCGCATCAGGCCCACTGCGACAAAGGCGAGGGCAACGACCAGCAGCGGCAGCGACTGCGTCTTATAAGCGCCCAGCCCCGCAGCGAGCGCGGTTCCCAAGGCGGCAGCCAGCATCGCGCGCCTGTCGTTGTAAACGGAGCGGATGATGGACACATAGTCGAGCGCCGGCATCGATTTGCGGGCGGAATTGAACACGAGATGCCTCGGGAAAAGTCGCATGCCATAACAATGCGCCAGCCGTTAATGGCGCCTTGCGAGCGGCGGATTCGGCGGTTTTGCGGGGCCCTTTCGCTGCAACTGGTAAACGAAGGCCTAATGAAGCGGTTGGGGTGCAGCGGCATGCGGCATTCGAGGGCTGGGGCGCTTCAGTGGAAATTGCGTCCGCTCGGCAGCGCGGAATAGGCGCGTCGGCGCGCCATGTCCTCTTCGCGCACCGCCTGGCGTTCGCGGCTCTGGCTGCCGGGTGGCCCCGCCCGGCCCTCGTCGGCGCGGGCCAGGACCGCATCGCCCAGATCCTTGCCATTGCTGATCTCGAGCAGCTGCGGCGTCAGGTCGGTCAGCTCCTCGGCGATGATGTGGATCACCAGACCCTCGCGCTGCAATTGCCCGCGCACCGCCAGCATGCGGCTTGCCAGCACCGTCTTGCGGTTGGCATCGAACACCTTGGGCCAGATGACGACGTTGGCGACACCCGTCTCGTCTTCGAGCGTGGCGAAGATCACTCCGCTGGCCGTACCCGGCCGCTGGCGCACCAGCACCAGCCCCGCCACCTCGATGCGGTGACCGGGCGTCACGCGACCGAGATTGCAGGCCCTGGTGGTGCCTCGCGCCTCGAGCAGCGGCCTCAGGAACTGAACCGGGTGACCCTTGAGCGACAGTGTCAGGCTTGAGTAGTCATGGATAACCTCCTCGCCCGGCGACATCAGCGGCAAGCCGGCGGGCTCCTCGGCCGGTGCGGAGTCCGGAAGGCCGGAAGCGGCAAACAGCGGCAGCGTTTCGGCGCCATGGGTGCCCACCAGTCCCTTGACCGCCCACAGCGCCTCGCGCCGGTTGAGCCCGAGCGAGGCAAAGGCGTCTGCGCGCGCCAGTTTCTCGAGGCTGGCAATGGGCACCCCGGTCCTGAGCCACAGGTCGCGCACCGAACTGTAGCCCTGGCCGCGGCGGGCAACGATGCGGTTGATGTCGTTTTCGGCGAGCCCGTCCACCATGCCGAGTCCGAGCCGGATGGCGCGGGTGGTCTGGATGTCTTGCACCATTCCGGCATGCTTGGGCCAGATATGCTCGCGAACGCTGTGCCCGTCCGCCTCGAGCAGGCATTCGAGGTCGGACAGGTTCACATCGGCGCTGCGCACCTCGACGCCGTGCTCGACCGCATCGCGCACGATCTGGGATGGAGCGTAGAACCCCATCGGCTGCGAGTTGAGCAGCGCACAGGCAAAGACGTCCGGATAGTGGCATTTGAGCCAGCTCGAGGCATAGACCAGCAGCGCAAATGACGCCGCGTGGCTTTCGGGAAAGCCGTATTCGGCGAAGCCCTGGATCTGGGCAAAGCTCGCCTTGGCGAACTCCTCCGCGTAGCCGTTGGCGAGCATGCCACCGATGAAATCCTCGCCGAACTGGGCGATCTTGCCGGTCCGCCGCCAGGCTGCCATGGCGCGTCGCAACTGGTCGGCCTTGCCGGGCGAGAAACCGGCACCGACAATGGCGATCTGCATCGCCTGTTCCTGAAACAGCGGCACGCCGAGCGTGCGGCCCAGCACGCCCTCGAGCGCCTTGCTGGGGAAATGCACCGGTTCCAGCCCCTGCCGACGCCTCAGATAGGGATGGACCATGTTGCCCTGGATCGGGCCGGGCCGGACGATGGCCACCTCGATGACGAGATCGTAGAACCTTTCGGGCCTGAGCCGGGGCAGCATCGACATCTGCGCGCGGCTTTCGATCTGGAACACCCCGATCGTGTCGGCGCGCTGGATCATGGCGTAGACGCGCGCCTTGTCCATCGGCCCCTGCCCCACCTCCTCGGCCAGCAGGTCGACGAGCCGCAGGTCCTGGCCGTAATGAAGGTGCATCAGCTCGAAGGCGCGGCGCAGGCAGGTCAGCATGCCGAGCGCGAGGATGTCGACCTTGAGGATGCCGAGCGCGTCGATGTCGTCCTTGTTCCATTCGATGATGGTGCGGCTGTCCATCGCCGACTTGCTGATCGGCACCAGACTTTCGAGCGAGTCGCGGGTGATGACGAACCCACCCACATGCTGCGACAGGTGACGCGGAAAGCCCCGCAGCACCTTGATCACCTCGAACATCTGCGCCAGCACCGGATCGTCCGGATTGAGCCCGATGGAGCGCACCGTGCCGAGGTCGAGCCTCGAGCCCCATCCCCAGTGCAGCTGGTTGAAGGCGTTCACCGTATCGTCCGAGACGCCGAACACCTTGGCTGTTTCCCGGATGGCGCTCTTGGAGCGGTAGGAGATGACGTTGGCGGTGAGCCCGGTGCGGCGGCCACCATATTTCTGGTAGACATACTGCATCACCTCCTCGCGCCGCTCGTGCTCAAAATCGACGTCAATGTCGGGCGGTTCGTCGCGCTCGGTGGAGATGAAGCGGCCGAACACCAGCGTGGCCTGCTCGGGATTGACCTCGGTGATCTCGAGGCAGAAGCAAACCGCCGAGTTGGCGGCCGAGCCGCGCCCCTGGCAGAGAATCTTGCGCTCGTGGCGGGCGAACATGACGATGTCGTGCACCGTCAGGAAGTAGGCGGCGTAGTGCTTGTAGGCGATGAGGCAGAGCTCGGACCAGATGGAGCGCCTGAGCGCATCGCTGATGCCGTGGGGAAAGCGCTTGGCCGCGCCCGCCCAGGTCAGCCGCTCCAGCGTTTCCTGCGCCGTTTCGCCGGTGCCGACGGTTTCCTCGGGATAGTTGTAGCGCAACTGGTCGAGCGAAAAGCCGATCCGCTCGATCAGGCGGCCAGTTTCGGCAATAGCAGCGGGATGCTCGGCAAACAGCCGCGCCATCTCGTCCGCCGGCTTGAGGTGACGCTCGGCATTGCGATCGAGCCGGAAACCAGCCTCCTCGAGCGTCATGTGCTCGCGAATGCAGGTGACCACATCCGCCACCATGCGCCGGTCCGGCTCGTGGTAGAGCGCGTCATTGCTGGCCAGCATCGCAGCGCCATGCCGCCGTGCCAGGGAATCGACGCGGTTGAGCCGGGCCCGGTCCTCGCCGTCGAAGCGCACCACGCCCGCAACCCACACGCGCCCTGCCGCCGCCGCTGCGAGGCGTGCGAGGGTCCTTTCGGTGAGCGCCCAGTCCTCTTCGTTCGGCATCAGGATGAAGAGCTGGCCCTCGGCATAGTTCTCGGGTGGCCCCTGCTCCACCGGACCCGGCTGACTGCCGTCCACCAGGTCGCTGAACAGCAGGTGCGGCTTGCCCTTCTCGCCCCGCCTGTTGGCCACCGACAGGAGCTTGCAGAGCCGCCCATAGGCCACCCTGCTGGTGGGATAGGCGATGATGTCGGGCGTGCCGTCGGCAAAGCACAGCCGCACCCCCACGAGATAGCGAAAGCCCGGAAACCGCTCGGCGAGCTCGCGCGCGGTCACATAGCCGCGCACCACCCCGGCAAAGCTGTTGCGGTCGCATATTCCGAGGGCCTTGAGCCCGAGATGCATGGCGGCCGACACCATTTCTTCCGGATGCGAGCCGCCGCGAAGAAAGGAGAAATTGGTGGTGGCGACCAGTTCGGCATAGGGCTGGACCCGCGGCTCCGGCCGCAGGGGGCGTGGACGCACCGGCAGGGAAACGACATCGCTCATGGGAAGAACCCGTGCAGGTACCACACCGGCGGCACCGGCCCGCCATAGAGGCCCAGCCGGAACACCCAGAAGCGGCGCCCGGCATCGTCCTCGACCACGTAGTAGTCGCGCGTTTCCGCCTCCGGATCGAACCGGTCGATCTGCGGCAGGTATGGGCGGTCCTCTTCGGGCTCTCCGGGTTTGGGCGGAGGAGGCGGCGCCACCAGTTCGAGCCGGCGGCCGCTGCGCCACCATTCGGCGCCGAGCCGCTCGGGGCCGGCCGCCTTGACCAGCCGATAGCGCTCGCGCCGCCAGGTCATCGCCGCCGGCAGCCCGTCCGGCACTTCGGCGGCGATGGCGACCACTTCCGGTGCCGGCAGGAGCCGCAGCGGCCTCAGGGTTCCGGACGTGGCGTTTTCCGCCGGCCGCTCGTTGCTGACCACCAGCGCCGGCTTGAGCCGGGCTGCCCGCTCGGGAATGTGGCTCGCCACGAACTCGGTGCGCAGCACCGCCAGGGCCCCCAGCCGGCTCGACATTCGGTCATTGAGCTGGTCGAGGTCCTCCGCCCCGCTTTCCACCTGGAAGGCACCGAACTGCACGGCATCGAGCTCGCCCACTGAACTGACCGCCAGCCGGATCATGTCGATGCCGAAGCCGGCATCGTATTCCCCCGACAGCCGCTCTGCCCGGTGGGCGAAGAGCTGGGTAATGTGCTCGGGGTCGCGCGTGGGCCGGGCGGAGTTGACCGACAGCGACATCACCTTGTGGTCGACCCTGTAGAGGAACAGGTGGAAGCTCTGCGCCCCGAGCCCTTCCGCCTCGAGCCGGATACCGAGCTGGATGGCGAGATCGTGCGTGGTCATCAGCACGTCGTCCATCAGCGCGATCGGATCGGCGAAGCGCCGTTCGGCGTAGCGCTCGGCCACCGGCAGGCGGGGCGTCATCCGCTCCTCGACATGGCCGAGCGCCTGGTCGAGCCGCAGCAGCAGGGAGGCACCGAACCGCGCCGAGAGCGGCTTGCGCTCGCGTCCGCGCAACTGGCCGATCGTCTTGAGGCCCATCTGGGCCAGAGTGCCCGTCTGGAACGGATCGAGCCGCAGCGCGGCCACCGGCAGCGCATCGAGCACGGTCTGCATGTCTGCCGCCTCGACCACCTGGGAGCGGGCGTAATGGCTCACCGCCCAGGCAGCCCCGATGGTGGGCGCTATGGCTCCGGCCACGGTGTAGCCGAGGTCGCGCAGCCGCGTGAGCAGCATGCGCAGCATGGCCCGCTCGCCGCCGAACAGGTGCGCCACTCCGGTGATGTCGAGGACGAGGTCACCGAAACCGCTGACATCGGTCATCACCGAGACCAGGGGGCTGGCATTGGAATGCCAGTCGGCAAACTCGGCGAAGGCGGCCTCCAGCAGCGGGCGGTCCATTTCCATGGCCGTCAGCTCGGGCAGCAGCGCCTTGGCGTCGGCCAGGGTTTGGCCCACATGGAGCCCGCGCCGCTGCCCTTCGCTGTCGACGGCGGCAAGGCGCAGTCCGCCCCTGATCCGCTCGTACAGCGCCAGGGGCGCCCTGAGCTGATAGTCACGCCGTTTGAGGTAGTCCGTCGCCCAGTTGGGCAGGAACAGCACGAGGAACCGCCGCATCGGCGAAGCGCTGTGTACCCCCGCGCTCAGGAGAGATTGCTGCCAGTCCATCTTTCGACCATCCCAGAAGCCATTCGGCCGATTGCTTGATGAGAACCCCGCGTTCGAGCTCGGCCTGCCAGCGGACCGGACCAGGGGCCTTGTCGTCATAGGGCTTGCGGGCGCTCGGCGCCGGCTGGAGCCGCCAGCGCAGGTGCGCGGCGCTTGCCTCCCGCCCCGTGCCGTAGCGGATGAGGAACACCGAGGTGCCGGCCTCGGCGGCCCTGAGGCTGAGCCGCCGGCTGGCGGTGAAATCGAGGACCTTGGACGGCGCGCCGATATCGGCCACCACCGCGGCCACCGCCCGGCAGCCCAGCGCCTGTTCGGCGGCCCAGAGCAGTTCCTTGACGTCCTCGACCCGCACCAGGATCAGCGCTGCCGGATCGAAGCCGAAGCTGAGAAGGCCCGGTCCGTAGGGCAGACCCAGCTTCTGCGATTCTCCGGCAAGCTGGAGGAAGATCACCCCCGGTCGCGCCGCTCCGATCAGCCCGCGCGCCTGGGCGAGGGCAAAGCCCAGCGCCGCCCCGGCATTGCGCCGCTCGTCGGTAAAGATCTCCTGCAGCAGCCCTCCGCCAAGGGCGGGAAAATCCCCGGGCGTGAGCTCGACGCGCGAACGCGCTTCCTGCAGAGCCGGACGGCGTTCGATATCGGCAATGGTATCCCGCAGCGCCGCGAGGCGCTGTTGACGATCCGTGGAGCCCATGAGCACCACCTCTGTGAACAAAACAGGAACATCGTGACTCCGAATCCCTGGGGAGTCGGGTCTCTTTTTGCCTTTCCGCCCTGCCGCCCGGTGTGTCGGCACGGCATCAGGAGCGCTCAAACCCGCGTGAAGCCGGCCGGTGGCCCATTGAGCAAATGCCGCAGATAGCTATCTCTCACCCATGGGGCATTTTGCCCCCAATCATCCGACCCCCGCCTGTCCAAGGAAGGCCTGCCGCCATGTTCGAGGCCATTTCACGTCTGTTCGGCAAGCCCGAGACCACGGTAGATCTTCACGATCCCAAGCTCGCGGTGGCAGCCCTGCTGGTGCATCTGGCCGCAGTCGACGGCACCATGACCGATGCCGAGCGCGACACCATCAAGGGCGCGCTCATCGACAAGTACGAACTCGATGAACCCGGGGTGGAAAAGCTGGTCCGCGAGGCGGTGCGGCGCGATGCCGAAGCCGTCGACTTCTACAGCTTCACCTCCGGGCTCACCCGCCTCGACATGGACGAGCGCATCGAGATCATCCGCATGATGTGGACGGTGGTCTTTGCCGACAGCAAGAACCACGAACTCGAGGACAACGTGGTCTGGCGTATCGCCGAACTGGTCGGCGTCTCGAGCCGCGACCGCACCGTGCTGCGCAACCAGATCCGGGGCCAGAGGGCCGAGAATCCGACGGGCTAGACACGCAGCCAGTCGAAGCACCCGAGCGGCAGGATGGAATTGCTGACCAGCAGCGCCCCCTGTCCGTAGAACGCCCTGGCATCGGTGCCCTCCGGCAGCTCCACCGCCCAGAGCTGCTGGGAAGCATCGACCCAAACCAGTCCGCCACCCACCGACTGCACGGCCGACAGGGCCTCGGCAGGCGCAACATCGGGGCGGAACAGCACCATCACCGGACCCTCACCCGGTGTTGGAAGCGCTGCCAGCGGCCCGGCCACACCCACCGCCAGCACCAGCGCCAGCGGAGCGCTGGCCAGTTGCTGCCGACGCCCGCCGCCCCGCCGCATCAGCAAGCCTGCGATGAGCGGCACGAGGCCAAACACCGCCAGCCACAGCAGGTCCCAGAACAGTGGGTTCTCCACGTCCATTCGGATGCGATGGATGCCGAGCACCCAGTGCGACAGCACCCCGTCGATGATGTGCCATGCCCCGAACCCGATCAGCGCCGCCGCAAGGAGCCGCCGGTCGGCGCCGGGCGCCGCGAACTCGCGGCGCGCGCGCCACAGCAGCCACAGCCCGATCGCGGTCACGACGTACATCAGCGCGTGGAACAGCCCGTCGGTGAGGATAAGCACCCGTACGTCCTGGCGCGCCTGTTCGAGCCCGCTCAACAAATGGTGCCATTGCAGCACCTGGTGCAGCAGAATCCCGTCGAAGAAGCCGCCGAGCCCGAAGCCCAGCAGGTATCCCGGCCAATCCACCCGCCTCGTGTCCTGTCCGACTGCCGTGTCTGCCATGAGCCGCCTCCATCCAGCAGCAGCAGAAACCGGCGTGCTCCGCGATTGTTCCCGAAAGGCGGGCCTAGTAGGCCTCGAACGCGCCGATCACCTCCACCGTGTCGTTGGCGCAGTCGAAATCGCCCGCCCCGTCGGCAGCCTCGCGGGCGAGATCATTGGCATTCGCGTTGGCCAGCGCATCGACATAGGCGATGTGGCAGGAATTGCCCTCGGCGATCTGGGACACCACCAAGACCTGCCCCTTGTCCTCACCGGTTTCGGGGTCGGCGGTGTGGTAGCGCAGGATCGTCGCTACCGGCATCCAGCGGCCGCTCTGGTTGGAGAGGCGCCACTCGAGCCTGTCGCCCAGCCGGTTGAAGGGCGGCAACGTCTGCGTGCCGTGCTGGCTGTTGGCCTCGGCCTCGAAGCCATAGGCGAGCGAGAAGCGAAGGTCTCCCTCCCGCACCAGCAGCGGATATCCCTTGTAGCCCGGGCAGGCCCAGCTGGCGCCGAAGTCGTCGGCGTCGAGCACCAGGCACTGGGTGAGATCGAGGTCGGTATAGGCGCTGGTGAATCCCGATTGCGCCAGCGCCGGAAGCGGTGTCAGCAGGCTGGCGGCGGCGGCTAGAAGGGCGAAACGCACGGCATCTCCTCCGATCGTGAATGGGCCTCGCAGTGCCGATATGGCTTGCTTTTGCGGGTCCTTGTGGGCAGAAGCGGGGCCAACATTTCCCCTTCGATGAACGAAGCTGAACGACACATGAACATCGACGCCATCCCGACCGGCAAGAACCCGCCGGATGATCTCAACGTGATTATCGAAGTCCCGCTGGGAGGTGAACCGATCAAGTACGAGATCGACAAGGCCTCGGGTGCGCTGTTCGTCGACCGCTTCCTCTACACCCCGATGCGCTATCCGGGGAACTACGGCTTCGGTCCGCACACCCTGTGCGGCGACGGCGACCCGCTCGACGTCATCGTCATGAACTCGCGCCCGCTGGTGCCCGGCGCCGTAGTGCGCTCGCGCCCCGTCGGCGTGCTGTTCATGGAAGACGATGGCGGTCAGGACGAGAAGATCATCGCCGTGCCGGTCTCCAAGCTGACCCGCATGTACGACAACATCGTCGACATCGAGGACTTCCCCAAGATCCAGCTCGAGCGCATCGAGCACTTCTTCGTCCACTACAAGGACCTCGAGCCCGGCAAGTGGGCCAAGGTCGACCGGATCGGCAACCTGGCCGACGCCCGGCGCGTGATCCAGGATTCGATCGAGCGCTACAATTCCGGCAAGGACGCCTGAACATGAGCGGCCGGATCGTGGTGCTGAACGGCGCACCACGGTCCGGCAAGTCCTCCATCGCTGCCGCCATGCAGGCGAACCTGCCCGGCAGCTGGATCAATCTGGGCGTCGATGCCCAGAACCGGACCCTGCCTCCGGACCTCATGCCTGGCATCGGCCTGCGTCCCGGCGGGGAACGCCCCGACCTCGAGCCGGCCGTGCTGGCGCTCTACGCCGCCCTTTATGACAGCATCGCCGCGCATGCCCGCGCCGGCTTCGATGTCGTCGCCGATCTCACCCATCACGACAGCTATTCGCGCCCGCTCGGCATCCTCGCGGCCTCGGCCCGCCGCATGAGCGGACTGCCGGTGCTGTTCGTCGGCGTGCGCTGTCCGCTGGACGAGATCATGCGCCGCCGCAATGCCGATCCGCGGGGCGGGTTCTACGCCGCCGGGCCGGGCGTGCCGGAACCCGTGCGCCGCTGGCAGGAGGCGGTGCACCAGCCGGGTATCTACGACCTCGAACTCGATACCGCCAGCATGACGCCGGAGGCCTGCGCCATCGCCATCGCGGCAGCGCTCGCCGACCCGCCGCGGCCCTCGGCCTTCACGCAGCTCGCGCTCAGCTCATCCGCGCCAGGAGCCGGTCCCGCCGGATGAACTGGTGCCACAGCGCCGCCGCGACATGGGCGACGGCAAGCACCAGCAGCACCCTGCTTACCGTGGCGTGGGCGACAAAGGGCGGCACTGCCGCGAAGTCCGGCAACGCCCCACCGGCAAAGATCGCCGGCGCGGCACCGGTCAGCGCCACAGTGGCGATGCCGGAGGCGAGCGTCACCACCAGCGTCAGATAGAGCCCGAGATGAACGACACGGGCGCTCCACACCTGTACCACCCCCAGCCCCTCCGGCGGCGCCGGCTGGCGGTCGATCGCGAACCACCACACGATGCGCAGGAGCGTCAGCAGCGCCAGCGCCGCCCCCACCGTCACATGGACGGGCAGGATGACGCCCGGGGGCGCATCGCCAAGACTGTCCATGGTGAGCCCGGTCGCCAGCATGATGACGACGGCCAGCGCCGACAGCCAGTGGATGGAGACCGGCACCCGGCCATAGCGTTGCGGCGTACTCCTGAGCGACATCCCGCATCTCCCGTGACATCCGCCACATGGCGGCATATACTTAGCGCACTATATATATACTGAGCACACTAAGCAAATGGTTCTCGATCGCCACCAGTCCGCGGGCTACCTGACCAACTGGTGCGCCCGGCTGTTCGCCCGGGAGCTCGAGCGGCAGCTGGCGCCGCACGGGCTGATGCCCGCCTACATGCCGGTCCTCTTCGCGCTCGCCGACGAAGGCTCGATGACGCCGAAGCGCCTCGCCGAGCGTGCGGCGGTGGAGCAGCCGACCATGACAGCGACCCTCAACCGCATGATGCGCGATGGCCTGATTGCCCGCGAGCCGAACCCGGAGGACGGACGCAGCACCCTGATCGCGTTGACCGGACAGGGCCTCGCACGGCTGCCCGTGGTCGAGCAGGTCACGCGCGCGACCAACGAGATCGCCCTCGAACAACTCGAGCCCGAGGAACGCCAGCAGTTCCTGCGGCTGCTGCGCCAGGTGGTGGGAGTGCTGGAAGTTCAGGCCGGCCGTCCCCGCAGCGTACCGGACTGAACGGAGGGCGCGCTCAGCGCCCCGTGAAGCCCTTGGGCGGTTCGGCGAGCGCGATCTGGTTGCCCTCCGGGTCGTGGGCCTTGGCCACCCGGCCGAAATCGCCCTCGGCCTCTTCACTGAAGGTGATGCCCGCCGCCATAAGCCGCTCGCGCTCGGTGGCGAGCACCGGCACCACGATGGTAACGAGCGACTTGCCGGCCCGCTCGCGATCGTCCCACACCTGCAGGCCCGCCCTGTCCATGTTGCGCCATTGCGCCAGCGTCGGCATCGGCCGGTCGTCGGGCTCGCGCCCCATGAGCGTTGCGTACCAGGAGACGCCCGCCTCGAAGTCGGCAACGGCAACGCAGGCATAGATGCCCTGGACGGTGATCGGCTTGTTGTTGTCGGTCATGGTTTCGCTCGCTGTTTGCTTTGAACCATTGTCGCGCCGGTCTTTGTCGTTTCGACATGGTGGCGCCGATTTCTTGCCCGGCGGCCCGGCCGCGACAAAAGAGCGCAATTTCCATTGCTTAACCAGTCAAACCACGTAATCTCGCCCACTGGAGGGGGCTCGAGGAGGGCAGGCTCCGTCGCCGGAGGGGGAGAGCCGGCGGTGGGCATGTGCGGGTTCCCGTCAGGCACAAGAACCCGAGGACTAACAGATGACTTTGGCACTCTGGCTGATCGTCGCATGCGGCGCTCTGTCCATCGTCTACGGCGTGGTCACCACCAGGGGCCTGCTGGCCGCTGATGCCGGCACGGCCCGCATGCAGGAAATCTCGGCTGCCGTGCGCGAGGGCGCATCGGCCTATCTACGCCGGCAGTACACCACCATCGCAATCGTCGGCCTGGTGATCCTGATCGCCGCCTTCTTTCTCCTCGGCATCCATGCCGCCATCGGCTTCCTGATCGGTGCGGTGCTGAGTGGCGCCGCCGGCTTCATCGGCATGAACCTATCCGTGCGCGCCAATGTCCGCGTCGCCCAGGCGGCGGTGAACTCGCTCGGCAAGGGGCTCGACCTCGCCTTCAAGTCCGGCGCCGTCACCGGCATGCTGGTCGCGGGGCTCGGCCTGCTCGGCGTGACGCTCTACTTCCTGATTCTCACCCAGTTCCTCGGGTTCGACCCGACCAGCCGCACCGTCATTGATTCGCTGGTGGCGCTGGGCTTCGGCGCCTCGCTGATTTCCATCTTCGCCCGTCTCGGCGGCGGCATCTTCACCAAGGGTGCAGACGTCGGCGGCGACATGGTGGGCAAGGTGGAAGCCGGCATTCCCGAGGACGACCCACGCAACCCCGCCACCATCGCCGACAACGTGGGCGACAATGTCGGCGACTGCGCCGGCATGGCGGCCGACCTGTTCGAGACCTATGTGGTGACCATCGTCGCCACCATGGTGCTGGCAGCGATCATCCTGCCGGACCAGTTCAAGCTGATCGGCATGGTGCTGCCGCTCGCCATCGGCGGCGCCTGCGTCGTCACCTCGATCATCGGCACCTATTTCGTCAAGCTCGGCGCCGACAACAACATCATGGGCGCGCTCTACAAGGGCGTCATCGCCTCGGGCGTGCTGTCGCTCGTCGCGCT
>JAEZHZ010000227.1 GCA_023436745.1 Pseudomonadota bacterium | reverse complement strand
GGTCAGCTCGAGCACGGCCTTCACCTGGCCGGCGGCATAGGCGAACACTTCCGGATCCGGATTGGTGGCGGCGCCCGCCATGTAGCGGCGGTTGGAGAACAGGTTGGCCGTACCCCAGAGCAGCTTCCTGCCCGACTTCTGCATGTTCTCGGCGATCAGATCGCCAATGACGCGCAGGTTCCTGTTGCTCTCGGCCAGGGTTTCGCCTTCGGGGGCCACGTCAACGTCATGGAAGGCGAAGAACGGCACGTCGATCAGGTTGAAGAACTCGAACGCCACCTCGGTCTTGAGCCTGGCGCCATCCATGCCCTTGTCGAACCAGGGACGGTCGAAGGTGCGGCCGCCAAACGGGTCGCCGCCTTCCTGGGCGAAGGTGTGCCAATAGGCGATGGCGGGCCGGATATGGTCCTCCATCCGCTTGCCGGCGACGATCTCGTCCTTGTTGTAGTGCCGGTAGGCGAGCGGGTTCCTGCTCTCCGGGCCCTCGTACTTGACCTGGCTCAGGCCCTTGAAAAAGTCGCTCACTGACGTGCCTCCTCGATGGCAGGGTAAAGCGCGCGGTAGCGCGCATATTGATCGTCATAGGCGGCCGACAGCGAACGGTCGGGCGCGATGGTGGTCTTGATCGGCGGCAGGGTCATCACCGCCTCGGGCCTGACGCCCTCGGCAGCGCAGAGGCCGAGCCGGGCGGCGCCAAGCGCTCCGCCGAAATCCCCGTCCGCGGGCAGCGCGATCTCCATGTCGAGATTGGTGGCCAAAAGTTTCAGCCACAGGTTCGAGCGCGAGCCGCCACCCACGGCGAGCAGCCGGTTGATGCTGGTGCCGGCATCGGCGAGGACGCGCTGGCAATCGCGCATGGCGAAGGTCACGCCTTCCATCACCGCCTGCGCCATCTGCGCCGTATCGGTGGATTGCGACAGCCCGACGAAGGAGCCGCGGGCATTAGCGTTGTTGTGCGGGGTGCGCTCGCCGGACAGGTAGGGCAGGAAGATCGCCTCGCCCGACCCCCTGAACTGCGCCTCGGCCTCGCCAGCGAGATCGGCCTGCTTGCGGCCGGTGATGCGGGAAAGCCAGTTGAGGGAATCGGTGGCGCTGAGGATCACGCCCATCTGGTGCCAGGTATCGGGCACGGCGTGGCAGAAGGCGTGTACGGCCCCTTCCGTATTGGGGCTGAAGCGCTCGTTGGACACGAACAGCACGCCCGAAGAGCCGAGGGAGACGAAGCCCTCGCCCGGACGGATGGCGCCGATGCCACAGGCCGCGGCGGCATTGTCCCCGGCTCCGCCGGCAACGATCACCGCGCCGTCCATGCCCCAGCGCTGGGCGAACTCGCGCTTGAGCTGGGCGGAGGGTGCGGAGCCCTCGACGAGGCGCGGCATGTGCTCGCGGGTGAGGCCGGTGACGGCCAGAAGATCGTCGGACCAGTCGCGGCGGGCGACGTCGAGCCAGAGCGTGCCGGCGGCGTCGGACATTTCCTCGACATGCTCGCCGGTCAGCAGCAGGCGGATATAGGCCTTGGGCAGCAGCACCTTGGCGATCCGCGCATAGATTTCGGGCTCGTGCTTGCGCACCCAGGCGATCTTGGGGGCGGTGAAGCCGGGCATGGCGATGTTGCCGGCGATCTGCCTCAGGCTCGGCAGCGCGGCCTCCATCTCGCCGCACTCGGCGGCCGAGCGACCGTCGTTCCACAGGATGCAGGGGCGCAGCACCTCGTCGTCCCTGCCGAGCAGGGTCGCGCCATGCATGTGGCCGGTAAGGCCGATGCCGCGCACGGCGGCGAGTTCGGCCGGATGCGTCTGCTTCAGCCTGTCGACTGCCGCGAGAGTGGCCGTCCCCCAGTCCGCGGGGTTCTGCTCGGACCAGCCGGGCTGCGGCCGCACGGGCTCGACGGAGGGCGCAGACGCATCGCCCAGGGCACGGCCCCGCTCGTCGATCAGCAGCGCCTTGACCCCCGACGTGCCGATATCGATGCCGAGATAGCTCATGAGGCACGTACCTCATTCAGGTACATGAAAGACATATGACTGGTTCCTCCCATGACCCTGGACGGGCCCGCGGCTTGATTGATTGGCCGGGTTTCTAGCGCAGATTGTCGCGCAGGAAAATCCCGATTTCAATGGGGCCGCTGGCGACGGCGCCCCCCTGCCCCAGCGCGATGCTGCGCGCGGCGGTGATGGCTTCGCGGATTTCCCCATCCGGATTCTGGTCGAGCACCACGTCGATGGCACCGGTGGCAAGGCCCCGGCGCGTGGGTCCCGTCAACTCGTGGGCGATGACCCGCAACTGCCGGGCGCGCCCGGACGCGTCGACGGCCGCGACGAGGCCGGCATTGCCGGCACCGAGATTGTAGATGCCGGCAAGACCGGGGTGATCGGCGATGAGCTGGCCGACGATGGCTTCGGTTTCGCTGCGCTCGTCGTGCCCTTCAGCCGGCCCGACCAGGGTGATGGACGGGAACTCGGCCTCGATGACGGCGCGGAAGCCGGCGAGGCGGTCGGCATGATCGCGCAGGTGGAGCGAACCGGCGACCACCGCGACGG
>JAEZHZ010000225.1 GCA_023436745.1 Pseudomonadota bacterium | reverse complement strand
GTCTTCCAGGCCGTGGACGAACGGCTTATGTAGCCCCGCCGAGGAAACCGGGCATCGCGGGAATGGCCTCGGCCATGCCGTGACGAGGACTTGCCCGCCACTCTGGCCGGGGGGCGCTCCTCGGCGTTCGTGACGGCGACTGACTGGAGGCTTCGTGGCGAAGGCTTTCCCGCATGGAACCGTCCATCAGGCGGGCGATGATCTCCAGGCCGCCCTGCTCTCGGACCCGAAGATCTTCGCGCTCTGGGAAGGCCTGACGCCGCTCGGCCGGAACGAGTTCATCTGCTGGGTCGACGACGCGAAGCAGCCGGCAACCCGCCAGCGCCGCATCGCCCGGGCCCGCGACGAATTGCTGGACGGCAAGAAGCGCCCCTGCTGCTGGCCAGGCTGCATCCACCGCACCGACAAGCCCCCCGGCCGCTGGCAGCAGGCCATCCTGACCGCCCGGCGAGAGAAGAACGGCGCGTAGGAAGCTGTGAGGCGACGCGACGCTCGCGCCGTTGTCGCGCGGACTACCGCCTGGCCAAATCCGAAGAGAGGGTCGCGCGAGCAGCCCGGGTGCCTGAGCGTTCCAGGGCGGTTGCTCGTTCGGCGGCCGGCAAGCTGGCTCTCTCCCGCACGTCGGTGCGCGGGAGTGTAACGGAGGTCGAGGCGGAAGGGTGGGAGAGTGTTGAGTGACGGGCTGCCCGTCCGTGATCGAGCCGTTGCGGACTTCGGCCAGCGACGTTCATAGTCCTCCCGCAAGGGGATTGAGAGGCTGGGCTGTGACCGAACCCGACTTCACCGCTTTGGCTGCCAGCCTAGAGGCGCGATACCGGCAGCTTCAGTCCCCGTCGCGACGAACATCCTTCGTGATGCATCTCGAAACGCTGACGAGGTGGGAAGAGGACGGAGGAGAGAGGCTGGAGGCCGCCGCCGAGTTCCCCGCTACGGTGCGCATTGCATTTGCAGTTTGTCATTCGAGTTGCGGAACGGCTGAACTGATCGTCGAGGGAAGCACTCAGGAGTGTCAGAGGTGCGGCAGTCTCATGTTCCGCACGGAGATGCGTGAATACCGGCGCATCGACGCTTAGTTCGCTCCCCACCCATGTCAGACCATGGGTCAGAAGAACTGGCTGCTCTGCGCGTCCCGACCCGGCACGGTGATTTGGCCGCTCTCGGAGCCCCCATCACTCGACCTCGTGACCAGTCGGAAGTCGCCCTCAAAGGTGATCTCGATGGTCCAGTCATCGGGTCGTGCCACATTCGCCACTGTACGTCCGATAAGCTTGAGAAACGGCCAGGGGTCTTCGCGTGTCTGCGGATTGTAAAACTCGGATTTTCCGTCTCCGCCAACTAGCTCAACCATATCGTCAGCTTGAACGACACCTTTGCTGTCGAACGAGAACCAGATCGTGAACTCAGCGGTGCTCACGACATCCAGTCGGTCTCCGAGTAGCCAGTCCAGGTCCGCGAGCGGAGGAACGGGATGCAAGGCAGAACCTCCAGCACTTGGCGCAGCGTCATCGGGCCGTCTGATCGTGGCCTAGCTCAGGTCCGCTTTCCACCCTTCTCGGACATTCACGCCGACCTCGCTCGACCATAGCAGACCTCCGACTACCTCGGTTGAGCGGCCAGCATGCGCTCCAAAGTGCGGGCTTGGTCACTTGTGGACTTGAAAATGAATGCTCCGGCGCAAGGCGCTTGCAGCACCGTCGGTGTATCCGGTTCAGGGCTGGCTGACACCGTCGCGCTGGGGCCGCGAAGAGGTGGCGATGGAGAGTTCGGGTTACGCAACGCGATCAAGTAGGGGCCTGGATCCATCGTCTCGGGTTCTCTAAACGTCGAGTTGTCCCATGTCGCTGAGAGGCTCGGCGAAGCGTTCCCGGCCAGCACTCGATCGACTTCGATATCGAATCGCGCATAGTCGCTCAAAACTGAACCAGAGCCGCTGTAGAGAGCACGCAGTTGTGGTGGAAGGTCGGAGCGGTCGAGCATCTTCCGACGGGACTCAACGTCCGAAACGACGCGGTAATTTCTGACATGCCCGACCACAACGATGTCGGCGAACTTGATATCGTTGAGGTCGGTCGAAACGTGCGCGAAGCAGGCAAGAGCTGGCTGTCCGATCAGAATGGAGGCAAGCAGGGCAAGACCTGCTGGCCAAGCAGGAGTTCTGCGTCCGCGGTGATCCGCTGACCGCATTGTTGCACCTCTCGCAAACCGCCGACGGCAGTCTGCTTATCACCCTAAGCGGAAGTTCCTCGTCTTGCTTGCAACAGTCGTCCAAGGACATAGTGTCACCGCATGGAACGTGAACTTTCGCCGCGCGAGATCGACATCGGTATCAAGCGGCAGATCGTCCTGTATCTTCAAACCGTTGCGTCGTTCGAGGCTCAACTGAAGTACGCCAGGAACGTGCCGATTGCTGATGTGCCAAGCGAAATGATCAATGGATGGTCCGATTTCGTCAGTCCTGAATTTTTGGAGCGCGTCAGCCGCTCAGGTGACGTATTCTCTAATCCTGAACTGGCCGCCACGCGGGCGTATCAGAAGGTTTGGGAGAGTGTTTTTGCCGATACGCCTGATCCGTTACCCCTCTTGGACGATTTGATCGGCACGGAGCCTTGGGAGCGTCTGCGCTCAGGCGCGGCGCTGGCCCTAACAGCCTTTCGCCTGAGTAGCTGATCCGGCGCTCTCCGTGTAACCGCTCTCCACCCATAGCGGAAACCAACCGTCGACAGGATCGAAGCGCCGCATGGCGAGCGAGCTGACAACTCTGGAGTAAGCCGCCGTCGACCCTTCCCCATTCTCCTGACCGGCGCTCGCCGCTCACAAAACCCCATGCCGCCGAAACACATCCGCCAGCTTCGCGCCCGCCGCGAGTTCGTCGCGCGTCGTGGTCTCGCTGTCGACCTTGGCG
>JAEZHZ010000031.1 GCA_023436745.1 Pseudomonadota bacterium | reverse complement strand
CGAGCAGGAAAAGCACGTCAACACCGCCAGCGAGCATCGCTGCAGTATCGGCGCCCCCCTGCCCCGGCACAAAGCCGACGTCGAGTGCACCGACGCGTGCGGCCGCATTGTGCAGCACCGCAAACCCGTTCCAGCCCTCAGCAATTTCACTGTTGGACGTAGCCACGCGTGCGGAAAGCGAGAGCACATCACCCGTCGCCGCACCTTCGCCGACGATCACCAGCGGCCGCCTCGCCTTCGCCCACAGTTCAGCAAACTCGCCGCGCCCGGCAGCCAGTTCCGAAAGCGTCTCGACACCCGCACCAAGATTGATGGTGGGATAGGTCAGATCTGCCGGCTCCCCGATCATGCCGATGGGCAGACCGGTCGCACGCCACACCTTGCGGATGCGGGCGTTCAGAACTGCAGCCTCACGGCGCGGATTGGTCCCGACCAGCAGAATGGCGTCGGCCTGCTCAATGCCGGCAATCGACGGATTGAAGATGTAGCTCGCCCGGCCCGCAGAGGGAGAGAGTGCCGATCCCGGATGACGGGCATCGATGCTCGTCGAGCCAAGAGAAGCAAGCAGCGACTTCAGAGCAAACATCTCCTCGACGCCCGCGAGGTCGCCGGCGATCGCGCCGATCCGCGCACCGGGCTTCTTCACGGCCTTGGCGACCGCAGAAAACGCCTCTTCCCATGTCGCTGCCGCAAGCTTGCGGTTGCGACGCACATAGGGCCGATCAAGCCGTTGCGTCCGAAGCCCGTCCCACACGAAGCGGGTCTTGTCGCTGATCCACTCTTCGTTGATGGCCTCGTTGACGCGAGGCAGGATGCGCATGACTTCGCGGCCGCGGCTATCCACGCGAATGGCGGAACCGACAGCATCCATGACATCGATGGACTCGGTCTTGTTCAGTTCCCACGGGCGAGCGTGGAATGCGTAGGGCTTCGAGGTCAGCGCACCCACCGGGCACAGGTCGATCACGTTGCCCTGCAGTTCACTCGTGAGTGCCCGCTCAAGGTACGAGGTGATCTCCGCATCTTCGCCACGGCCCAGAAGACCCATTTCAGAGATGCCGGCGACCTCAGTAGTGAAGCGAACGCACCGCGTGCAGTGAATGCAGCGGTTCATCGAGGTTTTCACCAGCGGCCCGAGATACTTGTCGTCGATGGCGCGCTTGTTCTCGGAGAAGCGGCTCTTGTCCACGCCATATGCCATGGCCTGGTCCTGAAGATCGCATTCGCCGCCCTGGTCGCAGATAGGGCAGTCCAGCGGATGGTTGATCAGCAGGAACTCCATCACGCCTTCGCGGGCCTTCTTGACCATCGGCGTGTTGGTGAACATCTCCGGTGGCTCACCGTTCGGGCCGGGACGGAGGTCCTTCACCGACATGGCGCACCAAGCCTGCGGCTTCGGCGGGCCACCCTTCACCTCGACGAGGCACATGCGGCAGTTACCGGCCACCGAAAGGCGCTCGTGGTAGCAGAAGCGCGGAATCTCCGCGCCCGCCGCCTCTGCAGCCTGCATGAGGGTGTAATAGTCAGGGACTTCTACGAGTTGGCCGTCGACCTTGATGCTTGCCATGAACCTACTCCGCAGCGATCGACGGAACTGCGCCGTCGCTGGTGGATGACCAGGTATACTGGTCGATACGGGCCTCGATCACATCGCGAAAATTGCGGATGAGACCCTGGATCGGCCAGGCGGCCGCGTCGCCGAGTGCGCAGATGGTGTGCCCCTCGATCTGCTTGGTGACCTCGAACAGCATGTCGATTTCGCGCTTCTGCGCCCGCCCCTGAACCATGCGCTCCATTACCCGCATCATCCAGCCGGTGCCTTCGCGGCAGGGAGTGCACTGGCCGCAGCTCTCGTGCTTGAAGAACGCCGAAATCCGCCAGATGGCACGAATGATGTCAGTGGACTTGTCCATGACGATCATTCCGCCTGTCCCGAAGGACGACTTCTTCTCGCGCAGTCCATCGAAGTCCATGACGGCAGTCATCATGTCCTCGCCGCGCACTACCGGGCAGGACGCGCCACCCGGGATGACCGCGAGCAGATTGTCCCATCCGCCCCGAATCCCGCCGCAATGCTTCTCGATGATGTCCTTGAAGCTCTCGCCAAGGGCTTCCTCAAAGGTAGCGGGCTTGTTCACGTGACCGGACACCATGAACAGCTTGGTGCCGTTGTTGTTCGGCCTGCCGATGGAGGAGAACCACGCGCCGTACCGCCGGAGAATCTCCGGCACCACGGCAATCGACTCCACATTGTTCACGGTCGTGGGGTTGCCGTAGACACCCATGCCAGCAGGGAAAGGCGGCTTCAGGCGGGGCTGGCCCTTCTTGCCCTCCAGCGACTCCATCAGCGCGGTCTCTTCGCCACAGATGTAGGCGCCGGCACCGTGGTGGACGATGATGTCGAGATCCCAGCCGTGGATGTTGTCCTTGCCGATCAGCTTGGCGTCATACGCTTCCTGCACGGCATGCTCGAGCCGCTCGCGTTCGCGTACGAACTCGCCGCGGACATAGATGAACGCGAGGTGGGCGTCCATTGCACGAGACGCCAGCAGACACCCTTCGATCAGGTGATGCGGATCGTGGCGCAGGATCTCACGATCCTTGCACGTGCCTGGCTCCGACTCGTCGGCGTTGACCAGCAGATAGTGGGGACGACCGTCGGAGACCTTCGGCATGAAGGTCCATTTCAGCGCCGTCGGAAAGCCTGCGCCGCCACGGCCGCGAAGACCGGAGGCCTTGACCTCGTTCGTGATCCAGTCGCGACCGGACTCGATGAATTCCTTGGTACCAACCCAGGCACCGCGCGAACGGGCGCCTTCCAGGCGCCAGTCGCCCTGGCCATACAGATTGGTGAAGATGCGATCCTTGTCAGCGAGCAATTCTCACACTCCTAACGCGACTTCTTGCCAAAGACGCGGGTGTATTCTGCCTCGCCACCACGGACGAGAACTTCGGCTTGTTTCAGCCAGGTGTCGCGGGCAATCCGGCCCTTCATGTTCAGCCGCTCCTCGACCTCGGAGAAATCCTCCGCAGTGAGCGCTGCCACCTGGCTCCACTTGGTGATCCCGAGATCATTCAGCCTTTGAGCCATCACCGGACCGACTCCGGCGAGAAGGCGCAGATCATCCGGAGCACCCTCGGGAGCGGTGAACAGGGGGCCACTGCCTCCGTGCTCGCGAACCGGATTAATGGCCTGCGCTTCGACCTGAGTTGCCGTGCTGGGCTCTGGGGCAGTGCGCTTGGTGTCGCCAGACGCCGAATCAGAGGCAGCCTCACTCACCGGTTTGCCGGGAGCACGACCGCCATCGAGTTTTGTGGCGTCGCTTTCGGCACCCACGGCGTCAGGACGCATGGCCTTGTTCGGCTGACCGTCCGCGCGCTCGCCTTCCTTGAAACGCTGCTGTTCGGCTTCCGCCTTCTCCTGCGAGACCTTGGGCTGGGGGGCTGGCCCCTTGATGGCCGGAGCAGCTTCTTCGTTCACGTCGCTTGGACGTCCCTTGGTGGTCGGCGCCTGCGGCGCAGCACCGGCTCCGGCCGGCGTTGCCGCAGCAGCAGCCGCGGGCGACGCCGCCGCGGGAGTATCCGGCTCCGATGGAGGTGGGGGCGGAACGAACTTCTCGCGAGTAGCCGTTGCGGGCTCCAGAAGCGTCACCCGGCCACCCTCAGGAGCGGAAGTCAGGCGATCGATCTGGGTACCTGGCGGGATGGTGTCCCCCCGGCCGGCATGAAACGCATCGATGATCTCTTCGAGACGCTGCGGCGTCAGGTCCTCATAGGTATCCTTGAAGATGGTCACCATCGGCGCGTTCACACAGGCGCCTGCGCACTCCACCTCTTCCCAGCTCAAAGTGCCGTCTTCGGTGCGGTGGTGAGGCTCCGGGTGGATCTTGCTCTTGCAGATCTCGATCAGTTCCCCGGCGCCCCGGAGCATGCAGGGCGTGGTGCCACAGACTTGCACGTGGGCGCGCGTACCGACCGGCTGCAGCTGGAACTGCGTATAGAAGGTAGCCACTTCGAGCACGCGGATGTAGGCCATGCCCAGCATCTCTGCGATCTTCTCGATCACCGCGCGGCTGACCCACCCCTCCTGCTCCTGGGCACGCATGAGCAACGGAATAACCGCAGACTGCTGCCGACCTGCAGGATAGAGAGCGATCCGGCCTTCGGCCCAGCGCTGGTTTTCTTCATTGAATGCGAAAGTTGCCGGCTGGACCGACTCATCCGCAAGGCGCCGCGCAACCATCAGCGATCAACCTCTCCGAACACGATATCGAGCGAACCCAGGATTGCCGCCACATCAGCCAGCATGTGTCCGCGGCAGAGGAAGTCCATGGCGCTCAGGTGCGCGAACCCCGGCGCACGGATATGGCAGCGATACGGTTTGTTGGTGCCGTCGCTAACCAGGTACACGCCGAACTCGCCCTTGGGCGCTTCGACTGCAGCGTACACTTCACCTGCAGGCACCTTGAAGCCTTCGGTGTAGAGCTTGAAGTGATGGATCAGGGCTTCCATCGACTGCTTCATGTCGCTGCGCTTCGGCGGCACGACCTTTCCGTCGAGGGAGGAGACCGGCCCCTGCCCTTCCGGAGAGTTCAGCTTCTCGATGCACTGGCGCATGATGCGCGTCGATTGGCGCATCTCCTCCATGCGAACGAGATAGCGATCATAGCAATCGCCGTTCTTGCCGATTGGAATGTCGAAATCGAGCTCGTCGTAGCATTCGTATGGTTGGGACTTTCGCAGGTCCCATGCGGCACCGGAACCGCGAACCATCACACCCGAGAAACCCATGCCCCAGGCATCCTCGAGCTTGACCACGCCGATATCGACGTTGCGCTGCTTGAATATGCGGTTCTCCGTGAGGAGCGTATCGATGTCATCCAGCGCTTTGACGAACGTGTCGCAGAACGCGGCGATATCATCGACCAGAGCCTGAGGAAGATCCTGGTGCACTCCGCCGGGGCGGAAATAGGCAGCGTGCATGCGCGCACCGGAGGCGCGCTCGTAGAAGATCATCAGCTGCTCGCGCTGCTCAAAACCCCAAAGAGGAGGAGTGAGAGCTCCGATGTCCATCGCCTGGGTGGTCACGTTCATCAGGTGCGCGAGCAGACGGCTGATCTCGGCGTAGAGAACGCGGATCAGCTGGCCACGCTTCGGCACGGTGATCCCAAGCAGCTTCTCGATAGCCAGGGCATAGGCGTGCTCCTGGCTCATCGGAGCAACGTAGTCCAGGCGATCGAAGTACGGGAGCGCCTGGAGGTAGGTCTTCGCCTCGATCAGTTTCTCGGTACCGCGATGGAGCAGACCCACGTGGGGGTCCACGCGCTCCACCAGCTCACCATCCAGCTCGAGAATAAGACGCAGAACACCGTGGGCCGAAGGATGCACGGGTCCGAAGTTGATGGTGAAGTTGCGAACGTCAGCTTCAGCTACACTCATTGCTTGGCCTTCTCGTCACCCGGTAGCACGTAGTCGGTGCCTTCCCAGGCCTACAGATAGTCGAACGTGCGGAATTCCTGCAGCAACCGGACAGGCTCATAGACCACGCGCTTGCGCGATTCGTCATAACGAACCTCCACGAAGCCTGTCATCGGGAAGTCCTTGCGCAGAGGATGTCCATCGAAGCCGTAGTCGGTGAGGATTCGACGCAGGTCCGGATGGCCGGAGAACATCACGCCATAAAGGTCGTAGGTCTCGCGCTCGAACCAGTCGGCGCCCCGGAACACCTCGGTAATGCTTGGCACAGGGGTGGAATCGTCAGTGCTCAGTTTCACCCGGATCCGCTGATTCAGGCGCGGGCTCAGAAAGTGGTAGATGACTTCGAAACGCTCGTCGCGCGCCGGATAGTCGGCACCGCACACGTCGATGAAGGAGATGAACTGGCACGCCGGATCATCCCGAAGGAACGTGGCGACGTCGACGATTGCTTCGCGCGCAACGATCAGCGTCAACTCCCCGAACGTGTAGTCGACGGCAAGCACCGCAGGACCGAGCGCCCCGGCGATATGCTCGCCGAGCCCCGGGAGTGGACCGAGCTCAGTTGCCTCTGCCATGGCGATTCCTAGCGTTCAATCGTACCGGTACGGCGAATCTTCTTCTGCAACAGCAAGATGCCGTACAGCAAAGCTTCCGCCGTGGGAGGGCAGCCAGGCACGTAGATGTCGACCGGCAGAATGCGATCACATCCGCGCACGACTGAGTACGAGTAGTGATAGTAGCCACCACCGTTCGCACAACTGCCCATGGAGATCACATAGCGCGGCTCGGGCATCTGGTCGTAGACGCGGCGCAGCGCCGGCGCCATCTTGTTGGTCAGCGTCCCTGCAACGATCAGGACGTCCGACTGGCGCGGCGACGCGCGAGGAGCAGTACCGAAGCGCTCAACGTCGTAGCGCGGCATCGACATCTGCATCATCTCGACAGCGCAGCACGCCAGGCCCGTCTGCATCCACATCAACGAGCCCGTACGAGCCCAGTTCACGAGCTGAGACAGTGTAGAGACCAGGAATCCCTTGTCGGCCAACTCGTCGGAAACCTCCGTGAAGAAAGGATCGTCGGCGCCAACGGGCTTCTGCGTCCGCGGGTCAATCGCACCAGTCGGGCGGGGCGCGACCAGCGTTGAGTTCGGCTGGTTCAATCCCATTCGAGAGCTCCCTTACGCCACTCGTAGATGAAGCCGATCGTCAGAACGGCAAGGAATATCATCACGGACCAGAAGCCGAACCAGCCGATGTCGTGGAAAGCCACGGCCCACGGGAACAGAAAGGCCACTTCGAGGTCGAAGATGATGAAGAGAATGGACACTAGGTAAAAGCGGACGTCGAACTTCATTCGAGCGTCATCGAAGGCATCGAAGCCCGCCTCGAACGCCGAGACCTTGTCCGTATCCGGACGCTTAACGGCCACGAGGAATGGAGCCACCAGAAGCGCGAGGCCAATTACCCCCGCCAAGCCGATGAAAAGCACGATCGGCAGATAGTCGCTGAGCAGATCAGTCATGCGGCAGCCTAGTCAGAAGGGCCCATCACGGGGCCGGGCGCCGGTTGAGTTCGCAGCAATTTGGGCCACGAACCTGCCCGACGAGTGATGGGCTTGGGCTTAGACCTTTGCCCCAGTCGTTTCAAGGGAAAGAAAATATGATGGGAACAATCAGTATTGAGTGGAACCGCGCCGGAACCGGCAGAGCTGGCGCTTTGCCACGCGAGCGCTGCCAGTCGGGCGAACCAGTACCGCACAGCTGAGTCGCACGCCCTCTGGAATGCCAAAACGGCGAACCGTTTCCGGTTCGCCGCATTGGGTTTGCAAGACGGAGGCAGGGCGGTAGCGCCCTGCCTAGCTGCAAATCTTAGAAGTGGTAGAACACGCCGACGGTGGCCTTGGCCGACTCGAAGAACGGGTCGGAAGCACCGTCGAAGTCGCCCTGACCAACAACTTCACCGCGGACGGTGACAGCGTCGGTAACGGCGAACTCAACGCCAGCACCGAGCTGGTAGACGGAGGTGCTGGCACCACCGGTCCAGTTGTTGCCCACGCCACCGATGGCATAGACGAGAGCGGCGTCGGTCACGACGGCGCCGGCCTTGAGGTTGGCGAAGAACTCACCCGAAGTGGTGGTGCCGTTCCAGATGTAGTCGCCGGTGACTTCCACGCCGAGCAGGAGCGGATCCATCGGCAGGAAGTTCACACCGACCACGCCGCCGACAACGCCGGAGGTGGTGCTGTTCGGGATACCGGCATAGGTGCTGACAGCGTCAGAACCGGTGAAGGTGGCGCCAACGCGGGCACCAACGTACAGGCCTTCCCAATCAAAACCAGCAGCTTCGTAGATCGGCTGCGGGGTGGTCGGGATGATCAGGTCAGCGGCCTGAGCACCGCCAACGAGCAGCGCAGCGGCAGCAACACCGAGAGAAAGTGAACGTACAAACATATCTTGCACTCCCATAGAGTTAACCGTAGTCGGCCGTTTAGATGCCTCACCACAACGCGCGACACAACCCCATGGCGCCCCAATTTCAGCGGTGCGGATAAGATTCCATGACCATTTGGGGGCAGGTGTTGCACCGATACCGCGCCTTTGGCTCAATTTGACACAAATGCAGCGGACAGTGGCGACCAACCTGGCTGGCAAGTGGCGCAATTTGGGCAAGAATGTGGCCGGCGTCAAGCACTCCGCAGATTCGCGGATACAATGCGTGATTCTAGAAGTGGAAGTTGGTGCCGACCGTAAACTGATCGGAGGCACCCCCACCGGTGACCGGCAGACTGCGAAGATACTGCGCTTCGATGGAAAGGCTCTCGCTGATGGCCATCTCTGCACCAACACCGACCAGCACATCCTTGTCGGCGGGCGCCCCAGGTCGATGCCATACCCCCCCGCGGCATAGATCATCACGTCGTCGGTGGCGACCAACCCTGCCCGGCCGAGTAGCTGACCGTAACTGGTATCGCCGACACCGCCGGTCAGCCCTTCAACCGCCACCTCTGCACCGACGAGATAGAAGTCGAATTCTGCATTGACGCCCG
>JAEZHZ010000222.1 GCA_023436745.1 Pseudomonadota bacterium | reverse complement strand
CCCTTGCCCACCAACTCGCCATCGCGGAACACAGTGTAGCGGTCGGCTATGCGATAGATTTCGTCGAACTTGTGCGAGATGAACAGGATGGCCTTGCCGTCCTCTTTCAGCAGCTCGATCAGCGCGTAGAGCTCCTCGATCTCCTTTTGCGAAAGCGCCGCTGTCGGCTCGTCCATGATCACCACCTGCGCATCGACCGAGAGCGCCCGTGCCACTGCCACGAGGTGCTTCTTGGCGATTCCGAGCTCCTTGAGGGTGATGCCCGCGTCGATCCCGGCGCCCATGGAATCCAGTGTCATCTGCGCTGCCTCGCGCATGCGGCGCCAGTCGATCAGGCCGAACCGGTTGGTGGGCGTGTGCCCCAGGTAGATGTTCTCGGCCACGCTGAGTTCATCGAACAGGACCGTCTCCTGGTGGATGGCGGTTATGCCGAGTTCCGAGGCCGCGTGAGCCGTGGGCAATGCGATCTCGCGCCCGGCGAGCAGGATCTGCCCGGCATCCGGCTGATAGATGCCCGTCAGTATCTTCACCAGCGTCGACTTGCCGGCCCCGTTCTCGCCGATCAGCGCGGTTACCTCGCCGGGGTAGAGCTCCAGCGATACATCGTGGAGCGCCCGCACACCTGGGAAGCTCTTGGATATGCCCGAGAGGGCAAGAATGGGTTCGGTCATGCGTCTACCGTGGCTGCTTCCACCACGTCATTCCCGCGAGGGCGGTACTCATCGGGCGCACGTTGCCGATGAGCGTATCCCGCCCTCGCGGGAATGACGCCGGGAGGTCGATGGGAGACCGGCGCGCTGCCGGCCTCCCGTCGCGGTTGATCAGTAGATCTTGGAGAACTCTTCGATGTTCGAGGCGTCGAACTGGAACGGTGCCGCCATGGCACCGGAATTGGTGTCGTCGAGCGTGACTTCACCGACCCGGCCGAGCGACAGGGTTGCGCCGGGCGCAGCCTCGGCCCCATCCACCAGCTGGTCGGCCAGCATCACGGCGGAGTAGCCGAGGTCGATCGGGTTCCAAAGGGCCACGGCCTGGGAGGCGCCATTGTCGATGAACTGCTTGAACTCGCTGGGCAGTGCCAGGCCGGTCACGTTCACCTTGCCGATCAGGTCCTGGTCGGTCACCACCTGGGCGGCCGCCACGACACCCACAGTGGTCGGGGCGATGATGGCGTCGAGATCCGGATAGGCAGCGATCAGCCCGCGAGCCTCTTCGGTCGACTTCACCGAGTCATCGTCCCCGTAAACCACGGCGACGAGGTTGATGTTGGGGAACTTCTCCGGAATGGCAGCCTTGGCGGCTTCGATCCAGGCGTTCTGGTTGGTGGCGGTGGACGCAGCCGACAGGATGGCGACGTCGCCGCCTTCCGGCAGGTAATCGGCGGCGAGCTTGATGATGGTCTCGCCGATCAGGTTCACGTCCGACGGGTTGAGGTGCAGCTGGCGGCCCTCAGGCGCGACGCCGGAGTCCCACGAGATGACCTTGATGCCGCGCTGCATGGCACGCTGCAATACCGGCACGAGCGCGTCCGGGTCGTTGGCGGAGATGGCGATGGCGTCGACCTGCTGGGCGATCAGCGAGTTGACGACTTCGATCTGGGCCTCTGCGGTCGCCGCGGTGGGGCCGGTGTAGATGACCTCCACGTCGCCCAATTCGGCGGCGGCTTCCTGGGCGCCCTTGTTGGCGGCGTCGAAGAAGCCGTTGCCGAGTGACTTGACCACCAGCGCAATGCGCGTCTGGTCCTGGGCCATGGCAGGCACGGCCATCAGCATGGCGACTGCCGAAGTGGCAGCCAGCAGATTCAAGAGCTTCATTGGTATTCCCCTCCCTGGGAAGTTGTTGGTCCTCGTGTCTCAGGCCACCGTTGTCTCGCGGTGCACCTGAGCATTTGTGTCCGCCACGATGAGCCGCACGCCTGCCGTTTCAAGCATCTGGCGGTCTTCGTCGCGGATGCCGGCGTCAGTGATGACGGCGGCAATTCTGTCTAGCCCACACAGGATGAGGCTCGAGCGTCCTGAGAACTTCGAAGAGTCGGCGAGCACGATCAGCTCGTCCGCCTGCCCGATCAGTGCCAGTTCAGATTGCACCACCATCGGGTCCGCTTCCATCAGCCCGTGCACGCCCAGCCCCTGGCAGCCGATGAACATGCGCTTCGCATAGAAATGCGACGCCACCACGCCGCCGAAGGGCGACAGGATGACGTTCTGCTCGCGATAGATCGTTCCCCCCGGAATGACGACGCTGTTGCGCGAGTTGTGGATGAGGAACTCGGCGATGGCGAAGCTGTTGGTGAACACGCTCAGGCGCTTGCCGGTAAGGTGGTGCACCATTTGGTAGGTCGTGGTGCCACCATTGATGATGATCGGCTCGCCATCCCGGCACATCTCAGCCGCCGCGCGCGCAATGGCGCGTTTCTGCCCGATGTTGATCGTCTCGCTGACAGCGAACGGACGACCGACCAGTGCCGACTGCTCTGGCGGATTGATCGACTCCGCCCCGCCACGGACGCGGCGCAGTTGCCCCTTCACGTCCAGCGCGGCGATGTCTCGCCGTATCGTCGCTTCCGACGAGCCGGTGACGTCGCACAGCTCCGCCACGGTCACGAAGGACCGCGTCTGAACTGCGGCGAGGATCACGCGATGGCGTTCCGTCTCGTGCAATGCTGATATCTCCCCGATGCATACCTAAAAGGTGCTTTCGATCAGTGTCAATCACGAATTGATCGCATGTGGAGGTTTGCTGCGACCTGTGCGCGAACTTGATCGTTTATGATTGACACCACCCGCTCAAACATGGCCATGTCCAGCCAGATTGACCACCTGCCGTCTGGAGTGACCCATGTCCACCGCCGCGCCCAAGCGCCTTGCCAACCTGTGGGACGACGCCCGGGCTGCCGCCATGAGCGAGCCCGAGCGCCTTGTGTACCGTTCGAACCTGTTGGGTTCCGACAAGCGCGTGACCAACTACGGCGGCGGCAACACCTCTTCCAAGATCTGGCAGAAGGACCCCCTGACCGGCGAGGACGTGGAGGTCCTGTGGGTCAAGGGCTCCGGGGGCGACAATGCCTCGATCAAGATCGACGGCTTCGCCACTCTCTACATGGACAAG
>JAEZHZ010000329.1 GCA_023436745.1 Pseudomonadota bacterium | reverse complement strand
AACGTCGCGGCCGACTACGGGATCAGCCGCGAGGACCAGGACATGTTCGCGCTGCGCAGCCAGCAGCGCGCAGCGGCTGCCCAGGCGAACGGGCGGCTTGCTCGCGAGATCACGCCCGTCGCCATTCCGAAGCGCAAGGGCGATCCGGTCCTCGTCGAGGTCGACGAGCATCCACGCGGCGACACCACCCTCGAGGCACTCGCAAGACTGCCCACGCCGTTCCGCAAGGAGGGTGGCACCGTCACCGCCGGCAATGCCTCGGGCGTCAACGACGGCGCTGCGGCTCTTCTCATCGCCAGTGAGGCAGCGATCGCCCGCTTCGGTCTGACGCCGCTGGCGCGGGTCGTCGGTGGGGCTGTCGCCGGTGTTCCGCCGCGTATCATGGGAATGGGTCCGGCGCCGGCGACGCAGAAGCTCTGCGCCCGTCTCGGTCTCAAGCCCGCCGACTTCGATCACATCGAACTCAACGAGGCGTTCGCCAGCCAGAGCATAGCCGTGCTTCGGGAGCTCGGGCTCCCCGAGGACGGCGACCACATCAATCCGAATGGCGGTGCCATTGCTCTTGGCCATCCGCTCGGCATGAGTGGCGCCCGCGTCGCCGGTACGGCCGCGCTGCAGCTGAGTCTGACCGGGCAGCGCCGGGCGCTTGCCACGATGTGCATCGGGGTAGGGCAGGGCATCGCCGTCGCACTCGAGCGGCCCTGATCTGCGAAGCCGGACCGCAGGTACATCGATTCCCTGCCTGCTGGCCGGGCGCCGGCGGTCTATCCGGTGGTGTTCCAGTTCTGCTCGATGATCTGCACGGCGATTGCCGTTTCTGAAGCCAGCGTCATGCTGCGGGCCAGTTGCTGGCCCCGCGACGCGATCGCCTTTGCCTCGACGTCATTGCTGCGCACCCAGTCGACCATGTCGGCGAGGTCGGCCATGTCCGCGCGGACCGGGACGAAGTGCTCCCAGGGCCGCAACCGGTCGTACCACCACTGGCGGTACCCGTCGGCGCTCGCTACCTTGAGTACGCAGCATCCGAAATGCATGCGGATGAGAAGATTGGACCAGGCGTTGGTCCAGCCATCGATATCGATGGCGAACTTGTCCCCCAGCCACTCCCGCTCCGGCCTCGGCGTGCCTGTTAGCCCGCAGGGCGCGAAGGCTTCCAGTCCGCGCTCGGGCCCTTGGCCGCTGGTCAGCTTCGCGTCGAGGTTGGGGATATCTCCGGCCAGCATGCACAGGCGTGCCCGCTGGATCACCCGTGGGTTCGTCGCATCCGCCTGGCTTACTGGATGAATGCCTTCGCCATTGGCCCCGCCGCGCCAGACGATGGTGTCCCGGCGGTCGCCCCAGGCGACCGCAGCGGCGTCCGCCATCGCCCGCTCGGCAGCGAACCCGTTACGCAGGATGAAGTAGTGATCCGGCACGGGGATGGCGCGCGGATTCCGGCTCGAGGGACTGAAGCGCGCCTCGCTGGCCTCATGGCCGTCACTGCAATCGCAGGTCATCGCCGTCACCGACGGGGGGCAGTGCAGGAGCAGGTAGAGATAGGCGGTGATGACCTCGCGCTGTGCGAACACCATGTGCGTCGGGTCTGGCGGCAGGCCGAAGTGAATGCGCCCACGCTCCCGCACGAGGGTCACGTCGGCACGGTGTCGGGTTGGAGTCGCCTCGGTACTGCCGAAGGACGGGTGGAGCCCCAATCGCCCCATCGAACGCCGTAGCTGGTAGCGCAGCAGATGCTGCAAGGCGGCACGGCGGAGATGGTCTGGCACGTTCGCTCGGATAGGCGCTAGAAAGGAGCTACTTACCTCTATCTGGTCCCGAGACCAGGCTGTCAATCGGCGGATTCCCCTGGCCATGCCGTGACCCGATGCTTGCCTCGGGATAGCGGCGATAGAGGCAGAACGCAGACCGGGCTTCTGCATGGGCCTCGACTCTCTCGATGGTGGACTGGCCCGACAACAGCCGCTCCCTGTCGGTCGAGGTAACTGCAAAGGGAATGTCGCCTTCCGCCGTGCGGATCATTCCGTTTTCGAGGTCGACCGTTACCGGGCTGCCTTCTCGTGCCAGCGCTGCGAGCTTCGCCAATGTCGGTTCATCGACGGTGATCGGCAGCAGGCCGTTTTCCACGCAGTTGCGGTAGAAGATGTCGCCGTAGCCGAGCGCGACCACCACGCTGAAGCCTCTGCCCGCAACGGCCCAGACCGCATGTTCCCGGCTCGACCCCGAGCCGAAGCCGCGCCCGGTCAGCAGAATGCCCGCCCCGGCATACTCGGGAGCGTCCAGCACGAAGTCCGGATGCCCGCGAAGGTCCGCAAAGGCATGATTGCCCAGGTCCTCGCGATCGAGCACCAGCAGGAACCGTGCCGGGTAGATGACGTCGGTGTTGAGGTCGTCCATGACCAGTGGAGCCATCTTGGCAGTCAATGGCCAGCGCATTCGATCCTCGCCGTGTTCTGAACGGACCTGATGTCGACGATGGCGCCCGCCACTGCCGCCGCCGCTGCCATGGCAGGGCTCATCAGGTGAGTGCGCGCACCTATCCCCTGCCGTCCCTCGAAGTTCCGGTTGGACGTGGAGGCGACGCGCTTGCCGGCCATCGCCGTGTCACCGTTCATGCCCACGCACATGGAACATCCCGAAAGCCGCCACTGGAACCCGGCGTCGATGAAGATGCGATCAAGTCCCTCCCGCTCTGCCTGCGAGCGGACCTTGGCTGATCCCGGCACGACCATGGCGTAAACGCCGGGTGCGATCTTCCTGCCGGCGAGTTGCGCTGCGGCCTCCCGCAGGTCCTCGATGCGGCCGTTGGTGCACGAGCCGATAAACACCATGTCGACGGGGAGACCGGCAAGGCGCGTGCCGGGTGCCAGCCCCATGTAGTCCATCGCCCGGTGCACCGCCGCCGCAGAGGGATCGGCGTCCTGGATCTGCGGCAGGAGAGCATCCACGGGCAATGCCTGCGACGGGTTCGTGCCCCAACTCACCATTGGTGCGATGTCGCGCGAATGCAGGGTGATGGATGCGTCGAACTGCGCATCGTCATCGCTTCGGAGCGCAGCCCAGGCCGACACCGCTCGCTGCCACTCGCTTCCTTCGGGCGCCATGGGACGGCCTTCGAGATAGGCGAATGTGGTCTCGTCCGGAGCGATCACGGCGGTAGCCGCTCCCGCTTCGCTAGCCATGTTGCACAGCGTCATGCGCTCGGCCATCGGCATGGCCGCGATGCCGGGGCCGCAGAATTCCACCGCATGGCCGCTGGCTCCGGCCGTGCCGATCCGGGCGATGAGGTGGAGCACCATGTCCTTGGCGCCGACGCCCGTGGGGAGTGCTGCGTCGAGCATCACGCGCATGGTGCGGGGCCGCCGGCGGACAAGGCAGTCCGTCGCCAGCACCGTGGTGATCTCGCTCGTGCCCACCGGCAGCGCCAGAGCCCCAAGAGCGCCGTGCGTCGACGTGTGGCTGTCACCGCAGACCACCGAGAGCCCGGGCAGCACGAAGCCGAGTTCCGGGCCGATCATGTGGACGATGCCGTGGTCCGGGCTGTCGGTCGCGACATAGCGAATGCCGTGGCGCCTGGCGTTCTCCTCGAGGCGCAGCAACTGTCGGTTGGCCAGGGCAAGCATGCCCTCGCGGTTGAGTCGGGTGGAAACGGCATGGTCGGCGACAGCCAGCGCGTTCTGTGGGGTCCGCACGCTTCTGCCCGCCGCCTCCAGCATGGAGAAGGCGACCGGGCTTGACACTTCATGGACCAGGTGCCGATCGATGAAGATCAGGTCCTCATCGTCCGACAGGCGAGCGACGAGGTGCAGGTCCCACAGCTTGTCGAAGAGCGTCCTCGGACCATCGGCAACCATCCGGCTCATGCGTAGTGTGCCATGACCTCTGCGCTGCTAATCAGGCGCGCATACTTCTGGTCCATGTCGAACAGGCTGGCTTCATGGGGGCCCATGGCGCGATCGCCCACGCAGTCCGTGACGACGATGGGTCGGAAGTTGTGCGAGCAGGCGTCGACCACCGACGCACGCACGCAGCCCGAAGTGGTGGCGCCGACGACAAGGGTGGTGTCCACGCCCCGGTAGGTGAGCCATGGCGCGAGGTCGGTGTTGAAGAACGCCGAAGCCTGGCGCTTCCTGATGATGAACTCGCCCGGCAGCGGGGCCAGCTCATCCACGATCTGGCTGATGTGACTGCTCTCGGTCAGGGTCTTGAGGGCTGCGCCCTTGGCCGCGAAGACGCCGAGGTCCGAGCCGTCGTCGGCATAGACGACGCGCGTATAGGCGACGGGCCAGCCCTTGAGGCGCGCATGGGCGAGCAGGGCTACCGTGGCGTCCACCGCCTGCTGGACATTCCCGCCGCCCAGGTGCGCCGGATCAACGAAACCGTTGACGAAGTCCACGAGGACCAGCGCCGGGCGCGTCCCTGGCTCCAGAACCTGCCCCAATCCCTGCTTGGCATAGATGTCGAGTTCGCTCATGGCAAAAAAGTGTACAAAGTTGACCGTTATCCCTGCGTAGAGCATATGGGTTCCTGCGGCAACTGTCGAAGCTGCAAGATTTTCTTATCTGCGCGAGAGGGCGGTGATGGTCGAAAATGTATACCGTAAGGCTCTGCGGCAGCATCTGCGTGCCGGTGAACTGGTCACGGCTCCTGGTGTGTTCGATCTCGTGTCGGCCCGCCTCGTCCAGGCGTGCAGCTTCCCCGCCATCTATGTCAGTGGCTTCGGTCTTGCAGCGTCGGCTTACGGCCTGCCCGATGCCGGCATCACCGGGTTCACCGACATGGTGGGCCCGATCGCGCGCATTGCCGAACTTTCCACCACCCCGGTCATTGCCGATGCGGATACCGGCTTTGGCGGGCTCGTGAACATCCGGCATACCGTTCGTGGCTACGAACGCGCCGGCGTTGCCGCCATCCAGTTCGAGGATCAGGAATTCCCCAAGCGGTGCGGACATACAGGGCCGCGTCCGGTTGTGTCGCTGGCCGAGATGGTGTCGCGGGTGCAGGTGGCGGTCGATACACGCCAGGATGAGGACTTCGTCATCATCGCGCGCTCCGACGCGCGCTTGTCGGAAGGGTTCGACAGTGCGGTGGAGCGTGGCCGAGCCTATGCCGCGGCCGGTGCGGATGTGGTTTTCCTCGAGGCGCTGCAGTCGCAGGAAGAACTCGAGCAGGCAATCGCCGCCATCGACGTGCCCCTCATGGTCAACATGGTGCCTGGCGGCGCCGGACCCACACTGTCACGCGCCACTCTGGCGCAGCTCGGCGTCGGCATAGCGATCTTCCCGACGCTGGCCCTGATGTCTGCTGCGGAGGCCATCCGCAGGGCGTACTCGGCTCTCGCTGCCGGAGAGGAAGTGGGGGAGGTGCCGGGACAGATGGCGTTCGCCGACTTCCAGGAAATGATCGGCATGGGCGAGATTGGTGCCTTCGAAAAGAGGTTCTCCAAGCCATAAGGTATACAAATATGGGTTTACGGATGCCGCTTTTGCGGCATAATGCCGACATCATCCAAGTTTTGTATACCATTGAGGACAGAGATGGCTGGTCAGATTATCACTGAACCGCAGGAGCCCTGGATCGGGACCCGCGCCCGGATCGGTGTTGTCATTCCATCGACAAACATTGCCGTTGAGTACGATTGCAGCCGTCTGAACATCCCGGGCGTCACCTGGCATATCGGCCGCTTCTTCACGCCCAAGGTGGACCTGTCCACCAATGACGCCTTCCTTACCTTCCTTCAGGGAATCCGCGAGACCATCCCGCAGGCCGTGGACGCTCTGATGAGCGCCAAGGTCACCCATGTGATGATGGGCATGTCCGCCGAGACCTTCTGGGGCGGTGTCGCCGGCAATGAGGAATTTCTCGCACGGGTTCAGTCGCAGATCGGCGATGTCGGGCTGACCACCGGGGCCAATGCCAGCGTCGAGGCGTTGAACTGCTTCGGTGCCAAGCGGATCGCCGTCATGTCGCCCTATCAGACTATCGGTGACGAGCAGGTCCGCGACTTCTTCGAGGGGTCGGGCTTCAGTGTGGTCCGCCAGTTCGGCCTGAAGTCCCAGTCGGCAACCTCGATCGCCGAAACGCCGCGTGCCGACTTCATTCGCGCCGCCGTCAGGTACCTGGATGGCGACGATGTCGACGCCATCGTCCAGGTCGGCACCAACCTGTCGACCGCCGACTTCTTCCCGACGCTCGAGCACCTGCTCGGTAAGCCCTGCATCTCCATCAATGTCGCAACCGCTTGGAGCGCCCTGCGCGCGAGCGGGGTGACGGACAAGGTCCTCGGCCGCGGCCGGCTGCTCGAGGAATTCTGATCATGACAGACAACAACGACTACCAGGTCGCCATCGTCGGTGCCGGCCCGGTGGGCTGCGTGGCGGCCCTGTCCCTTGCCAGGGCGGGGATCAGGGTCCTGCTTCTCGAGGCCAACGAGGAGTTGCCGGAAGACCTTCGCGCCTCGACCTTCCATCCGCCCACGCTCGACATGCTCGCAGAGCTCGGCCTGACCGAGTTTCTCATCGAGAACGGTCTCATCGCCAGAACCTACCAGTATCGGGACCGCGAGTCGGGCATCTATGCAGAGTTCGATCTCGGGGTCCTCGAAGGCATCGTCAAGCATCCCTTCCGCGTCCAGTGCGAGCAGTTCAAGCTGACCCGCCGCGTGGTGCAGTTGCTGGCCGAGTATCCCAATGCCGACGTTCGGCTGGGGGCCACCTTCAGCCGCTACGAGGACACGGGCGACAACGTGGTCGTGCACTTCACCCAGGGCGGTGAGGAGCAGGCGGCGAGCTGCGACTACCTCATTGGCACCGATGGCTCGCGCAGCCTCGTGCGCGAACAGATGGGAACCAACTTCGAGGGCTTCACCTACCCGGAGCAGTTCCTCGTCGTGGCCACAGACGTGCCGATGGACGAAAAGCTGCCGAACCTGGCCTCGGTCAACTACGTTTCGGCTGCCGATGACTGGTGCGTCGTGCTGCGCGTGGTTGGCAACTGGCGCATCCTGTTCCCGACAGACGCCGGGGCCCAGCGTGAGGCTCTGCTGGATCCGGATACCATCGAGCAGCGCCTGCAGCGGCTGGCTCCGCACGACACGCGCTACCCGATCCTGCACAAGTCGCTCTATCGCATCCACCAGCGGGTGGCCGAGACTTACCGTCAGGGACGGGTCCTGCTGGCCGGTGACGCTGCCCATCTCAATAATCCGCTTGGCGGCATGGGGATGAATGGCGGCGTGCACGACGTGGTCAATCTCGTCGGCAAGCTGCTGCCGGTGCTCGAGGGCAAGGCGGATCCGGAGATCCTCGACGTCTATGACCGCCAGCGTCGGACGGTCACCTGGAACCATGTTCAGGCACAGACCATCCAGAACAAGAAGGTCATCGAGGAGGCGAGTGAAGAAGAGCGTATCAATCGCATCCGCTCACTGCAGCAAACCGCCAGCAGCCGCGACACGGCCATTGCCTACCTGCGTCGTCACAACATGATCGATGCTCTGGAGGAGGCCGCCCGGATCACCTGATCCTACGCCTCGGGCAGCACCGTGATCGGGCGGGAGGTCTGTATGTGGTTCGCCATGCAGGCTCCCGCCCAGGCGCGGTTGCCGCTCTCCAGCGCCAGGATAATCTCCTCGTGCTGGCTGTGTGACAGGGACAGTCGCACATTGTCCGACCACACATAGTGCTTGAGCAGCACGATTGGCATGGTCAGGGCGTTCTTCAGTGCCGAGTCCAGCTGGCGGGAATCCGCCATGTTGAGAATGGCCATGTGGAACTCGAGGTTGAGCTCCAGGAAGCTGTTGATGTTGTCCCTGGAGATGACGGGGCCGAGTTCCGCAATCCGGCCATTGATCTGCCGGAGGAGGCTGGCGCCATCGGGCGTGATCCGCGAGCACGCCCGCTCCGCCGCGTAGCTCTCGAGCCGGGCGCGGATCTCGTAGACCGACTGGATTTCCGATGCCGTGAACTGGGTGACGTGACAACGGCGGTTTTCGCCCATCGTCACCATTCCCTCGGCGATCAGCCGTCGCAGCGCCTCGCGTACCGGAGTCCGGGAGGCGTCCGCCATTTCCGCCAGTTGCTGTTCACGCAAGGGTTCGCCGGCCGCAAATGTGCCGTCGAGAATGTTGCGGCGCACCAGCTCGTAGATGCGGTCTGCGGGCCTGTCGGATCGCTTGTCTTGTCCCGGAGCGGCTAGGTCCATATCGGGCCTCGGCAAAATTGAGTGCTGGACGGTGTTTATGCGTCCGGAACCATGCCCCGGACGCGCTGCAACTACTAGCGGATAATCTTCATGAATTCGGCAGGCTTCAGGAAACAGCTATCCTGTTCGAGGAGCAGCGGTTGTGCAACTTTGAGATATTCCTGCCAGCCCGCTTCTTTCGAGAGTGCTGCCTTGGCCTCGGCGCGAGCCTGTAGATCCTCGTAGCCCCAGATGTTGACGACCCGGTTGAGCGGACCCGAGTCGGTCTGCCAGAAGCCGACGAGGTTCTTCTGGTGCTTCAGTTGCAGCTCGAGCGCCATGGCTTCATAGGTGCTCAGATACTTCTGGGCGTTGCCGGGCAGGCAGCGGTATGTGCGCATCTCGTAGATCATGTGGGGGTCCTTCGCAGGCCGAGTTTGTACACGTAATTGAGGGCCCGAGCTGTGCGGCGGGCTCAAAGGGCGCGCTCCTGCAAACATTTTCGCTTGCAAAGGGGATTTTGCCCATTCAAGTATGTATACAAAATCTTCGGAGCTGTCATGTACTACCCGTTCGTTCCCATGCCTCACCGCAAGCCCCTCGCCTGGCCGAGTGGCAAGAAGCTGGCGGTGATCCTCACCTCCAATCTTGAGCACTGGGACGCGACCAAGGAGTCGGCGGCGAAGTACTATCCCGGCGGTCCGGGCATTGTCGGCGGCGACCTGCCGGGCAATGTCTATGACAACCCCAACTACACCTGGCGCGAGTACGGTCAGCGCGTCGGCATCTGGCGCATGTTCGAGCTTTTCGACAATGCCGGTATCCCGACTAGTTGCACGATGAACGCCAAGATGGGCATCGAGCGCCGCGCCGTCATCGACGCAGCCGTGGAGCGCGGCTGGGAGATTCTCGCGCACAACTACGTCCAGTCCGACCTGCTGACGGACCACTTCTTTGACGAGAACAAGGAACGCGAGGTCATTCGCGAGACCTTGCGGGTCTATGAGGAGGTGTGCGGCAGGAAGGCGAAGGGCTGGCTGTCCAGTTCGCTCCGCTCCACCCTCAACACGGCCGACATTCTCGCCGAAGAAGGCTTGCTGTTCTTCACCGACCTGTTGAACGACGACCAGCCCTACATGATCCAGACGCGCTCCGGCCGTCCGCTGGTATCGGTGTCCTACACCTCCGAAGTGAACGACTTCACCATCTTCATGCGTCAGGGCATGGACGTCGACGGCGCCTTCAAGGTCTTCAAGGAGCAGTTCGACTGGCTTCGGCAGGAGGCGCAGCAGAGCGCGCGCTTCATGAATGTCGGCCTGCATCCCCATGTCATCGGCCAGCCGTTCCGCATCCGGGCGCTCCGCGACTTCATCGACTACGCCAAGCAGTTCGATGACATCTGGTTCGCTACCCGCGAGGAGATCGCCACCTGGTATGCCGAGCACCACGCAGAGCATATCGATGTCTAGTCCTGCCCCGAAGCGGCTGCGCGTGGCCGCCGCTTCGCCGTCCTTCTGCGAGCATCCCGTTCTTCGCGAAAGGCTTCTTGCCGAGTACCCCGACGCAAGGCTCAACGACGCCCTCGACCGGCTCGAGGGCGATCGGCTCGTGGCGTTCCTGCGCGATGCCGACGTGGCAATTGTCGCGCTCGAGCACATGACGGCCGACGTCATCAATGCCCTGCCCGAACTCAAGGTCATCTCCAAAATGGGCACGGGGCTCGACATGATCGACCTTGCCGCCATGCGGTCCCGTGGCATTCGTCTCGGCTGGCGTGCCGGCGCCAACGCGCTGTCCATCGCCGAACTGGTGGTGGGGTTCGCCATTGCTGCCCTGCGCAAGATGAACTCGGCCAACCTGGCGGTCCGCCGGGGCGAGCCGGTTCGCAACCGGATGGGCCGGTTGCTGTCGGGCCGTGTGTTCGGGCTGCAGGGGTGCGGCAATATCGGTCAGCACGTGGTGCGCCTGCTCCAGCCGTTCGGCTGCACCATCATTGCCTATGATGTCGCTGATCGTTCCGAGTTCTACCGCGCCCATGGCGTCGAGGCGGTCTCCTTTGACGAGCTGATAGCGCGCGCTGAGGTGCTGTCGATCCATGCGCCGCTGAACGAGCACACGCGCGACCTCTACAACCGCGAACTCTTCGCCCGCATGCGTCCTGATGCAATCCTCATCAACACGGCCCGCGGCGAGCTCGTTGACGAGGTGGCGCTCTACGAGGCCCTGACCTCCGGGGTGATCGAGGCGGCCTGCGCGGACGTCCTGTGCTCGGAGCCCGTGTTCGACTCGCCCTTGATCGAACTGCCCAATTTCTTCCTCACGCCGCATATCGGCGGCAGCGCCGCCGAGGCACGTCTCGCCATGGGCGAGGATGCGCTCAACGGCATAACCGACAACTTCATCCCCACGGGCAATGCCGACAATCCCCGGGGCACCGGACACTGACCATGACTGCTTATGGAAGCCGCGGGCGCATTGGCCTCATCGTGCCGCCGAACAACACCGTCAACGAGAACGAGTGGGCATCGGCCATGCCGGATGGGGTCGTGTTCCACGCCACCCGCATGCCTCTCAATCCGTTGGCACGCAGCCCGCAGGACATGGAGACGCTGCGCGCCGATCTGCATCGCACGACGGCGATGCTCGCCGAGGCCGAGATCAACGTTGTGGTGTTTGGATGCACCGCGCCCTCCGCCGTCAGCCCTCGCGCCGAGATGGAGGCGTTCATGACCACTGCCAGCGGTTTGCCGTCGGTGACTGCCGGTGCCGCCGTGGTCGATGCACTGGTGGCCCTTGGGGCGGGATCGGTGGCGTTGATGTCGCCCTTTTCCCAGGCCCTGACCGAGCACGAGCGCGATTTCCTCGTCCGTGAAGGCATTGATGTCACCGCAGTCCATGGCCTCGGTCATGGCACCTACGAACCTGGCAAGCGGCTCGAGATCCATCGCATCCCCCCCGCGCAGGTCTTGGAGCATGTCGACGGGATGGATATCGGCGATGCCGACGCCGTCCTGCTGTCCGGGACCAATCTCGTGACATTCTCCGTGATTGCCGAGATGGAGAAGCGGCTTGGCAAGCCGGTTGTCACCAGTAATCAGGCAACGCTCTGGTCGGCCATGCGCAAGATCGGCTGCACGGACGATCTGGGGCTGGGGCAGCTCTTCACCCTCTGAGATGCATGCCGCCGCTTCGGGCGAAAAGTGCAAAATTTGTGCACAAATTTTGCACTGCCTACGAAATTGCGTATGCAATTCGCATCGTCAAGATCGAAAATCTCCCCGGAATCGGCCATCTTTCTTGTTGCCAATCGGCATTTCCGTATACAAATCTACTCATGGTATGCGACAGACGCAGGTCTGCTCTTCGCTACTGAGTGAGACTGAACGGTGTGCCTTCAGGGAGGGCGCATTTTGGAGGACCCAATGCATAAGAAGAATTCACTGCTTGGCGTGGCGCTGGCGGGCCTGATTGCCGCCTCGCCTGTTGCCGCTACGGCAGGCCAGATCAGCATCGTGACCCCGTTTCCCCCCGGCGGGATTTCGGACTCGATGGCCCGCGTGGTCGCGACCTACCTGTCCGAGGAACTCGGCGAGACGGTGATCGTGGATCCGCAGCCCGGTGCCAGCGGCCTGGTGGCTGCGCGTCACGTGCTGAACCAGGAGGCTGACGGCACGGTCCTGTTCCAGACCTCACCCACGGTGATGATGATCCTGCCGCGGACCAACAAGCTCGAGTTCAATCCGATCGAGGTGTTCCAGCCTGTTTCCAACATCGGTTCGAACCAGCTGGTCTTTGCCGTGCGCAAGGACTACCCGGCCGACACGCTTGAAGAATTCATCGCTTACGCAAAGGACGAGGCTCCCGGCTCGCTCACGCTGGCGTCCGGCGGTGCCGGCACCTCCACCCATCTGATCCCGGTGCTCTTCCTGTCCGAGGCGGGCATCGAGTTCACCCACGTGCCTTATGGCGGTGGCGGGCCGGCCCTGCAGGACGTGGTCGCCGGCCATGTCGACGCCTATTTCGGCAACCCTGCCGAAGTGATGGCCCAGGCCGAAGGCGGCAACGTCAAGATCCTGGCGACCTCGGGCGATGAGCGCATGAAGGCCCTGCCGGAAGTGCCCACCATCTCCGAAGCCCTGCCGGGCGTGTCGCTCGTTACCTGGAACGGCATGGTCGTCAAGGAAGGTACCGATCCTGACCGGATCGAGGAGCTCAGCACCGCAATCCAGGCCATTTCCGAGAACCCCGACTATGTGAACGCGCTGGAGGAGCTCGGCATCGATGTGATCGGCGACGATCCGGTTCACTTCGACGACATGATCAACGAGACCCTGCCGCTGTGGAACGCCGCGATCGACGCGGCCGGCATCGAGCAGCAGTAGCACCCGCGACGCCAGGGGCGGAGCGTCCCTGGCGTCTTCTTGATTCAGCCTGTTCGGGGAGATGGCTGTGGTTCAGCAAATCAGTTCGCCGCAAGTAGTCCTGCTCATCGGTTGCGGACACGGCATTGGCCGCGCAGCGGCCCGGATGATCTACGAGCGCGGCCATGTTCTCGCCGCTGCGGATCGGGACGCAGAGGCGCTCGCGACTCTCGGCGAGGAGCTGGGCGCGGACCCTGCCCGGCTTCTGACGGCGACCGTGGACGTTACCGACCGCGCTGCGGTCGAGGCGTTCGCGTCCGACGTTGTCGAGAAATTCGGCCGGATCGATTCCGCCATCTGCAACGCCGGCGGCATGATCTCGCTCGTGGCCAACGGCATGGTCAGCACCAATATCCGCAATTTTCTCGAGGTCCCTCCCGACGACTGGCAGCGCGTGATCGACCTCAACCTGGTCGGTCCGATGAACCTGTCTCACGCCGTCCTGCCGCACATGGTCAGGCAAGGGCATGGGCGGCTGGTGCTGGTGTCGTCTGCGTCCGCGCTGGTCGGCGGGGCCGGGCTGGCGGTGTATGCGGCGGCCAAGGGTGGTGTTGTTGCCTTCATGAAGTCCATCGCCAGGGAGCTGGCACAGTCCGGCATTTCGGTGAACAGCGTCGCGCCGGGCGGCGTGGCGACCCGTGCCTTCCCCAAGGACTCTCCTTCCGTCGCCAGGCGGACCGAACGCATTGCCATGGGCCGGCTGGGCGAGCCGTCCGAGATCGCCGACGTCATCTGCTACGTCGCTCTGGATGCGCCGACATACCTCACGGCCGAAGTCATCTCCGTCGCCGGCGGGCCTCCTTGATTGCGGCACACTGACATGAACCAAGTCCTCCTCTCCAAGAACTTCCTGTCCGGGCTCCTGCTCTGCATTGCCGGACTGGCTTTCGCCTACTTCGGCACAGACTACAGCTTCGGCACTCCCAGCAGCATGGGCGCAGGGTTCCTCCCCGTTGTCCTCGGTTGTGTTCTGGCCATCCTCGGCGGCGTCATCATGCTGGGTGCGGTGTTCAATCCGGGCCCCCAGGTCGCCGACTTTCCGGTCCGGCCCATGATCGTGCTCACCATCGGCGTGGTGCTGTTCGGTGTTCTTCTCAAGCAGATCGGGCTGTTCCCCGGGCTGATGATGCTCACCGTGTTCTCCGGTCTTGCCGGGCAGAATTTCAGGCCGCTCTTCAGCCTCGTCCTTGGCCTCGCCATCGCATCCTTGTCGTCGCTCCTCTTCGTGGGGTTGCTCGGCCTGAACCTGCCCATCCTGGGCAGCCTGTTCCAGTTCTAGCCAGGAGTAGACCATGGAAATCCTTCAGGGCCTCCTGCTTGGCCTCGAGACCGTCATCACGCCGGTCAACCTCTTCTACTGTTTCGCCGGTGTCTTCGTCGGAACGCTGATCGGTGTGCTGCCGGGCCTCGGACCGGGCGCAACCCTGGCCATGCTTCTGCCGGCCACCTTCGCCATGCCGGCCGAAACGGCCCTCATCATGCTGGCGGGCATCTATTATGGTGCCCAGTATGGCGGCTCCACCACGGCCATCCTGATCAACGTGCCGGGCGAGTCGTCCTCCGTCGTCACAGCGCTCGATGGACACGCAATGGCTCGCAAGGGCAGGGCCGGCGTAGCGCTGGCGACAGCTGCGATCGGCTCCTTCGTGGCCGGCACCATCGCCACGGTCGTGATTGCTGTGGGGGCGCCCGTGCTCACCCAGTTCGCCCTCCAGTTCAGCCCTGCCGACTACGCCTCGCTGATGGTTCTTGGCCTGATTGCCTCGGTCGTGATCGCCCGTGGTTCGCCCATCAAGGCCATTGCGATGATCGTGCTTGGCCTGCTCATCGGCATGATCGGCACCGACATCAACTCCGGCGTAATCCGCTACTCGTCGGCCGTGCCGGAACTCTTCAACGGTGTCAGCTTCGTCGCTCTCGCCATGGGCCTGTTCGGCTTGTCCGAGATCATCAACAATCTCTCGAACGACCCGACCCGTCGCGGCTCGATCGCCACGATCACGACCCTGCTTCCCACCCGGGAGGATTGGAAGCGGCTGCTGGCCCCTGTGCTCCGCGGCACCTTCATCGGCTCGATCCTGGGCATCCTGCCGGGCGGGGGCGCGATGCTCTCCTCCTTTGCCTCATACTCGATCGAAAAGAAGGTCAGCGGTCGCGAGGCGGAGTTCGGTCACGGTGCCATCGAGGGTGTGGCAGGTCCGGAAGCGGCGAACAATGCCGGCGCCCAGACCTCATTCATCCCCATGCTCACGCTGGGCATCCCGTCCACTCCCGCCATGGCCCTCATGCTCGGCGCGCTCATCATCCAGGGCATCCAGCCGGGTCCCCTGATGATGACCAACCAGCCGACGCTGTTCTGGGGCATCATCGCCTCGATGTTCATCGGCAACATCTTCCTGCTCATCCTCAACCTACCTCTTGTCGGCATGTGGGTGAAGATCATGCGCATCCCCTATCAGGTGCTGGTGCCCGCGGTCGTCGCCTTATGTGCCATCGGCGCGTAA
>JAEZHZ010000293.1 GCA_023436745.1 Pseudomonadota bacterium | reverse complement strand
CGTCTATTCGCAGGAATTGGTGCCCGGCAAAGTCGGAACAGTTGCAGGATTCGTGTTCGGATTCGCGTTCGGCATCGGTGCCTTGGGGGCGGCCGTTCTTGGAGGGCTGGCTGACATGATAGGCATTATCGCCGTTTTCAAGCTTTGTGCGTTCCTGCCCATACTGGGCGTGCTGACCGTCTTCCTGCCCCGGTCGGCTGAACTGCACGGTCGTGCCAAGGAGAGCGCATGAGCGATTCAATGAACGGCGACAGCGAGTCGCAAATCACCCTGACCCGCACCATCGGTGCGAATATAAGCGACGTGTTCTCGGCGTGGACCGACCCGGCGCTGATCGAGCAGTGGCAGGCGGACGAAGCGGAGATGGACGCCTTCGAAGGCGGCGAATACCGGTTCGTCACCTTCGGCGATGAGGACGACGAGGAAGACCAGGTGGTCACGGGCGAGATCGTGACATTTGTCGAAGACCAGCGGCTCGTCATGTCGTGGATACACAGGGACGAGGACGATGAGGAGGACGGCGAGGAGCTGATCTTCGTGCTGGACATCCTTTTTGAGCCCATGGGGCAGGATCAGACGAGGATCACCCTAACCGAACGGGGTCTTGCCCATGCGGATCCCCAGACGCGCATCTTCTCGATGGAGGCATGGAGCGCCGCGCTGGAACAACTCGCCGAACTGATGGAGTAGAGCGCGGGCACCGCAGGAATGTTTTTGCGGGCTGGAATGGCCGGCAGTGCACCACTTGCTTCGGAAGCTGTGCAGCAGAAATGTCCTGCCGGATGAGCCCGTTGCGCCTTGTTCCTCTGCCCCGCCGCCCGTACCATTCGCTTCCCTCCCAACTGCGATCGACCATGGCCAAGCACCAAGACCTCATTTCCGCTATCGGCAACACGCCGCTGATCCGTCTCAACCGTGTGTCTGCGCTCACTGGCTGCGAAATCTGGGGCAAGGCCGAGTTCCTCAACCCGGGGCAGTCGGTGAAGGATCGCGCTGCGCTGTTCATCATCCATGACGCGGTGAAGTCTGGCGCCCTCAAGCCGGGTGGTACGATTGTGGAGGGTACTGCCGGCAATACCGGCATTGGCCTGACGCTGGTTGCGAACGCCCTTGGCTACAAGTCCGTGATCGTGATTCCCGATACACAGAGCCAGGAAAAGAAGGACGCGCTGCGCCTCTACGGCGCGGAACTCATCGAAGTGCCCGCCAAGCCATACAAGCACCCGAACAACTACATCAAGGTGTCCGGTCGGCTGGCCGAGAAGCTCAACAGGGAACTGCCGGAAGGTGCGATCTGGGCCAACCAGTTCGACAACACCGCCAATCGGCGGGCTCATGTCGAAACCACCGGCCCTGAGATCTGGCATGACACCAACGGCCGCATCGACGGCTTCATCTGCGCTGTCGGCTCGGGGGGCACCCTGGCCGGGGTGGCCGACGCGCTGCGGGCCCGTAGCGAGGACGTAAAGATCGGGCTTGCTGATCCGGAAGGCGCCGCCCTCTTCAACTACTTCGCCCACGGCGAACTCAAGTCCTCCGGCAACTCGATCACAGAGGGGATCGGCCAGGGCCGCATCACGGCCAACCTGGAGGGTCTGAAGGTCGATCTGCCGTACCAGATCCCGGACGCGGAGGCCCTGCCCTACATCTTCGATCTGCTCGAGCATGAGGGGCTGTGCCTTGGTGGCTCTAGCGCCATCAATATCGCCGGTGCCGTGCGCATGGCGCGCGACCTTGGCCCGGGAAAGACGATCGTCACCATCCTGTGCGACTACGGCAACCGCTACGCCAGCAAGATCTACAATCCAGAGTTCCTGCGTCCCCGGGGCCTGCCGGTGCCGAAGTGGCTCGAGGGACGCACCCCGATCGACATCAGCAGCGTTCTGGAACCGGATCCCGCCTGAACCTCTCGCTACCTGCCGCATTGTTCGTGGCCATAGGGCTGCTAAGGTAGCGCTCTCTCAGCGTCACGAGTCTGTTGCTTGTTCGGTCTAGACGACCTTATTCGGGCGATCACCGCCGATTTCAGCCTGTTCGCCGCGATTACGGCGGCAGTCTACTTGCTGGCTTTTGTCTGTGCGGTGCGCGAGATCAACAACTCGCGCACATCGCAGGGCTCGATCGCCTGGCTGCTGTCGCTGGCGCTGCTGCCGTTCCCCACTGTCTTCGTCTACATGGTCTTCGGCTGGAAGGCATTCGATGACTATGCCACCGACCGCATTCGCAACGGCCGCGCTGCGCGACCGCTCCGCGCCAAGGACCTGGCGCTGATCGACCGTGAAACCAGCCACAAATGGCCGGTTCAGACCAAGGTTTCGGAGGTGCCGTTCCTTAACGGCAACGAGGTGGAGATACTGGTCGACGGCCACGACACCTTCCGGTCGATCTTCGAAGGCATCGCCCAGGCGCAAAGCTACCTGCTGGTGCAGTTCTACATCGTTCGTGACGATGCACTCGGAAAGGAACTGGCGGAGCGGCTGATCGAACGCGCCAACGCGGGCGTGAAGATCTACCTGCTTTACGATGACATTGGTTCCAGCGGCATGCCGAAGCGCTACCGCCGCGAACTGCGCGACTCAGGCATTCGCGTTGCAGGCTTCAACCAACGCCACAAGTTCCTGCGGGTGTTCGGTCCCACGCGCATCAACTACCGCAACCACCGCAAGATCGTCGTCGTGGACGGTGAGCATGCCTGGGTCGGTGGCCACAATGTCGGCGTGGAGTACCTCGGCGAAGACCCTCGCTTTGGCCACTGGCGCGACACTCACGTGCGCGTCTCCGGGCCCGCCGCGCTCGCCTGCGCACTGCTGTTCCGGGAAGACTGGGAATGGGCCACCGGCGAGGCCCTGCCTGCCACGCCCCCGGAGAAAGTCCCTACCCCTGGCGACCAGTCCGTGCTCGTGATGGGTTCAGGCCCGGCCGACAAGCTCGAGGAATGCGCCATTGCGTTCACCGATGTCATCGGTCGTGCACGGGAGCGGCTGTGGATCGTCAGTCCTTACTTCGTGCCGGACACCGACATCAGGACTGCCCTGTTTGCAGCGAGGCTCCGTGGAGTCGATGTTCGGGTGATGTTGCCGGACGAACCCGACCACAAGCTCGTCTGGCTCGCCAGCATCGCCCACGCCGATGGGATGGTGGAGCATGGCGTGCCGGTCTATCGCTACACCGACGGGTTCCTGCACCAGAAGGTCGTGCTCATGGACGACCAGATCGCCACCATCGGCAGCGTGAACTTCGACAACCGCTCCTTCGCCATCAACTTCGAGATCACACTGTGGTTCGCCGACGAGCAGACCATAACGGCAGTTGAGCAGATGCTGCTCGAGGACTTCAAGAAATGCCGTCTGGTAGAAATCGAGGAAGTCAAGAACCGCTCCCCCTGGATGCGCTTCCTCACCCAGGCCGCGCGCTTGTTCTCACCGGTGCTCTGAAATGACCGAATTCCTGTTCCGTGACGATCCTTACCTCACCGACACTTCCGCTACGGTGATCGCGGTTACCCCGGAGGGCGGCATCATCCTGGATCGGACGGTGTTCTACGCCGCCTCCGGCGGCCAGCCTGGCGATACCGGGCTGCTGCGTCTGGCTGATGGCGGCGAGGTCGAGATCGCAACAACAGTCCATCCGGACGGCGACAAGACCCGCATCATCCACGTTCCTGCGGCCGCTGAAGCACTGCCGCAACCGGGAGATAACGTCACCGCGACGCTCGACTGGAATCGGCGCCACCGTTTGATGCGCATGCATACCGCGCTCCATCTGCTCTCGGTGGTGCTGCCCTACCCCGTCACCGGCGGTTCGGTCGGGGAGGAGAAGGGGCGTCTCGACTTCGACATGCCTGAGGCTCCGGAGGACGTCGAAGCGCTCGCCGACCGATTGAACCGGATGGTTGACGCCGACTATCCGGTGACCGCGGAGTGGATCACCGATGCGGAAATGACAGCGCAGCCGGACCTCATCAAGACCATGAACGTAAAGCCGCCGATGGGTCAGGGTCGCGTTCGGCTGATCCGGATCGGCGACGTGGACCTGCAGCCATGCGGCGGCACGCACGTTCGCTCCACCGGCGAGATCGGTCGCCTGACGCTAGGCAAGATCGAGAAGAAGGGCAAGCAGAACCGCCGGGTCAGCCTGATGTTCGCTGAAAGCCCCTAGCGGACAGGCGGCGCGTACAGCAGTCCGCCGTTGGTCCAGAGTGCATTCTGCCCCCGCAGCAGGGCCGCGCCGGTGGACGGGCCGAAGTGACGATCATAGATCTCGCCATAGTTCCCGACGGCGCGGATGGCGTCTGCCATGAACGTTGGCGCGAGACCAAGCGAAGAACCGAAATTCCCCTCCACACCAAGGAGCCGACGCACCGCGGGCGCCCTTGCCGCGGCGAGTGAGTCGATGTTGAGCGCAGTCACACCCAGTTCCTCTGCATCGATCAGTGCGAACAGGGTCCAGCGGACGATCTTGAGCCACTGCTCGTCGCCCTCGCGCACAACGGGACCAAGCAACTCCTTGGAGATGCGTTCGGGCAGGATGCGATGGGCGGAGGGATCAGGCAGCGCCCGCCTGATCGCCTGGAGTTGCCGCCCCGACGCTGAGACTGCCTGGCAGCGTCCTGCCTGATAGGCGATCGCGAGGTCGGATGCGTCCTCGTAGGGCACCGCGGAATAGCTTGCCTGGTTGAGAAAGAAGAACTCTTCAAGGCGCCGAAGCTCCTCGCTGCCATCGATGGCGCAGATGCTTACATCATTGAGCTCGAATGCAGACACCAGCCCCAGGCTCTGGGGCACCATGAACGCCTGCCCGTCGAAGAATGCCGTGCCAACGAAGGTGGTGCCGTAGATGGCGTCCCGGCGCATGCCCCAGGCACCGCTTCTGGTCAGGACATCCAGCTGCCCGTTCTGCAACGGCGCATACCGCGCTTCACCTCGCAGCGCGCGGAACTCAATTGAGTCGGGATTGCCGAGCACCGCAGCAGCAAGGCCACGGCAGAGATCGACGTCGAACCCGGACCAGCGACCCTCGGCATCCTGCTGAGCAAACCCGGCGACCGGATTGGCGGAGCCACAGATCAGGAACCCACGTTCGCGGACCACGTCCAGTGTCGACTGTTGAGCCCACGTGGGCGAGACGAGCAGCGTCAACAACCCAATGGCGGCAACCAGCCGCCAGAACCACACCGAAACCGTCACAGACACCGCCTTCTTCTCGCCGCCCCCATATTGGCCCGCGCCCCCGCCGGGTCAAGGCGAGCCCTCCGACCAGCCACGGTTTTCGACAAGGCGGCGAGCATGGCGTTGCCACCCTCAACGGACGATGCTAGAGCCGTTCACGAGGCCGGTATAGCTCAGTTGGTAGAGCACCTGATTTGTAATCAGGGGGTCACGGGTTCAAATCCTGTTGCCGGCACCATTCCCAGCACTCGCGACTGTCATCCGAACGGATGATTTCTGCTCCAGGTCGATGCTGTATCGCGCGGCCTGAAAGGATTGACCGGCGGCCGTTCGGCATGCCGAGGGCACGATCATGCTGCGAACGGACATTCATGGCGATTACCAGCCGACCCCACTGACGGCGATCCTGCGTAAGCAGTTTGCGTGCGAGAGCGAGGAACGGATCGCGATGCTCGAAGCGGGCGCCGACTATCTGCGTCTGG
>JAEZHZ010000243.1 GCA_023436745.1 Pseudomonadota bacterium | reverse complement strand
CCATTGCATCGGGCCGCCGGCCGGCAATGGCCGCCACTTGCCTCGCAAGCGTCGTCATCTCCAGCCACACCGCCTCATGGCGCTCGGCGAGGGCGCGGCTGGTCCTGCGTGGCGGGTTGTTCATGGGGCTCTCCTTGTCTCCCGAAGGTTCGACCGGAGAGAATACGCCCGCCCCGAGGGGGCGGGGATAAGTCGATGGTCAGCCCACGAGCTTGCCCCATTCGGGGCGCCACTCGGCCTCCTCGTCGACGATGACGGCGATCTCGCGCAGTCCGGCCTCGGCCTTGAGGGCTTCGGCGGCTTCGAGCGCCTTCGGCACCGGCTGCGGGAAATCGGCGATCACCTCCACCGCCGCGACATCGGCGACCGTGCGCCCGAGCGTGCGACGCACGGTCACGATCACCGCATCATGCGGCTGGCGTTCGTGCGGATAAAGACGTCTGAGTTCCCGTGCCATCCGATGCTCCTGCCAGGATGGCTAACAAGGGGTGAACACCGGCTCTCGGTTCCATCACAAATCAAGCGGAATCAGCGCACTGGCTCGTAGGTAAGGGCAACATGGCCGCCCGGGAACGCCTTGCGGCCGGTGAGCCGCAGGTCCACCACCTGCCGCAGGCCCTCGAACAGATAGGGCCCGTGGCCGGCGATTCGCGGCTGGATCATGAGCTCGTATTCATCGATCAGCCCGTGCCCGGCAAGATGGAGCGGCAGGGCGATGCCCCCGACCAGGATGCCGCGACCCGGCTCCGCCTTCAGCCGGCGGATCAAGGTTTCGAGATCGGTGTTGCGGACGAGCTCGGTGTTCCAGCCCGGGCTTTCGGCGAGGGTGTCGGACACCACGTATTTCTTCGCCCGGCTAATGGTGTCGGCAAAGGGCAGCGTCCACTCCGCCAGCCCCTCCGGCACCTTGCCCTCCGCCACCGGCCGCCAGAACTCCATCAGCTGGTAGGTCTTGCGCCCGAACACGAGATGGTCGCCCGAGGCAATCCACTCGGTCGAGTGCCGGTGAGTATGCTCGTCCGAAGCCCGGCCTGGTGGACAGCGCAGCCGTCGATGGTGACGCCGATGGAGTAGCGAACGGGTTGCATGGGATGAGGGTGCACCTGTCTTGAGAAGTTCGAGAGGAGCCGGGCTGCTTTACGAGCGCCCGCCGTTCATTGTCACTGCTTGTTTGCAGCAAGGATAAACACGACAAGACCTGATCTGGAAGCGATTCGGTCCCAATGCATGGAAGATGGGCCATGATGGCCGCCAATGGACCTGCAATCGCATGGCTGCCGCGCCGTCGGAATGCTATTCGTGTACAGTGCAGAAGCTGCCAGATGCCTGTGGAGCGCCGGACGAGCGATGAAGCGACTGGTCGTGTTCTGTGACGGTACTTGGAGCCGCATGTCGGCGGACCATCCGACAAATGTCCTGATAGGAGCCCAGCTGGTCCGCCCCAAGGACGAGGCCGGCATCACGCAGGTGACCTATTACGACGAGGGGGTCGGCACCTCCTTCCTTGTCAATGAATGGCTGGAGACCACTCTGGCTGCTGCGTTCGGACTGGGTCTGCTCAACAAGATCGAGGCTGCCTATCGCTTCCTGATCTTCAACCATGAGCCCGGCGATGAGATATTCATCTTCGGGTTCTCCCGGGGCGCGTACACCGCCCGCTCGCTGGCCGGGCTCATTCGCAAGTGCGGCATCGTTCCGCGAAGTCAGGCAAAGGCGATCCGGGAGATCTTCGAGTTCTACAAGGACGCTGCCACAAAGCCGGACAGTGACGAAGCTCGTCGCCGCCGGATGCTATGGGCCCCCGAGCTCATCCACAAGGAAAGCGACAGGGAGTGGCGGCTGGCGCACGGTGCCGATCGGGTGCTGGTGGCAGCCGCCAAACCGCTCGTCATCAGGTACCTTGGTGTCTGGGACACGGTGGGGGCCCTCGGCGTGCCGCAGCACCTTCTGATCAGCCGGGTGTTCGGCACGACCAGGAAGTACCAGTTCCATGACACCGAGCTGAGCAGCACCGTGCGTGCAGCGCGTCATGCCGTGGCGACGGATGAACGCCGGCTGAGCTTCACGCCAACCCTGTGGAGCAATCTCGACGTGCTGAACGCAGCAGCAGGGTCAGACAAGTACCTCCAGCTCTGGTTTCCCGGTGATCATGGATCGGTAGGCGGCGGCGGCGATATCCGTGACCTCTCGAGCGATACACTTGCCTGGGTCATGGACGGCGCCGTCGCGGAGGGACTCGCGGTGGACGAGGAAAAGCTCGAGAAACTGCGCAGCCTCGCGAACCCCCTGGGGCCCTTGACCAACCAGACCACGCCGCCGGGCCTGCTGGACCAGCTTTACCGCAGGGGCGATCGCGAAGGTCCTCGCGATCTCGCCCTTCTTGCGCCGGGCACGCGAACGCGGCTGGCCTACGAGGCCAAGAGCGAAGACTGGACGCCCTATCGACCCCTTGCCTTGAAGCACCTCTGGCCCGAGAAATAGAAGAAGGCCAAGCATTTGCAGGCCCGGATATGGCAGGCACAGTATGGCTTTCAGCGTCTTCATTCACCGCGCCGATTCGATCTATGAAGACAGTCCGGCGACGCACTATCAGTTTCCTCGGCAGTATCTGTCCCGCGTGTCCGCCTCCATTGGAGACTGGATCGTCTATTATGAGCCGACCAAGGTGCCTGGCTCGAAGGGCTACAATGCCATCGCGCGGGTAGAGCGGGTGGTCCCTGACCCGAGCAAAGAGGGCATGTACCTCGCGCTGATCGAGTCAGGCAGCTACCTCCCCTTTGTCAACTCCGTGCCCTTCGTGGTGGAGGACGGGCTGGCGGAATCGGGCCTGCTCAATGAACAGGGACGCATTTCAGGACGCGCACAGGCGGCGGTGCGCCCGATCTCTCCCAAGGACTTCGACCGCATTCTCTCGCGTGGTCTGGCCGAGGAACAGCCCATTCTGCCGCGGCTCGGGACACGGGACGATTTGCTCCCGCAGTTCGATGAGGGGCAGACGCCGTTTGTCTATGAGCAGGAGCGAGAGCGCGTTCAGGCGCTCACCAACCGGGTGGTGCGAGACCGCGTGTTCCGGCGGGTGGTGCTGCGGGCGTATGACGAGCGCTGCGCCGTGACCGGGCTCAAGCTCATCAACGGCGGCGGGCGCGCCGAGGTGGATGCAGCGCATATCCGGCCGGTCGAGAACAACGGACCGGACATCATCAACAATGGGCTCGCCCTGTCAGGCACCGCGCACTGGATGTTTGATCGCGGGCTGATCGGCGTCAGTGACGATCTCGAGATCATCGTGTCGCGACATGTGAACGATCGCGAGAGCGTGGACAGCCTGATCAACAAGACACGGCGGTTGATTGGCCCGTTGCAGGAGCGGGATCGCCCGCACCCTGTGTTCTTGCGGTGGCACCGGGAGAACTGCTTCAAGCAGTAGTCATCGGCGCTCCGGCGTGCAGACCCCCACCTAGCCTCCCCCTGAAGGGGGAGGGACGCAGCGGTGGATGCCGGTAAGGGTGCTCCCTCAAGGGGAGGTTCGGTGGTTACCGGAGGGTGGGGCGGGCGCGATAGGCTCCTCCCCCTTCAGGGGGAGGATGGGTGGGGGTGGCTAGTCGTCACCCATCTTAAGCGCCTTGATGAACGCTTCTTGCGGTATCTCCACCGAGCCGAACTGGCGCATGCGCTTCTTGCCGGCCTTCTGCTTTTCGAGGAGCTTGCGCTTGCGGGTGGCGTCGCCGCCGTAGCATTTCGCCGTCACGTCCTTGCGCATGGCCCGGACGGTTTCGCGGGCGATGATCTTGCCGCCGATGGCGGCCTGGATCGGGATCACGAACAGGTGGGGCGGGATCAGCTCCTTGAGCTTCTCGCACATCACCCGCCCGCGTGCTTCCGCGGCGCTGCGGTGGACCAGCATGCTGAGCGCGTCGACGGGCTCGGCGTTGACCAGAATGGAGAGCTTGACGAGGTCGCCGGGGCGGTGCTCGGCGAGCTGGTAGTCGAAGCTGGCATAGCCCTTCGAGATCGACTTGAGCCGATCATAGAAGTCGAACACCACCTCGTTGAGCGGCAGGTCGTATTCGACCATGGCGCGCGAGCCGACATAGCTGAGGTTGCGCTGCACGCCGCGGCGATCCTGGCAGAGCTTGAGGATGGCGCCGAGATACTCGTCGGGGGTGAGGATGGTGGCCTTGATCCACGGCTCGCGGATCTCGGCGATCTTCATCACGTCCGGCAGGTCGGCCGGGTTGTGGAGCTGGATGGTCTCGCCATTGGTGAGCTGCACCTCGTAGACCACGCTCGGGGCGGTGGCGATGAGGTCGAGGTTGAACTCGCGGCTGAGGCGCTCCTGGATGATCTCGAGGTGGAGCAGGCCAAGGAAGCCGCAGCGGAAGCCGAAGCCGAGGGCGGCCGAGGTCTCCATCTCGAACGAGAAGCTGGCGTCGTTGAGCCGCAGCTTGCCCATGGCGGCGCGCAGCTCGTCGAAATCGGAGGCGTCCACCGGGAACAGGCCGCAGAACACCACCGGCTGTGCCGGCCGGAAGCCGGGGAGCGGGTTGGCGGTGGGCTTCTTGTCGTCGGTGATGGTGTCGCCGACATTGGTGTCGGCCACTTCCTTGATCGAGGCGGTGAACACCCCGAGCTCGCCCGGCGTCAGTTCCTTGACCTCGACCAGCTTCGGCGTCTGCACGGCGACGCGGTCCAGCTCGTAGACGGCACCGGAGGCCATCATGCGGATCTTCTGGCCCTTCTTCATCACCCCGTCGATGATGCGCACGAGCACGACGACGCCGAGATAGGTGTCGTACCAGGAATCGACCAGCAGCGCCTTGAGCGGGGCATCGATGTCGCCCTTGGGGGCGGGCAGGCGATGCACGATCGCCTCGAGCACCTTGTCGATGTTGAGCCCGGTCTTGGCCGAGATCTCGACGGCGTCGGAGGCGTCGATGCCGATCACGTCCTCGATCTGCGCCTTCACCCGCTCGACGTCGGCCGCAGGCAGGTCGACCTTGTTGAGGACGGGCACGATCTCGTGGTTGGCATCGAGCGCGTGGTAGACGTTGGCGAGCGTCTGCGCCTCGACGCCCTGGGAGGCGTCGACCACGAGCAGCGAGCCCTCGACGGCCGCCATGGAGCGGCTGACCTCATAGGCGAAGTCGACGTGGCCGGGCGTGTCGATTATGTTTAAGAAGTAGTCCTCGCCGTTCTCGGCCTTGTAGTTCAGCCGGACAGTCTGCGCCTTGATGGTGATGCCGCGCTCGCGCTCGATGTCCATCGAGTCGAGGACCTGCTCCTTGCCGGCCATTTCGCGGGCATCGAGCCCGCCGGTCAGCTGGATCAGGCGATCGGCGAGGGTCGACTTGCCATGGTCGATATGGGCGACGATGGAAAAGTTGCGGATATGGGAGAGCGGCGTTGTCATGCCGCGCTGATACCAGAGGCCCGGCGCGGCGCAAAGATGGTATAGAGCCGGTTAACCCTCAGAATTGCGCTATTGCGGCGCCGCGGGTGCCGGGGCGGGCGTCGTGGCCGTGCGGCTGGCATAGACTTCGGTCACCGCGTCGACGCCGACCCGGTCCGGGCTGCCTTCGGTGCAGTCCGGCTCGGTCCTGCGCACATCGGCCAGAACGGCCTGGTAGGCGCGCTCGCCGGTCGCCTGGTCGAAGCCGGCAGCAGCCTCCATGCTGGCGCGGTCGGCCGCAACAGCCGCCTCGACCGCCGGATCGAGCGCAATCTCGCAGAGTTCCACCGTGGCGAGCGTCGCATAGAGACCGGTCAGCACGTCGACGGCCTTGGGCAGCGCCCGCACATTGGCCCTCGGGTCGACCGTCACCTGGGAGTCGGCGGGCGGCGTCGTCGCCTCCTGCGCGAAGCTGGCGGTGGTGGTGAGAGCAAACAGAAGGGCGGCAGCGGCGGGCATCCGGATCATCGGCGGTCTCCTCATGGGGGAAGGCGCCGCCTGTTTCCAACGAGATTGTGACCTCAGCACGGCGCCTCGTCGGAACGCGGATGCCATGCCGGCAGATCCGCCCACTGGCGAAGCTCGAGCGTATCGGGATGGGGACTGGCCGGGACACGGACGCGGCTGCGGCCGGCGAGGCGGCGAAGAAGCTTGGTCAGGATCGACATTTTGTCGGCTCCCTGCGCGGCTGTTGCTGATGGATATGCCCGTCAATCTGCGCCCCGTCGGGCGATAGAGCAATGGACAAGCTCTGGCGCCGGGTTTAGAAAATCTCCATGGGCAACCCCTTTCCCATTCCGCTCAACGCCCTGAGGGCCATCGAGATCGTTGCCCGGCGCGGAGCGCTGGCACCGGCGGCGGAGGAACTCGGCGTCACGGTGGGCGCGGTGAGCCAGCACCTGAGGCGCGCCGAGGAACGGCTCGGCGTGCAGCTGTTCGACCGCACTCCGGCCGGGCTCAGGCCGCGGCCGGCGCTGGCGGCCGTGCTGCCGCAGCTGAGCTCGGGCTTCACCCAACTGCAGGATGGCCTCGCAGCCCTCACCGGTCACGACGATGGCGTGCTGAACCTGACGGTGGGCAGCGTCTTTGCCTCGCGCTGGCTGATCTGGCGCATCAACAAGTTCACCGCCCGGCACCCCGGCCTCGAAGTCCGGCTCAACGTGACCGGCGCCATGCTCGATCTCGGTCGTGCCGATGTCGATTGCGCCATCCGCTACGGGGCCGGGCACTGGCCGGGGGTGAGGGTCACCATGATCGGCGGGCAGGCTTTCCAGCCGGTCTGCGCGCCGCCGGTGGCGCGTCTGCTGCAATCGCCGGGCGATCTGGCGAAGGTGCCGGTCATCCGCGACGAGACGACCATGCTCGACTGGTCGCTGTGGCTGGAGCACGCCGGCCTGCCGGCAGATATCGAACTCAAGGGGCCGGTGCTGTCAGACCCCTCGCTTGCGTTCGATGCGGCAATCTCCGGACAGGGCGTGCTGCTGGCCGCCGACATGATGAGCGCGGACACAGTCAGCGACGGCCGGCTGGTACGACCGTTCGGGCTACCCGTCAGCGGCCGTAACGGCTACTGGCTGGCAACCGCCGAGGGTCGGCGGGAATCGCGGAAGGTTCGCGCCTTCCGCGACTGGCTGGCTGAGGAAGTACCCGCGAGCGCGGCTGGCTATGTCGGGCAGGCGCGACAGGCGCGGGAGGGGGACGGCGGGCCGCCGGCCCCCTGATCGCCGCCCGGAAGGCGGCGGAGCCGTCAGTGATTGGTGCGGCCGCGGCGGTTGGGGTTGATGCTGCCATCGGCTTCGGTGTCGTTCATGACATCGCCCTCGATGGTGTTCTCGCCCTCCTCGTCCTCGAACACGGCCTCCTCCTGGTCGATGCCGCGGGTGGTCTGGCCGATGCCCGGGTTGCGCTTGAGGTCGAGGTCATTGGGGTGGCGGGTCTTGGGTTGGTTGCTCATGGTGTGGCCTCCTTGCGGTGGTCAGGGCCAACCGGCGAGGACGGCGGCGGTTCCCCCACAGCGATCACAATGGGCAACCCCCCGCCCCGACGGCCGTTTGCCCGCCAGAGGGCCAAACAGGAGTTTTCCACCATGGTTCAGCAGAGCAACCACGAGCCCCGCGGCACCCGCAAGACCACCCAGGGCGCGCGGACCCGAGAGCAGCAGAGGGCCATACTCGAGGGGCGGGAGAAGCAGCAGGGCGTGGATGTGGACCCGCACGAGAAATCGCTCGACGAGGCGCGCAGGGACGTCGAGCTGCCGGCCGGGGAATACGACCTGTCGAGCGGCGATCGCTCGATCCAGCGCGGTAACAATCAGGAGAGCGAGCACCGCAAGCGCCGCACCCACTAGCCCTTCCCTGGGTTGAGACG
>JAEZHZ010000211.1 GCA_023436745.1 Pseudomonadota bacterium | reverse complement strand
GGATCGCCCAACCATGGCAGGGGCGCAAATTCGACCCGGCCCCAGCGGGATGTTAGGCACGGGCCCGGTCACTTGCCCAGGATTTGCTTTTCCTTGGCGTTCGCCGCAGCGTCGATCTCGGCGATCGTTGAGTCCGTAAGCTTCTGCACCTCGACCTCGTGGCGCTTGCGCTCATCCTCGCCGAAGACGCCCTTCTTCTCGTCGACCTTCAGGCTGTCCATCCCGTCGCGGCGCACGTTACGCACCGCGACCTTCGCCTTCTCCGAATACGATCCGGCGAGCTTGGCAAGCTCCTTGCGGCGCTCCTCGGTCAGATCAGGGATCGGCAGGCGCAGGGTCTGCCCGTCGTTGATCGGGTTCAGGCCCAGGCCGGCGGAACGGATCGCCTTCTCGACCGGGCCGATGTTCGATTTGTCCCACACCTGCACCGTCAACATGCGCGGCTCTGGCGCCGAAACGGTCGCGACCTGATTCAGCGGCATATGCGAGCCATAGACCTCCACCGTCACCGGATCGAGCAGCGCGGTCGAAGCGCGGCCGGTGCGCAACCCGGCGAGATCGCTCTTTAGCGATTCGACTGCGCCGGCCATGCGGCGCTCGAGGTCTGCCTTGTCATACGCCGGCATCGGCCATCTCCTTGCTGGTGACGATCGTCGATACACCTTCGCCTCGCAGCACATCGGCAAAATTGCCGTGCTCGCGGATGTTGAAGACGACAATCGGAATGTTGGAATCGCGGCAAAGGGCGACGGCGCTCGCGTCCATCACCTTGAGGTTCTTCGACAGCACCGTGTCGTAAGATATTGTGTCGTAACGCTTTGCGTTGGGCACCTTCTTCGGATCGGCATCATAGACGCCGTCGACGCTGGTCCCCTTGAACAAGGCGTCGCAGTTCATCTCCGCCGCGCGTAACGCAGCGCCGCTGTCGGTGGTGAAGAAGGGCGAGCCTACGCCTGCGGCAAAGATCACGACACGGCTCTTCTCGAGGTGGCGGACGGCGCGGCGGCGGATAAAGGGCTCGCACACCGACTGCATCGGGATCGCGGATTGTACGCGCGTGTCGACGCCGATCTGTTCCAGCGCATTCTGCACTGCGAGCGCGTTCATCACCGTCGCAAGCATGCCCATGTAATCGGCTGTACCGCGGTCGAAACCCTTGGCGGCCGCGGCGAGACCACGGAAGATGTTACCGCCGCCGACCACGACGCACAGTTCGTAGCCCTGCGCCTTCACATCGGCGATTTCAGCAGCGACGCGGGCGGTAACGGCAGGATCGATCGCCAGACCCCCGCCATTGTCGCTGGCGCCCATCAAGACTTCGCCCGAGAGTTTCAGGAGGATGCGTTTGTAGCGAGGGGCGGTCATCGGTTCCGATATGGCTGGGAGAGTGCACTGCGACATTAGGCGGGGGCCGGGATGCGGGCAACCCGTTTGGGCCGAGCTCACATCAAACGTGGCCAATCTGCACGGGCGTACGCCGCGCCCAACGTTCGCGCGGCCAATATGAAGAAAAGGGCTCCGGCGTTCCCGCCGAAGCCCTTTTTCCCGGCAAAAGCGAGCCGCTTACGCGGCCGGCTCGGCCTGCTTGTTCTGAGGTACGCCGGAGGCAGCTGCGACTTCCGCCGCGAAGTCCGACTCTTCCTTCTCGATGCCCTCGCCGAGCTGGAAGCGGACATAGTCTTTGAGCACGATCGTGGCACCCGCATCCTTGCCGGCCTTGGCCACCACGTCACTGATCTTGGTCTTGCCGTCCATCACGAACAGCTGGCTGACCAACGCGTGCTCCTTACGGTACTTGGCGATCGAGCCTTCCACCATCTTAGCGATGATGTCAGCCGGCTTCCCACTCTCGGCTGCCTTCTCGGCCGCGATCGCGCGCTCACGCTCGATCTCGGCCTCGTCGAGGTCCGCTTCGTTCAGCGCCTTCGGGAAAGCTGCCGCGACATGCATCGCCAGCTGCTTGCCGAGCGCCTGGAGCACTTCGTCGGACGCGTCGCTCTCCAGTGCAACGAGCACGCCGATCTTGCCTAGGCCCGGTGCCTGCTGGTTGTGGACATAGCCCACGACCGCACCCTTCGACACCTCAAGGCGCTTGGCGCGGCGCAGCGACTGGTTCTCACCGATCGTCGCGATGTTGTTGGTCAGCACTTCCTCGACAGTGCCGCCGGACGGCATCTTTTCGCCCTTGATCGCCTCAACGTCGTCGCCGGTGGCGAGCGCGATCTGCGTCACTTCTCGGACGAACTGCTGGAACTGGTCGTTCTTGGCGACAAAATCCGTTTCCGAATTCACCTCGATCGCGGCACCCTTGGTACCGGACACGGCGATCCCGACAAGCCCTTCGGCCGCAGTGCGGCTGGACTTCTTGGCCGCCGCAGCAAGCCCCTTGGTACGCAGCCAGTCGAGGGCAGCGTCCATGTCGCCGCCGGTCTCTGTGAGCGCCTTCTTGCAGTCCATCATGCCCGCGCCGCTCTTCTCGCGCAGGTCCTTGACCATCGCTGCCGTGATGTCGGCCATGTCTATGTCCTCGAAATGGGGATTTCCGTTCGCTCCGCCCCCTGTCGAAGCACGTCCTGCCCCTAGGTGGGGACAGAACGGGCATCCACAAGCTCGGCACGAACGGCGGAAGACGGCCGGCCACTTAGGCCGGCCATGTTTCGGTTACGCGTCGACCTGGCGCGATTCCTCGGTGCCGGCAGCAGCCACCACCGGGTCGCTGCCGAGCGCCTCTTCAGCCGGCGGCTCTGCCATCGCGCCGAGATCGGCACCGCCACGGCGCTGCTGCTCCGCATTGCCGCGGGTCGCCGCGATCGCCACCGCTTCGCAGT
>JAEZHZ010000207.1 GCA_023436745.1 Pseudomonadota bacterium | reverse complement strand
GCACCTATGAGCCGATTGAGGCGGGAAGCGACGTGGTCGCCTTCCGGCGCAGGCACGGTGACCAGGAGGTTGTGGTGATCGCGGACCTGTCGCGCAGGCACGAGGCAAGGCTGCCCCACCTGGCGGACCTGCCGACGGCCTACGGCTCGGAGGCCGGACCCGTTTGGGTTCTGGCGACGTCATAACGGCAGGGGAAAGATGGTGCCCGGGACCGGAATCGAACCAGTGACACGCGGATTTTCAATCCGCTGCTCTACCAACTGAGCTACCCGGGCAAGGGCTCTTCCGGCGTGCCGGTTGCGAGCCACGCGGCCTTATAGGGGAAGGGTTTGGAGGGTGCAAGCGTGAAAAGAGCGGGCGTCGCCACAGAGTTCGGGCCTGTGAAAAACCTCACCCGCAGGCCCTGCCCTCAAGGGCAATCAACCGGCCCCCAGCGGCCCCGCCGCTAGTCTTCCTCGCGGTAGTCGGCGTCCTCGTCATCATCGCCCGAGTCGTCGGCGGCGGGGATAACGTAGGTGCCGCTGAGCCAGCGGTTGAGGTCGATATCGGCACAGCGCTTCGAGCAGAAGGGCCGAAACTCCTCGACAGCGGGCTTGCCGCAGATGGGACAGCGTTTCTCCGCCATCAGACGCGCGTCAGGGTCGGCTGGTTGAGCCAGTTGAAGTGCACGGGATACCCCTCACCGGCGAGGAGTTGCGCCACCTCGTGCAGGGGCAGGCCGACCACGCCCGAATAGGAGCCGACGAGCTTGACGACGAAGGCTCCGGCAATGCCCTGAATGGCATAGCCGCCTGCCTTGTCGCGCCATTCGCCGCTGGCGAGATAGGCTTCCATCTCCTTGCTGGACAGGCGCTTGAAGCGCACGCGGGTCTCCACCAGCCGCTGGCGGCGCGCACCGGAGGCCGTGAGCAGGGTGAGGCCGGTATAGACGCGATGCGCACGGCCGGAGAGCATGTGGAGGCAATCCGACGCCTCTTCCATGGTCTCGGCCTTGGGCAGCACGCGGCGACCGACGGCAACGACGGTATCGGCGGCCAGCACCATTGCGCCCTGCCCAAAGCCGGCGGAGCGGGCCTTGTGCTGGGCGGTCAGAGCCTTGAGATCGGCAAGACGGGCGGCAAGGTGTCGCGGCAGCTCGCCTTTTTCCGGCGTTTCGTCGACATGCGCCGGCACCAGGTGCTCGGGCTCGATGCCAATCTGATTCAGCAGGGCAAGGCGGCGCGGCGAGGCGGAGGCCAGGATCAGATCCGGACGGCTGGCCATGGCGCGGCTTACTTGAAGCGGTAGGTGATGCGGCCCTTGGTCAGGTCGTAGGGCGTCATCTCGCACAGGACCTTGTCACCGGCGAGCACGCGAATGCGGTTCTTGCGCATGCGGCCGGCGGTGTGGGCGATGATTTCGTGATCGTTCTCGAGCTTCACGCGGAACGTCGCGTTGGGAAGCAATTCCGTCACCACGCCCGGAAATTCGAGCACTTCTTCCTTGGCCATACTGTCTCCAGAAAAGACCCCGCGCACACAATTACCGGGCGCCGGGGGTCGAAAAGCGCGCGGAACCTACTCGAATTCAGGGACTTTGTGAACCACCGGAAACCAACGGTTCGAGGCGCTCGCGCACCTTCTGCCGCAATTGGTCACGAAGTTCACGATAGGCGTCGAGAACGAGGTCACGATTGCCCTCGATCAGCGACGGATCGGGGGTGGGCCAATGTTCGATGGCACCGGCCTCCAGTCCCTTGCGCTTCACCGCGTCGAGGGCATCATCGGAAAGGGTGATGACGAGGTCGAACCGGTTGGCGACGAGTTCATCCAGAATATGGGGGGTGTGGACGCTCATATCAACGCCGACCTCCTCCATCACCTCGTGGACGAAACTGTCGGCCTTGCCGCCGTTGACGCCGACCGAGCGCGCGATCACCCGGCCGGGAAACGCCTGGCGCGCAAGGGCCGCGGCCATGGGCGAGCGAACCGAATTCATCGAGCAGACGAACAGCACCGTCGGCAGCGCGCTCTTTGATTCATCGATGCGGCTCGCATAGGGCTGCACGGCGCAGATGAGGGTAAACAGGCGCCGGGCCGTGTTGAGATCGATGATCAGCTTGTTGTCGAGCCGGGTGCGCAACAGTTCCGCAGCCTCGTTGTGCATCCCCCGGCGAGCCATGTCGACAGTTTCGATCTGGAAGGGCTGCGCGGCGCGGATCGCCTCGTAGTACGCCTCGCGGATGCGGAAATAGTCCCGGATCAGCTGGCGGAACGGGGTGAGCGACAGATAGTGCGCCGCGATCGGCTGGAAGGTCTCGGGGTGGCGAACGTCGAGCACGATCGAGTTGCCGATGATCGACACGTGGAGCGCGAACGGACCTTTGGCGTCCACCCGCGCCGGGCGGAAGGAGTTTTCCTCGAGAAGGTCATAGATGGCGATGCGCCATTCATGCACCTCGTCGGGATCGATCGAGGTGATGGTGTTGGGATCGAGCGTGACGGTCACCAGGCGATCGCTGTCAGCGGGCTTCGCCGGGGCCTCCATCGAAATGCTCAACGGTTGAGCCTGATGGAGATGGAGCGCGCGTGCCCATCCAGCGCCTCGACTTCGGCGATGGTGACGGCCGGGCCCGCCAGCGCCGACAGCGAAGACGGATCGCATCCGAGGATGGATGTGCGCTTCATGAAGTCGAGCACGCCGAGACCCGAGGCGAAGCGGGCCGAGCGCGCCGTGGGAAGCACGTGGTTGGAGCCGCCGACATAGTCGCCAATGGCCTCCGGCGTGTGGTGGCCGAGGAAGATGGCCCCGGCATGCCGGATGGCGGGCAGGACCGACTGCGGATCATCGAGGGCGAGTTCGACGTGCTCGGAGGCGATGCGGTTGGCAAGGCCGGCCGCTTCCTCGAGGGAGGCGACAGTGATGATGGCTCCGAACTCTTCCCAGCCTTCGCGGGCGATCGCCTGCTTGGGCAGGAGAGACAGCTGGCGGTCGACCTCGGCAGCGACGGCATCGGCGAGGCCCTTCTCGGTGGTAACGAGAATGGACTGGGCGCCGCCGCCATGCTCGGCCTGGGCGATGAGGTCGGCCGCGATCCAGGCGGGATTGGCCGAGCCGTCGGCGATGACGAGCACTTCGGACGGCCCGGCGATCGAATCGATGCCGACTTGGCCGAACACCTGGCGCTTGGCCGCCGCGACATAGGCGTTGCCCGGCCCGACGATCTTGTCGACGCGCCCGACCGTCTCGGTGCCGTAGGCCAGAGCGGCAATCGCCTGCGCCCCGCCGATCCGGTAGATTTCGGTGACCCCGGCGATCTGGGCCGCGAGCAGGATCGAAGGGCTGATCTCGCCGCCCGGGGTCGGCACGGCGAGCGCTATGCGTTCGACACCGGCGAGCCTAGCGGGCACCGCGCCCATGATCACCGTGGACGGATAGGTGGCGAGGCCCCCCGGAACGTAGATGCCAACCGCATCGACCGGGGTCCACCGCGTGCCGAGCGTCACGCCGAGCGCGTCTTGGTAGAGGTGATCCTCCGGCTTCTGCTTCTCGTGATGGGCGCGGATGCGGTCGTGAGCAGTCTGCAGCGCCATCCGCAGGTCTACCGACACGGTGGCGGCTGCCTGCTCGATCTCATCCGGCGAAATGCGCAGGTCGCAGGCGGCAAAATCGGTACGGTCGAACCTGTTCGTCAGTTCCAGCACCGCCGCGTCGCCGCGGGCACGAACGTCCGCGATGATGCGGGCGACGGTGTCGCTGACGTCCTGGCTGGACTCGCGCTTGCTGTCGAGCAGGTCGCGGAAGCGAACGTCGAAATCGGAATCGGCGGTATCGAGGCGAATGGGCATGGGCGACCTAGTCGAGGACGTGGCGGGGCTGGCCGGCTGCGGCCCAGGCGGCGCCAAGATCGGTGAGACGGGCTTCAATGTAGTCGACGGTGAGGCGGACGGTGCCGCCACCGGCGAAGCTGAGCTCGATGATGCCGGAAGGAGCATCGGTGGGCACGAAGGTGATGGCGAGAAGTTCCAGCACACCGTCGGCGGCATTCGGGTCGAAGCCGGCAGTCGCGACGTGGCTCACGGCATCGAAATGCAGGGCGGCACGCTTGCGCAGTCCCTTGCTCCGGCGGCCGTCGACCGAAGTCCAGTCGAAGCGGTTCATCAGCAGGGCAAAGCGGCGGTCGGCCCGCGCGTAGCCCATATCGACGACGCGCACGATGGCATCCTGCACGTGGGCGGAGATGATCCGCAGATCCTCGGCGTCCAGCGCAATGAGCTTCAGGTCGGTCATGTTCGGCCTTGAGTCCTGGGTGAGCGGCGACAGTGCCGGTCTACAGCCTGGAACGGATATGGGCAATGCGGCTGCGGC
>JAEZHZ010000197.1 GCA_023436745.1 Pseudomonadota bacterium | reverse complement strand
CTCGGCGTTGCCGTGGTCGTCGCGCCCCCCTCGGTCATCCTCGAGCGCAACATTCGCGGTGCAACCCTGTGGGCCATGGCCCGCGCCGCCTGCTCGCTGCCCGTGATGCCCGACCGGGTGCTGGTCGATGGCCGCGACGTGCCGATGGGGCTGCCCTGCGACGGCATAGCCGTCATCGGCGGCGACGGCCTCAGCGTCTCCATCGCCGCCGCCTCGATCGTCCCCAAGGTCACGCGCGACCGCATGTGCCGGATCATGGATTGCGATGCCCCGCATTTCGGCTTCGCCGGCCACAAGGGCTACTCCACCCCCCAGCACCTGACGGCCCTCACCCAGCACGGCCCCTGCCGTCACCACCGCGAGACCTTCGCCCCTGTCGCCGAGGCATGGGCGCGCCTGAGGGGCGAACTGGTCGCCTGAGCACGGGCGCTTAACCTCCCGCTAACCCCTTGCGAACGCTCCCTTAACCTTACGCAGTCTATAACGACCGGGTTAGTACTGCGTTAGGGTTAAGTGCATGTTGCGTACCGCGCGTATGGCGTATTCCGCCGATGCGGAAGAGGTCAGGAGCCTGCCGATCGACACGATCCTGGTGGGTGACTGCGTAGATCACATGAACGCCCTGCCGGCCGGCAGCGTCGATCTGATCTTCGCCGACCCGCCGTATAATCTGCAGCTGGAACAGGGCCTCACGCGTCCAGACCAGTCGCGTGTCGATGCCGTCGACGACGAGTGGGACAAGTTCGAGAGCTTCGCCCACTACGACGGCTTCACCCGCGACTGGCTACGCGCCGCCCGCCGGGTGCTCAAGCCCGACGGCGCCCTGTGGGTCATCGGCAGCTACCACAACATCTTCCGGGTCGGCGCGGCCCTGCAGGATCTCGATTTCTGGATCCTCAACGACATCGTCTGGCGCAAGGCCAACCCGATGCCGAACTTCCGCGGCACCCGCTTCACCAACGCCCACGAGACCCTGATCTGGGCCTCGAAGTCGCAGAAGAGCCGCGTCACCTTCAACTACGAGGCGATGAAGCTCGCCAACGACGACACGCAGATGCGCTCGGACTGGCTCTTTCCGATCTGCACCGGCGCCGAGCGCCTGAAGGATGAGGACGACGAGAAGGTCCACCCGACCCAGAAGCCCGAGGCGCTGCTGTTCCGCATCCTCAACGCGACGACCAAGCCGGGCGACATCGTGCTCGACCCCTTCTTCGGCACCGGCACCACCGGCGCCGTGGCCCGCAAGCTCGGCCGGCACTTCATCGGCATCGAGCGCGAGCAGACGTATGTGTCGGCGGCGCTGAACAGGATCGCCAGCATCCGTCCGGCCGTGTTCGAGGCGCTGCAGTCGGTTACGCCCAAGCGCAAGGAAACCCGCATTCCCTTCGGCTCGCTTGTCGAGCAGGGACTTATTCAACCCGGCACGCAACTCTTCGACCTGGCGCGACGTTACTCTGCCATGGTTCGTGCTGACGGCTCACTCGTCTCCGGTCCTCACCAGGGTTCAATTCACAAGGTTGGCGCGCTGGTGCAAGGAGCAGAGGCATGCAACGGGTGGACCTTCTGGCACCACGACGACGGTGGCCGCATAGCTCCTCTGGATGATTTGCGTGCTGGCGTACGCCGTAAACTTGATTTGCTATCTGCCTGATCCTGACCTCCAATCGTCTCAGGCTCTAAACTGGCCGCCGGTAACCCCGGCGGCCGCTTTGTTTCAGGATCAGCCGGGCGCGACTGACGCCAGCCTCGCCCCGCGGCAACACTGCCGGATCGTGGAGTCAGCACATGGCCTGGATCGCAACCCTGCTCGTCGCCCTGGTGGCGCTGCTGCACGTCTACATCATGCTGCTCGAGATGCTCTGGTGGGACACGCCGCGCGGCCACCGCGCCTTCAATCTCACGCCGGAGTTCGCGGGCAGGACGAAGGTCCTCGCCATCAACCAGGGCCTCTACAACGGCTTTCTGGCCGCCGGGCTCATCTGGGGCCTGCTCTACCCACTCCCCGAATTCGGCTGGCAGATCCAGCTCTTCTTCCTCGCCTGTGTGGCGGTTGCGGGCATCGTCGGGGCCATCACCTCGAGCCGCAAGATCCTCTTCATCCAGACCGTGCCGGCAGTGATCGCCATCATCGCGCTGATGTTCGCGGGGTGAGCGAGGCTCAAAACTGCGACAGCACCAGCGCGGTAAGAAAACCGGCAGCGACCGCGAGCGCCGCAGATTGCTGGTACTGGTGCTCCTCTGCCGAAGGCAGCAGGTCCGTGGTGGTGAGATAGAGCATCGCTCCGGCGCCCACCGCCAGCAGGAACGAGAGCACCTCCTGTGGCAGGTTGCGCAGCAGCGCCCAGCCTCCGAGCCCCGCAACGATCAGCGACAGCCCGATCAGGCCGGTCCACCGGAGCGTGCGGCCGACGAAGGTCCCTGCGTCGTCCTCGCGAGCCAGCGCCCCGATGCTCATCGCCTCGCTGATGTTGTCGATCGCAATGGCAATGCCCACCACCAGCGCGGTCGTGCCGCCCAGCGAGCCGCCGACGCCGATGCTCAGCCCCTCGATCAGTTCCTCGATTGCAGTGGCCGCAGCCAGCACCGTCACCATGGTGCCGCGCGGTCGATGCACGCGATGGAAGCGCTGCACCGCACGCAGCTGGTCCGCCCGTTCACCGGCCATCTGGCCGCGGTTGACGAACAGGTCGAGACCGTAGGTCATCAGCACGCCGTGCGCCACCGCCAGCACCACCAGCCACACCGAGATACGCTCCAGCGCCTTCGGGATCATCTCGAAGCTTGCGGTGCCGATCAGGATGCCGCCGGCGAATCCCACGGTGATCGAGAGCAGCTGGGTCGAAGGGGAAAATCGTGTGCCGATGAACCCGCCGATGGGTGAGCACAGTCCCGCCCCGATGACGATTGCAGCAATCGTCCAGAAACCGTCCACGACCACCTCCGGCAATATCGGAACCGTAACGGCGCCGGCATCTGGCGGTTGCCCATCTATGCTTCAGCCGTGACCCGCCGCCGCCAGCACCTTGCGGAACAGGGTCGGCAACGCCTCCCCGCCCAGCCGGTGAGGCTCCACCCACCAGCCCTCATCGAGCGCTGCGGGCTCGACCGTGGCCGACCACACTTCGAGTTCCAGCCGGAAATGGGTGAACACATGCACCACCTGCCCGTGATGCCGCCATTCTGCGGCCACGGGATAGGCCGGCGACGCCAGGTCCGTTTCCCAGGCCGAACCCGGCACCTCGCTCATGCGGGCAAGCAGCCCCTTGTCGGGGCGGCTGCGCAGGTAGACGTCGCCACCGGCGTCGCGCATCACATAGGCATGGCCGCGGCGCACCGGGCGGTCCGGCTTTGCTGCCTTCACCGGATAGAGCGTCGGGTCCGCTGTTCTGGCCGCGCCGCACCCGGGCTCAAGCGGGCACAGCAGGCAGGCGGCATAGCGCGGGGCGCACACGGTGGCCCCAAGGTCCATCATCGCCTGGGCGAAATCGCCGGCACGGTGCGGCACCGAGGCCTGCAGCGCCGCGCGAAGTTCCTCCTTGGCCTCGCGCACCGGGACCTCGAGGAGGTGATAGCGCGCCAGCACCCGGTCGAGATTGCCGTCGAGCACCGCCACGCGCTCGTCGAAGCAGATCGCGGCGATTGCAGCGCTGGTATAGGCGCCCACGCCCGGCAAGGTCGCAAGGCCGGCAGCCGTGTCGGGGAACACCCCGCCATGCCGCTCCACCACCGCTACTGCACAGGCGTGCAGGTTCCGCGCCCGGGCGTAGTAGCCCAGCCCCGCCCACTCGCGCAGCACCGCATCGAGTGGGGCAGCCGCCAGGGCAAACACGGTCGGCCAGAGTTCGGTGAACCGCTCGAA
>JAEZHZ010000196.1 GCA_023436745.1 Pseudomonadota bacterium | reverse complement strand
TCGGGGCGACCTGGCGGCACGGCCCGCACCACTCCGCCCAGAAGTCCACGAGGACCGGCTTGTCGGACTTGAGGACCTGCGCCTCGAACTCGGCGTCGGTCACGGCGGCGATGTTGCCCACGGGTGTGCCTTTCTCTCGGTGCTGTCTCGGTGCTTGGTGTCAGAACACGGGGCCGGGAGCGGATGTTCCCGGGCGACGGATCACAGACCGGCGGTCTGGACCCGGTCGCTCACCGCCTCGAGGGCGACGTCGTCCTGGGCCTGGCGCGCCGTGGCGTCGGTGATCTCGATCGAGCGGGGCAGGCGCGGGTCCTCCCCGAGGCTAAGGGCCCTGTCGACTATGGCGCGCCCCATTTCGGCAGCGTTGTGTTCGGCGGCGTCGAGGTTGTCGAACTCCTGCCCCTCCGGGTCCCGGATAAGTTCGTCATCCCTGCGGTAGTGGAAAAAGTATCGGGGCATGGAATCTCTCCCTCGCGGGAAGAATGCCGAGGGTGACACCGGGTTGCGCCGGCCCGCCGATGGACCTTGCCAGCTTGCGCCGGATCAGTCGAGCCCGGCCAGTCCATGGTAGCGGTGACGCTGCCACAGCAGTGGCGAGCGGCTGGTCGTGGTCTCGGCCTCCACGACGGTACCGGCAAACAGCACATGTGTGCCCGTCTCCATCGAACCCGTAACCTCGCAGTCGAGTGCCGCCGCCGCCCCGAGCAGCATCGGATGCCCGGAAGGCCACTCCGACCACGACCCCACGGCGAATCGGCTGTCCGGGTCGATCCTGCCGGCGAACGCATCTGCGATGTCGTGCTGGTCGTCGGCCAGGATCGCCAGCGAGAACCCGCGGCTCTTGGCGATCAGGTCGGCCAGCCGGCTGACGATGTCGATGGACACGAGAATGGTCGGCGGTGCGATCGACAGCGACAGCATCGAGGTCACCGTCCGTCCCACCCGTTCGTTGCCGTGCCTTGCCGTCACGACGCTGACCGTCGATGCCATGGCCGACATCGCCGCCCGAAACTCGGTAGTACCCACCGGCGGCCGCTGCGCCGGTGCAAGGCGCATCGTATCCGGCAGCTCGAAATCCGCCATGTCTGTCAAAGTCCTCTCCGTTCCACGGAGCGCGAGGGCGGCGACGGGGCCGCCGCCCTCAGGGCAACGTCCTCAGCCGAGATTGGCTTCAGCGAACTCGTAGTTCGCGAGCTTGTCGAGGAAGTTGGTCACGTAGTCCGGGCGGCGGTTGCGGAAGTCGACATAGTAGCTGTGCTCCCACACATCGAGGCCCAGCAGCACCTTGCCTTCGCCGGTCGCGATCGGGTTGGAGCCGTTCGGGGTCTTGGTGGTCTTAAGCTTGCCGTCGTTGCCGAGCACCAGCCAGGCCCAGCCGGAACCGAACTGGGTGGTCGCGGCAGTCTTGAACTGCTCCTTGAACGCGTCGACCGAACCGAAGTCCTCGACGATCTTCTGCTCCAGCCGGCCGGGGATGCTGCCGCCATTGGGGGCGAGGGCGTTCCAGAAGTGGATGTGATTCCAGTGCTGTCCGGCATTGTTGAACACCGGCTGCAGGTCGGCCTTGCCGTTGGCGAAGGCGATGATGTCTTCGAGGCTCTTGCCCTGCAGGTCGGGGTTCTTCTCCACGAACCCGTTCAGGGCCGTCACATAGGCCTGGTGGTGCTTGTCGTGGTGCAGTTCCAGCGTTTCCTGGCTCATACCGCGCTCGGCGAGTGCGGAGTAGGCATAGGGGAGGGCGGGCAGTTCAAAGGCCATTTCTGTTCTCCTCGGATGGACTGGCGCTTGCATCCGGCGCAGTGACCGGCTAATTTCCAAGCCATGCCTTTGAAAACCTCCGCAGTGGACAAGTCAAGCGACAATCTGGCGACACCGGCATGGTCGCCCCGCAGCGCCTCGGAGAGGATCCTGATGGCGCTGAAGATGCACGGCTCGATGACGGCCGCGGCGCTGGGAGATCGTCTCGGCACCACCGGCGAGGCGGCCCGGCAGCAGTTGTTGCGACTTGCGGGGGAGGGGCTCGTCAGTGCCGCCAGCACGCCGGGCAACGTGGGTCGACCCACTCAGCGCTGGAGCCTGACGCCGGTGGCACAGGCGCGCTTTCCCGACACCCATGCTGCCCTCACCGTTCAGCTTCTCGACATCGTCCGCTCGGCATTGGGCGATGGGGCGCTTGATACCATTATCGCCACCCGCGAATCCGAGACACGCGCCACCTATGCCGCTGCCCTCAACTCTGCAACGTCGCTGCGCGACAAGGTCGCCGGACTGGTAGCCCTGCGCAGTGCCGAGGGCTACATGGCCGGCTGGCACGAAGAGGAGGACGGCACGCTGGTTCTGGTGGAGAACCATTGTCCCATCTGCGCCGCCGCCACGGCCTGCCAGAACTTCTGCCGCGCCGAGCTTGATGTCTTCAGCGCCGTTCTGGGGCCGGGGGTCGACGTCCGTCGCGAGGAGCACATCGTCTCGGGTGGCCGTCGCTGCACGTATTCCATTCGGCCGGCAACCGCATGACGACGCCAGGAACCCGCCTTCATCGCATCGGCTGGGATACCCCCGAGGGTCTCACCGAGGAACTGATCCGCCAGGTGGTCGACAGCTTCTATGCCGCCGCGCGGGGTGATCCGGTGATCGGCCCCGTCTTCAACCGTGTGATCCCGGAAGAGGCGTGGCCCCGGCACCTTGCGACCATCGCGGATTTCTGGAGCTCCATGTTGCTCGGCACCGGCCGCTACGCCGGCCGCCCCATGCCGAAACACATGGCCATTCCCGAACTCGAGGACGCCCATTTCAAGCGGTGGCTCTCTCTGTTCCGCGTCACTGTGGAGAGGGTGTGTCCCCCGGAGATCGCCGCCGTCTTCATCGAGCGCTCCGAGCGCATCGGCAACAGCTTCCGCATGAACATCGCCATGCGCCGGGGGCGCGATATCACGACCATGGGGCCGCTGGAGCGCGAGGCGCCGCCGGTATGGACTCCGCCAGGCGAATAGCCGCGCAGCGCAGCTTCCTCTTGCGGGGCAGGGCAGGAGGGGGATAGCTCTCCCCAAACACTGGACGTCTTGCCATGATCAATTCCCTCCTCGCCGCCCGTCTCGCCAATCTTCGCACTCGCATGGCGGAAACCGGCACTCATCTCGTCGCCCTCGGCCCCTCAAGCCACATGCTCTGGCTCGCAGATCTGTCGCCTCATGGCGATGAGCGGCCCGTCATGTTGCTGGTGAGCGAGACCTTTGCCGGGTTCCTGATGCCGGCCCTCAATGTCGACAGCGCCCGCCAGCACACCGACCTGCCGTTCTTCCCCTGGACCGATGCCGAGGGTCCCGGCAAGGCACTGGCGGATCTGCTGGCTGCCACCGGCATTCCCGCTTCGCCGTCGGTCGTGCTCGATGAGACCATGCGGGCAGACTTTGCGCTGCTGCTGCTCGACGCTCTTCCGGGCGCCACCCGCCGCTTCACCGGCGATACCGTTGGCTGGCTCCGCGCCCGCAAGGACGAGGGCGAATACGCCAGGCTGAAGAAATCGGCCCTGCTCAACGACCTTGCCATGGAGGCCGGCTTCGCTGCGCTGCGCGAGGGCGTCACCGAAATCGAGGTCGCCACCACCATCCGCGAGTTCTATCGCGATAACGGCGCCACCACCGAGTTCTGCAGCGTCTGCTTCGGGTCGAACGGCGCCTTCCCCCATCATCACACCGGCACCACCCCGCTACGGCGTGGGGATGCCGTGCTGATCGACACCGGCGGGAGGATCGACGGCTACCCCTCCGACATGACCCGCGTCGGCTGGTACGGCAGCGAGCCCGAAGGCTTCGCCGAAGTCCATGCCGTGCTCAACCGCGCAGTCGAGGCTGCGCTCGCGGCGGCTCGTCCCGGTGCACTCGCCCGCGAGGTCGACCAGGCCGCCCGCGACGTCATCACCGATGCCGGGTATGGCCCCAACTTCCTGCACCGGACTGGACACGGTCTCGGCCTCGACGTTCACGAGCCGCCCTACATCACCGCCACCAGCGACACCATGCTCGATGAGGGAATGGTGTTCTCCATTGAACCGGGCATTTACCTTGCCGGCCGTTTCGGCCTTCGGCTGGAGGAAATCGTCATCATCCGCCGCGGCCGGGCCGAGATTCTTTCGTCAATGCCCCGCGACGCGGTGGCCGTGTCCTGATCGTCCGGAGCGGTTTCCCCAACACGTAACAGCCCACCCGATAAGTCTTGACGCCCCCCTGTTTGGGGGGTGTCGCACCGCCTCCAGACGATTAATTCCCTCCCGCGGAATGGACCGCGGGGGGTTATCCACGGTTGTGGACGATAGGTAAACTTGTCGGCTTCCCTGGCGTCGACTTCAGGGGTGTGGCGCACTATCTCGTGCTCATGAGCACCAGCAGTGCCGACCGCCGCAGCCACCCACGTCAGCCCGTCCACCTCCCCGCCACGCTCGTGGACGATGGGGGTCTTGCGCGCTACGAGGTGACTGTCCGCAACGTCTCCCCCGCCGGCGCCATGCTGGAGTTCGCCGCCGAGCCCAGCCTCTCGCGCGAGTTCTACCTGCTGATGCCGGGGCACGGCATCCAGCCATGCCGCCTGTGCTGGCGCAGCCGCACCCTTGCGGGGGTCGCCTACGTCGACGGCTAGCCCCGCCACCAAGCCCAACCGCTTGGCCCGGCTGCACAAAATTCATGTGATAGAACCAATCTGCCTGCACCCGCGTTGCACCACCGCTAGTGCGGAGCGGAAAAATGCAGACCCGAAACATCCTGGGGGGAAGGCGTGTCCTGATCCTCGAGGACGACTATCTCATCGTCGCAGATCTTCTTGAAACACTGCAGAGCCTCGGTGCCGACACCATCGGCCCTTGCGCCACGCTGGACCAGGCGCGCAAGCACCTGCAGTCCGGCCGGCCCATCGACGTGGCCGTCCTGGACGTCAATCTCTCCGGCAGCCCCGTGTTCCCCTTTGCGGATGAACTCCGCGCCCGGGGAATTCCCTACGTATTCGCCACGGCTTACGACGACACCTTCATCCCGCAGGTACACCGGGACGTGGCGCGTTTCCGCAAGCCATACGATGTCAGGCGGCTGGCAGCAGCACTTCTCGAGCCTTCCGTCGCCTACGCCTGAACGGCAAGGGAGAGAGCTGGAATGGTCGGCCTCGCGCCCTCGGATGCTCTTCTGGGCAAGCGCATACTGGTGGTGGAAGATGATTATCTTCTCGCCACCGAGATATGCTCCACCCTGCGCGACCTGGGGGCGGTGGTGCTCGGACCGGCCCCAACTCCGTTCTATGCCGAGAGCCTGCTTGGCCGCCGGGGGGTGGACGTTGCCATCCTGGACGTTCGTCTCCATGGCACGACCGTCTACTCGCTGGCCGACGAACTGGTCCGCCGGACCACGCCGATCATCTTCGCCACCGCCCAGGAACAGAGCGATGCCCCGGAGCGGTTCCAGTCGGCAGCCTGGCTCAACAAGCCGATCGACCTGGGCAGGCTGATCGATCTCGTCCACGACGCCGCCCATGATCCGCCCATGGCGCCGATTCCATGCCCGGGCGCCGTCCCGCCACCGGCGATGGCCCAGACCGTGCTGCATCGCCTCACCATGGTCATCACGCGCCTGATACGGACCAATGCGAATTAGCCGGTCACGGCTCGTCCGCCCCTGCGGACCGGGAGCCGGTTCATCTTCTCGGTAAGCGTGCGCCGCGGCACCTGCAGCACCTCCGCGACCGCCGCAACCGAGCCGTTGTTGCGGGCGAGTTCGGACTCGATCACGTGGCGTTCATAGGCTGCCACCCGCTCACCGAGGCTCCGCCCCGCCACCGTTTCCGTCCGCTCCTGCGGGCTCAGCATGGCCGCGAGCGACCGCCCCGCCGCCTCGATGCCGAGCGCGAATCGGTCTGCCGAAGCCCGCAACTCCCGCACATTGCCCGGCCAGCGGTGCATCAGCAGCGCGTTGAGGTCCGCCGGGTGGAGCTGCGGTGTCGGCCGTCCGAACCGCTGCGCCGCCTGCTCCACGAAGTGGTGAAACAGCAGCACGCAGTCCTCACCGCGCTCGCGCAGCGGCGGAAGGTGGAGCGTTGCCATGTTGAGCCGGTAGAACAGGTCGGCCCGGAACCGCCCCGCCTGCGCCTCCGCCGCCAGATCGACCTTCGAGGCAGCCACGATTCGGATGTCGAGCGGAATCTGCCTGTTGGAGCCGAGCCGCTCCACCGTCCGCTCCTGAATCACCCGCAGCACCTTGGCC
>JAEZHZ010000094.1 GCA_023436745.1 Pseudomonadota bacterium | reverse complement strand
CGTTCCTTCACTCGGCGACCATGGTGCAGGCCGGCGTCTACCTGCTGGCGCGGATGACGCCGGTGCTCGGCGGGACCACGGTGTGGACCACGGTGCTGGTGGTGTTCGGCTGCGCCACGCTGATCTGGGGTGCGCTGGGCGCCCTCCGCCAGACCGACCTCAAGCAGATGCTGGCGCAGACCACCATCGCTTCGCTCGGCCTGCTGGTGGTGCTGATCGGGCTCGGAACGCCCGTCGCGCTCAGTGCCTTCGTGCTCTATTTCGCCGCCCACGCGCTCTACAAGGCCGCGCTGTTCATGGTGGCGGGGGCGGTGGACCATGAGGCCGGCACGCGTGACATCACCGCGCTCGGCGGACTGGCGGAGCGCATGCCCGCGACCTTCATCGGTGCGGCGCTGGCGGGGCTGTCGATGTTCAGCGTGCCGGCGACGCTTGGGTTCTTCGCCAAGGAAGAGATGTATCTCGATCTCGTGGTGATGGAGCCGACGGCCATCGCGGTGCTGCTGGCGCTGGTGCTCGGCAACGCGCTGCTCGGCGGGGTGGGGCTGATCGTGATGATCCGGCCGTTCCTCGGCCCGGCGGTCGCAACGCCCAAGGCAGCCCACGAGGCGCCGCTGGCGATGCTGGTGGGGCCGATCGTGCTTGGCGCGGCGGGCGTTGTGTCGGCGCTGATGATCGACTGGTTCGGCCATGACGTGATGGCCCCGGCGGCAAGCGCCGTGGCGGGGCAGGGGATCGAGAGCCATATCGGCTGGGCAATCAACTTCGCGAGCCCGGCCCTCTGGGCGTCGGTGGTGACCTGGGTGCTTGCGGTCGTCGTCTACCGCCAGGCGGACTCGCTGCGCACCCTGCTGCGGCGGTGGCCCGCCAGCTGGAACGCCGACAACGCCTTCGACGCGGTGATGTTCGGTCTCTTCCGCTTCGCCGGCGCCGTGACGCGGACGCTGCACCACGGCCGGCTCGAACTCTATCTCGTGGTCGTCTTCATCGGCTTTGCGCTCGCCGTGCTGGTGCCGCTGATCGGCATGGGCGGCATCCAGGCGCTGATGCCCACGGCCGAACTGGGCAACTGGGGTGCGGTGCTGCGCTGGCCCAGCCTGCAGCCCTATGAGTGGATCGTGGTGGCCGTGGCAGTGGTGGGCCTCGTGGCGGTGCTGACGGCCCGCAACCGGCTGGTCGCGATCGTGGCGCTCGGCATCCAGGGCACCGGCGTCGCGCTGATCTTCCTGCTGTTCGGGGCGCCGGACCTGGCCTTTACCCAGTTCATGGTGGAAATACTCAGCGTGGTGATCCTGACGCTGGTGATGACGCGCCTGCGGCTGGACGAGCGCGACAAGCGCCCGTTCGAGGACTGGGTGCGGGATGGCGCCATCGCCGTGGCCTGCGGCCTTGGCGTCAGCCTGACGCTGATGGTCATCCTGACCGGCCCGCTCGATACCCGCCTGTCCGACTTCTTCATTGCCACCAGCGTGCCGGTGGCGCATGGCGCCAACATCGTCAACGTCATCCTGGTGGACTATCGCGGCTTCGATACGCTGGGCGAGATCTCGGTGGTGATGGCGGCCGGCATCGCCATCATGGTTCTGCTGAGGAGCCGCAAGGCGCCACCACCGGCGCCGGTCCCCGGGCCGGAGCCCGAGACCCGGCCCACGCGGGCGAAGGCGGCCAAGCCCAAGGCGCCACGGCGGCGGAAGGTGGCAGACGCATGAATACGATCATCTTCCGAACGGCCGCGCCGCTGCTGGTGGCCATCATGCTGGTGTTCTCGGTCTATGTGTGCCTGCGCGGGCATAACGAGCCGGGCGGAGGCTTCATCGGCGGCCTGATCGCGGCGGCCTCCATGGCCATCCTTGGCATGGCTTCGGGCGCCGAGAGGGCGCGCACGGCGCTCAAGGTCGACCCGTTGGCGATTGCCGGCTTCGGCGTGCTGATCGCGGCGCTGTCGGGCCTCGGCTCGATCTTCATCGAGGCGCCGTTCATGACCAGCATCTGGCTCTACCTGGATCTGGGTGACACGACGGTGCCGCTGTCGACCCCGATGGTGTTCGACATCGGAGTCTACCTGGTGGTGTTCGGAACCCTGTCGGCTGTGGCGCTCGGGCTCGAGGGCGACGAAGGAGGAGCGGGCTGATGGACTTCGTGCTCGCAGGCCTCGTCGGGCTTTTCGTGGCGCTCGGCGTCTATCTGCTGCTGTCGCGCTCGATCATCCGCATGTTGCTCGGCATGGTCATTCTCGGCAACGGCATCAACCTGCTGATCTTCACGGCGGGACGCCTGACCCGGGAATTGGCGCCCATCGTGCCCCCGGGGCTGGACCAGCCTGCCGGCCCGATTGCCAACCCGCTGCCGCAGGCGCTGATCCTCACCGCCATCGTCATCGGCTTCGCCATGTTCAGCTTCCTGCTGGTCCTGGCCTTCCGCGCCTACCAGACGCTGGACGCCGACAATACCGACACCATGCGCGTGGCAGAGCCGGAGCAGTCCCCGCAGCCACCGCTGAGTTACTGAGATGGCCGCCAGCATGACCCAGACGATGATCGACCACGCGACCGCCCCGGGCGACTGGGTGATCGTGCTGCCGCTGGTGCTGAACCTGATCGGAGCGGCACTGGCTCTCATGCTGGCACGTTACCAGCGCTGGACGTTCGTGGTCAGCGTGCTGGTCGTGCTGGCGGTGATTGCCTGCGAGGTGACCCTGCTCGCGCGCATTCTCGAAGCCGGCCCGGTCAGCATGACCATGGGCAAGTGGCTGCCGCCCTTCGGCATCAGCTTCACCGCCGACGCTTTCGGCGCCGCATTCGCACTGGCCTCCGCGGTGGTGACCCTGCTTGTGCTGGTCTATGCCGAGAGCGGGCGCGACGACGAGGTCTCACGCGGCTTTCACCCGCTGACGCTGCTGCTGCTGGCCGGGGTGACTGGATCGTTCCTAACCGGCGACCTGTTCAACCTCTATGTCTGGTTCGAGGTGA
>JAEZHZ010000076.1 GCA_023436745.1 Pseudomonadota bacterium | reverse complement strand
CTTCCAGACTGCGGGCAGCAGCACCACCGCGACCAGCCCGGCGGCGAAGAAACCCAGCGCGAAATACATGATGTTCTCGATGAGCATCCGCCGATCTCCGGACGGCGCCTCGCCGCGCCCTGAACCTTATCTGCCAGACTGCGCCGCCCGACGCCAGCGTCTGAGCAGGCTAGACGCCTTGGCCTCAGAAGGGGTTCCAAGTCGGTTCGCTGGTGAACTTCAGGTAGCCCACATTCAGCCCCAGCCGAGCGCCGACCCCGGAACGGATCGGCACCATGACGACATTGGAGCGCTTGATAACGGTCATGCCAAACCCGCCCAGTACGTAGGCCGAGCCATCAACACCGGCGAAGCGGCCGAGGACATCCTGGATCTGGTTGAGGTTGTAGACCAGGATCATCACCTTGGAGCCGTCCCCGCCGACGTCGAAGCCGATAGACGGGCCCTGCCAGAACACCGAGTACTGTCCGGCATTGCGGGTGTAGACGGTGCCCTCTCCATAGCGGGCGCCGGCAAACAGCGCTCCACCGGCGTCTTCGCCGAGAATGTAGCCGTTGGGCAGGCCCAGTTGGGAGACGGCCCGCTCCACGACCGAGGCGAGACCTTGCGCGGCGTCGCCGAAGAACTGGCGACCACTCTCAACGAGTTCCTCGCCGGAATAGGTGTCGCTCAGCGAGCCTTGGGCTGCGGCGGGCACGGCAAGACCAAGCAGGAGCGCGAGAACAAGGGCGAAGCGGTTGAGCATGTGGTTCTCCCGTGACCGTGCGCCGGTTACGAAGCCTAAGGGTCTATCGGCCACACTGGCGCAGTGCCGATCATTCGAGGCAATGATGCCCCAAACGTCTAAACAAATCTTAACCATGATCGCCTTGCTTTTGCCGCTTCTGGGCGCGGTTTCCGCCGCAATCGGGCCGGTGCGGGCCCAGTCGATGGTTACACTGATCGTCACCGATCCGCTGACCGGCATTGCTTTGGGAGGGGCCGATCCGGTCGCTTACTTCACCGACAACGAGCTGGTGCCGGGACGAGCAGAGTTCGAGTTCTCCTGGCAGAACGTTCCGTGGCACTTCTCCTCTGCTGCCAATCGCGACGTCTTTGCCCGGGCGCCCGAAATCTATGCTCCGCGCTTCGGAGGGCACGACGGAATGGGTGTGGCGCGCGGTTTTGTCGCCGATAGCGACCCGCGGTTTTTCACCGTGTTCAAGCAGCGGCTCTACCTGTTCTTCTCGGCGGCCAACCGGGAGGCATTCCTGATGGCGCCCGATGCCGCAGCGGCCCGGGCGGAGGCGCTTTGGCCCGAACTGTCGCGCAACCTGTCGATCAACTGAGACCCGTGCGGAATTTGCTGTCCAAATCGGATAAGCGTGGTCCTAGATTCTGACCGAACTGATTCTGGAGATGCGCCGATGGACGATATCATCGAGCTCAAGGCTACCGACCTCGCCGCCATGCTGTGCAGCCGGGTCTGCCACGACCTCATCAATCCCATCGGCGCCATCGGCAATGGCCTTGAAGTGCTCACCGATCCGTCCCAGTCGGAGATGGCGGAGGGTGCTCGCGACCTGATTGCCAGCGCCGCCAAGCAGAGCCGGGCCAAGCTCGAGTTCGCCCGTCTTGCCTACGGCGCCTCGTCGACCTCCGGCACCGACATCGACACGCGCGAATGCGAGCGCGTGGCCCGGCTGCTGTTCGAGATCGAGAAGGCCGATCTCGAGTGGAACGTTCCGTTGATCCTCCTGCCCAAGCACAAAGCGAAGCTGTTCATGAACATGCTGCTGATCGCAGCTGGTTCCGTGCCGCGCGGGGGCGTCGTGACTGCCAGCATCACCGGCGATGCGGGCAATGAGAAGTTCGAGTTCACCTCCCACTCCGACCCGGAGAAGCGCCAGCGGACGCTGGTCCCTTCCGGCGCAGCGGGTCTGCTCTCCGGCGTTCCGGAAGAGGGGTTCGTCGATGCGCGGGGCATACAGCCGTTCTACACGGGCCTGCTGGCCCGCATGACCGCCATGGACATCGAGATTGGCCTCGAAGATGATCGCTTCTTCTTCCGCGCCACGCCTAAGCCGGCCGGTGAGGCAGAGGCCAGCGCGGCGGAGTAGCCCGCGAACTGGACAATGGATGTGGCGGGGAGGGCTCAGGCGCTCCCCGTTTTTGCCGGCAAGCACGGGCGGCCGAGATGCCCAGAACCCGCCGCTAACCATTCCGTAGCAGGTTGCTGGCATGCTCGGGCGGAGCGCAAGTCTCCGCGGAGCCCGTCCTACCGATGAAATCCTGCCTGATCGTCGATGACTCGAGCGTGGTGCGCAAGGTTGCGCGTCGCATTCTCGAGGACCTCGACTACATCGTGGAGGAGGCCGAGGACGGCCAGGAAGCCTTTGACAAGTGCCGGCAGGAAATGCCGGATGCGATCCTGCTCGATGCCAGCATGCCGATCATGACCGGGCTCGAATTCCTCAAGCTGCTCCGAGGCTTTGTCGGCGGAGAGAAGCCGCACGTGGTGTACTGCACCATCGAGAACGACATCGGTGCCATCGCCATGGCACTCAAGGCGGGCGCCAGTGACTACATGCTGAAGCCGTTCGACCGGCAGGTCCTCGAAGCGAAGTTCGACTTGCCCGAAGCTGCCTAGGACTGCATGTCCTCCGCCCGCGACAGCAGGTGGTTCCGCTCCCGCTCATTACGCGTCAACTCCGCCGCACGGCGAAATTCAGCTGCCGCCTCGGCTTTGCGCCCGAGCTTGCCGAGAAGGTCGCCACGAACACCATAGAGCAGGTGATAGTTGCGCAACGCCGGTTCGTCCCGGATGCGGTCAACGATCTCGAGCGCCATGGCCGGACCCTCTGCCATTGACACCGCGACCGCGCGGTTGAGTTCGACCACGGGCGAGGGCATGACCTCGGACAGCCTCGCATAAAGGCGGGCAATCTGCTGCCAGTCCGTAGCTTCGGCCCGGTGCGCCCGCGCGTGGCAGGCAGCCAGCGCTGCCTGCAGCGCGTAGGGCTGGTCTGAACCTCCCATGGCTTCCGCCCGCTCAAGCGCCGCAAGGCCGCGCCGGATCAGCAACTGGTCCCATCGCGAGCGATCCTGGTCCAGCAGCAGCACCGGTTCGCCGTTGACGTCCGTCCGGGCGGCCGTGCGGGAAGCCTGGATTTCCATCAGCGCTACCAGCGCGTGGACTTCGGATTCCTCCGGCATCAACCCGGCGAGCACCCGCCCGAGCCGCATCGCCTCCTGGCATAGCTGCGGGCGGATCAGGTCCTCGCCCGCCGTAGCGGAGTAGCCCTCGTTGAAGATCAGGTAGATGACGCCGAGGACGGAGGCGAGGCGTTCCTTGCGCTCGGGTCCGCGGGGCACCTCGAATGGAACGCCGGCATCGGCGATGCTCTTCTTTGCCCGGACGATGCGCTGGCCGATCGTGGTGTCATTGGCAAGGAAGGCCCGGGCGATCTCCTCGGTCGTTAGCCCACCCAGAAGCCGCAGCGTCAGAGCGACGCGCGATTCCGGCGGCAGTACAGGGTGGCAGGAGGTGAAGATCAGCCGCAGCAGGTCGTCGCCGACATCGTCGTCGAGCGCGTCATGGATTTGCGCCTCTGTGTCGGGTGCGTCCTCCTCGATGATGCGGCCGACTTCCTCGAGCTTGGTGGCGGCCATCTTGCGATGGCGGAAATAGTCTATGGCCTTGCGCTTGGCAGCCTGCGTCAGCCAGGCGCCCGGATTGCGCGGCACCCCGGTATCCGGCCAGGTCTTAAGCGCGATGACCAGTGCTTCCTGCGCCAGTTCCTCCGCGAGGGAAATGTCGCGCACCATGCGGGTCAGCCCGGCGATCAGCCGGGCCTGCTCGACCTTGTATACGGTGGTGATGGCGCGGTGCGTCTCGTCGGCGGTGCTCATGTAGCCAAGATGCACCGCCTGCGACGCTCGCCGTCAAGGCCCTACTGCTCGAACATGCCCCTGGGCGTCTCGCCCCGGAGGAACGGTTCGATCACCTGATGAAGAAGGTCCACCTGGCCGATGACCGCGGTGTGCGAGGTCGCAGGCAGTATGGCGAGCCGTGAAGCCGGAAGGGGTTCGCCCATGTCCCCGGGGTGACCACCGCCCAGGAGCCGGAACATGCCGACCAGATGCTCGAGCGTCACCATGTCGGCGTCACCGGCGATGATCAGCGTCGGCACCTTCAGTGCCTTGACCTCCTCCTCCCAGGCCATCGGCTCGTGTTCGAGCGCGATCATCCGTTCAACGAACGGGCGAAATCCGTCAGGATCTGGAGCATGCTCCTTCCAGGCGACTTCCATGGGGGAGCCGATGAACATCTCCGGCACGAGGTTGGGGATCATTGCCAAAAACTCGGGTTGCGAGCCCGCCACGTCATAGGCCGTCGAGGCAGCCACCAGCTGATCCACCTTCTCAGGGTGGTCGAGCGCCAGCCGAAGGCCGGTCGCACCACCCATGGAGTAGCCGAAGACGTCTGCCTTCTCGAGGCCGATGGCATCCATGAAGGCAGCGACGTCGCCCGCGAGGTTGGGATAGGTGATTGGCCGGTCGATATCGTTGGTGCGGCCATGCCCCTGCAGCTCGATGGCATAGACCGTATGGGTCTCGGCGAGACGAGGTATGATCTCCCCCATGGTGGGGATGTTCATGTAGGCGCCGTGCAGCACGATCAGCGGATCGCCCTCTCCGGACACTTCGTAGTACATGCGCATGCCGTTGACGTCGGCGTAGCTGCCGGTCGGCTCTGCCTGCGCGAGGGCAGGGCCCGCCACTGCGAATGTGGCGGCGATGATGACATTGCGAAGCATGGGTCGTCTCCTCGGCGCTTTCGAATGCGTCGATGAAGCGACGAGTGGGCGGTGTCCGTTTCGACACACACCGCCCAGTCATTGCGGCATGCCTATCGGCGTTCGAAGCTTACTCCGGCCAACAGGCAACCTTCAGCGTCGCCAATGCTGAAGCCGCTTTCGGTGCGCGAGACGGGGCATCGCATCGGGAATGCGGCTCCGCCTACAGTGCCGCTTGCGTCCGAGAGCACGAGTTGATTGTTCTCGAGTGTGTAGCGGCCCGTGACCTCCTGGCCGTTACGGCTCTCCATGTCGAAGCTGCCATCCAGGCTAAGCGTGAGGGTCAGCCCCCGCGCGCTGCCGTCGTCAGTAGCCCGGAACGTGCCCGTGGACGCAGCCTTGTCACCTTCGGTGATGGCGTTGGCGAGCCGTTGCTCAAGCGCTTCCAGTTCGGTGCTTCGGCTCGACAGGGTTCGGGTCAGTTCCTCGACCTGGGGCTGCAAGCTGTTGCGTTGGTCTTCATAGCCCTTCACTTCAGTCTGCAACTGGCTGCGGCGGCGGTCCAGCTCGGTCACCTGCTGCTGAAGGGCAGCCAGCTCGGCGCCGGCAGTCTCGGACTGTGCCGCCATGTTCGCCAGCTGAGACTGTACCTCGGTGAGCTGTTGTCGTGCCGCCTGCAGGTTTGTCTGGGTCTCGGCAAGCGAGGACGTCGATGCTGCCGCTTCCTCGGCGAGCTTGGCGACGTTCGCGGTCACGGTCTGCTCCTGCCGTCGAGCCTCTTCAAGGCGAGCACCGACATCCGTCAACTGCTGGTTGGTGTTGTCGATCTCGGCCAGCAGGTCGGAGTGCTGAGCGGAGAGGGCGGAAACCTCTGAATTGGCATCCTCCAGTTGTTGCTCGACGCTCGAGAGTTCTTCGCGGCGCGTTTCGAGGTCGGCAGTCACGCTGTCGAGTTCATTGGTGCGCGCGGCGAGATCTGCTCTCGCCGCCTCGGCAGCGGCGGTTGCGGCGGTGGATTCCTGCTGTGCGGCGGCTCGTTGCGCAGTCAGCGCGTCGAGATCACCGGCGGCGGTCTGCAACGCGGCCAGTTGGCCCGCAGCGTCGTCGCGTTCCCCGGTAACGGCAACAAGTTGCTGCTGTTGCTCGTGAACCTGACGGGATGAGTTGATCCACATCGCGATGAATGCCAGCCATCCGGCAACGGCGATCGCTAGGATGACGAGCACGAGAGGCTCGCGCAGGCGTTGGGACAGGTCGGCCATCTTCTTCCCCCGGGACGTTCATGTCGTGAACGTTGCCCCGGGGCGCCGGTTCCGGGGGATGCAGGGGTGGCAAAACGATAAAGCCCCGTGCGGTTGGCACGGGGCTTTGCGATGGCGGGGTGTCGCGGAAGATCAGGCGACGTTTTCGTTGTAAACTTCGCTCTCATCCGGCTCGCGCAGCACATAGCCGCGACCCCAGACCGTCTCGATGTAGTTCTTGCCACCGGTGGCGACGGAGAGCTTTTTGCGGAGCTTGCAGATGAAGACGTCGATGATCTTCAGCTCCGGCTCGTCCATGCCGCCGTAAAGGTGGTTGAGGAACATTTCCTTGGTGAGGGTCGTACCCTTGCGGAGCGAAAGCAGCTCCAGCATCTGGTATTCCTTGCCGGTGAGATGGACGCGCTGGCCCACGACCTCCACCGTCTTGGTGTCGAGGTTAACGGTGAGCTCGCCGGTCTGGATGACAGACTGGGCATGACCTTTCGACCGACGGACGATGGCGTGGATGCGGGCCACGAGCTCGTCCTTGTGGAAGGGCTTGGTCATGTAGTCGTCCGCACCGAAGCCGAGGCCGCGGACCTTGTCCTCGATGCCGGCCAGGCCGGAGAGGATCAGGATCGGGGTCTGCACCTTGGCGACGCGAAGGGTCCGCAGCACCTCGTACCCGCTCATGTCCGGCAGGTTCAGGTCCAGCAGGATGATGTCGTAGTCATAAAGCTTGCCGAGATCGACGCCCTCCTCACCGAGATCGGTGGTGTAGACGTTGAAGCTCTCGGACTTCAGCATCAGTTCGATGCTCTGCGCTGTCGCGCTATCGTCCTCGATAAGGAGTACCCGCATTATATTCCCCTTGTCATTCGTCCCTGCTGGAACACATGAGGGAGCCGCCTCATGCTGAAACCCATACTGGATATGACTGAACCCTAAGCCCAAATAGTTAACAAAGTTTAATTCGCTTCGGCAAGGTGCAAAAGCCGTTAGGGTGAATTAAGTATAACTTGTTGAAAAATAAGGGAAAACACCCTCCAACCATCTTAATAAATTGGTTTAAGAAACAGCTACATCCGACTCTGCGGACTCAAGCAATTGTGGCGATGGCGGGTGAAGGACCCCAGCGCTTGGGCAAGCGCGGCAGACGGTCCCAGAGGCTGGGATAGCGCTTTTTGCTTAACGGTGCGTTACCTTCTGATTCGTCGCGCGGCTCGATTCGAGCGGCCGCGGAAACCATAACGGTCAACACTCCGAGGCAGGATGAAAGCGCTGATCTCAGCCATCGAGGCCATCGATGACGTCGAGGTGTTCGGCCGCGTCAAGTCGGTGCAGGGCCTGCTGCTCGAGGTGGTGGGGCCGGTGCGTGAGTTGCGCGTGGGCGGCCGCGTTCGCATCGATGCCGTTGACGGGGAGCAGCTTGCTGCCGAGATCATCGGTTTCCGTGACGGCCACGCCTTGTGCCTGCCATTTGGCCAGGTGGACGGAGTGCGTCTCGGCTGTCGGGCGATATTCCTGCGTCACGACGGGAGCGTCTTCCCGTCAAGAGAGTGGCTGGGAAGGGTGGTCAATGCGCAGGGCGAGCCGATCGACGGCAAGGGGCCGCTCACGCGCGGGGCAGCCGCCTATCCTCTCAAGCAGTCGCCGCTTGCGGCACACGACCGGGTGCGGGTCGGCGAACCGCTCGATCTCGGCGTGCGGGTGCTCAACACTTTTACCACCCTGTGTGAAGGGCAGCGGATGGGCATCTTTGCCGGTTCGGGCGTGGGCAAGTCGGTGCTGATGTCCATGCTGGCGCGTAACACCGATGTGGACGTGGCGGTGATCGGTCTCATCGGTGAGCGCGGCCGGGAGGTCCATGAGTTCATCCAGGAATATCTGGGCGAGAAGGGGCTGGAGCGCGCTGTGGTGGTGGTTGCCACTTCGGACGAGGCGGCGTTGATGCGCAGGCAGGCGGCATATCTCAGCCTCGCTCTCAGCGAGTACTTCCGCGATCAGGGGCTGCGTGTCCTCTGCATGATGGATTCCCTGACCCGCTTCGCGATGGCCCAGCGCGAGATCGGATTGTCCATCGGCGAGCCGCCGACGGCGAAAGGTTACCCGCCTACCGTCTTCACCGAGTTGCCGCGCCTGCTGGAGCGAGCAGGGCCGGGCACACCCTCGACCGGTTCCGTTACCGGTCTTTTTACCGTTTTGGTCGAAGGTGATGATCACAATGAGCCCATTGCGGATGCCGTGCGCGGTATTCTCGACGGGCACATCGTGATGGAGCGCGGCATTGCCGAGCGGGGTCGCTACCCGGCGGTGAACGTGTTGAGGTCCATCTCGCGAACCATGCCCGGATGCGTGCCGCCAGACGTGCGGCCCGTGCTGGCAGGGGCGCGGGAACTCATGTCCCTCTATTCGGACATGGAGGAACTGATCCGGCTGGGGGCATACCGGAAAGGGTCAGATCCGCAAGTGGACCGCGCCATTGCCTTTCATCCGGCCCTGGAAGCTTTCTTGAGCCAGGACCGGGAGGAGACCACCACCATTGCCGAGGGCTATCGTATGCTCGCGGCCATCGTGGGTGAGGCGGGTGCGGGGAACTAGGAACGCCATGCAGAAGGCGTTCCGGGCTGACTTGGTGTGTAAGGAGTACAGGTCTTGAAATCGCGTAGCGAAAGCCTCATTCGGCTCAAGAAGTTCCAGGTGGACGAGAAGCGCCGACAGGTCGCGCAGATCGAGATGATGATCAGCGATTTCGAGCGGATGGCGATGGAGCTCGACCAGCAGATCGAGATCGAGCACCAGAAGACCGGTATCTCGGACGTCGCTCACTTCGCCTATTCCACCTTCGCAAAGGCGGCCCAGACGCGACGTGACAACCTGCTGGCCTCCGCGAACGACATGAAGAGCAAGCTTGAGGCTGCACAGGACGTGCTTGCCGAGGCGCTCGAGGACCTCAAGAAGGTCGAACTGCTCGATCAGCGCGAGCATCAGCGCGAAACCGCCGAGCAGCTCAAGGTCGATCAGGACCAGTACGACGAGATCGCACGCCTGCGTTTTTCCAGGAAGTAGCTGCGAGTGCCCTAGGGCGTGACTACCAGCCGTTGCTGCTCGCGTTCCTGCTCGTACGTCATCGGGTCGAATGGCGGCTGCGTTTCCAGCTGCTCACGGCTCGTGCTGATGAACAGGTAGCGCTGCCCGGTTATGTCTTCGGAGATGATCAGGTTGTCGGCACCCACCGCCACCGGCTTGGCCCCAAGCCCGAGGAACCCGCCGACGTCCACGATCACCGCATCGACCGAACCATCGGGTGCCACGACCACGTCGCCGATTGAGCCGATCAGTTCGTCATTGATGCCGTAGACCCCGATGCCCCGCAGTTGCTCCGGCCGAAAGTCCAGGGCATCGATGGCAGTGAAACCTTCACGTTCAGCAGAGCTGTTCGTCGCTTCGGGCAGGTCGGTGGTCAGGTCCGGGTCCACGGGAACGTCATTGGGGTCCCCGTCCTGCAACTGCGCTTCTTCTTCGTCCGGGGAGAGTGCCGGCTCCCCCGTCACCTCCTCGCTATCCGCCCAGATGAAGGCTGGCGCGGTAGCCAGCACGTCAGGCGTCACGGCCAGCACCCACCGGCGGCTGCCGTCTTCGCGCTCGGCCCAGGTCAGTTGATCGAAGGCCACCGCTACGTCCTTGGCACCGATACCAAGTACGCCGCCGACGCCGATGACCACGGCTGACAGCCCGACACCAGAGGTAACGACCATGTCGTTGATGGTTCCGATCTCCTCGCCGTCGTCACCGGGGGCGGTCCATACGGTCTCGCCCAGCAATTGCGTAACGAGCACGTCCGCGCCCTGCGGCGAGTAACCCTGTGACAGCACGGTTGGCGGGGTCAGTCCGCTCGCTTCGAGCTGGCTGGATGTCGACGGCGATGTCTGGGCGAATACTACGGTGGGAACCAGCGCCAGCGCGGCGGCGGTAGCGAAAAGACGCAGCATTGGGGTCTCCTCTATGGAGAAGGGCCGGCCCGCAGGTCGACCCTTCTCTGATCACGATCGAAAGGTTCGGGAATGGTGCCGAGGCACCGCCCTATTACTGGTCGAGCGTACGGAAGCTCGCCGGATCGTTGGTGTAGGCGGCTTCGTCATACTCCGGAGCTGCTTCGAGCTGCTCCTGGGTGAAGTCGCTGTAGACCAGCAGGTCGCCGTTCTCGTTGGCGGCGAACTCGAGGTTGTCCATGCCAACCGCCACGCGCTTCTGGCCAATGCCGAGGAAGCCGCCAAAGTCGATCAGCATCGCGTCGATCTGCCCGTCGGGGGTGAGCAGGATGTCGCCCACTTCTGCGATATCATCGCCGTTCGGACCGACCACTGTGGCCCCGGTCAGGTTGTCCGCCGTGATGGCGTCCACCTCAACTGTGTTGAAGCCCTCGCGCTGCATCGCAGTGCCATCGGTGCTGGCGGCAGGAGCCATGGCGTTGTCCGCCGGAGCAGCCGTGTCGTTGGCTGGGGCCATGGTGTTGTCGGCAGGAGCCATGGCATTGCCGTCGTTGGTACCAGCCGCGTTGGCATCGGCGGGCTCATCCTCCTCCCAGACGAATTCGGGAGCAGCGGTCAGCGCGTCAGCGGTGGTCGGCAGCACCCAACGTTCGGTGTTGTCGGCTGCAAGGGTGAACTCCAGCGAGTCGAAGTCCACGGCCACGGCCTTGGCGCCGATACCGAGGAATCCGCCAACGCCGATCACAACGGCCTGAATCTGCCCGTCCTCGTTGAAGACGATGTCGTCGATGTTGCCGATGTTCTCGGCATCGTCGCCGGTCGAGGAGTAGACCGGCTGACCGATCAAGCGCGAGCCGAGATTGTCCGTGTCGGCAACAACATAGCCGGCGGACATGTCCCAAGGCTCGTTGATGTCGGTATCTTCGGCGGCGCCGGTGTCGAGATCGCTGCCCTGAGTCGGGTCGGCGGTCGTGGCCCCGGTGCCAGTGCCGGTCTGGTTCGCGGGGGCAGCGCTGTCGTTGGCCGGAGCCTCGGTGGTGGAAGCGGGCGCCTGGCTGTTTGCCGGCGCATCCTGCGCCACAACGCCTGCGGTCAACAGAATTGACAGGGCGGTGCTAGTCAGCAGTGTGCGGATCATTGTACGCTCCAGGTTCATCGTTAAGGTGAACAAGGCTGTGTGGCGTGAGGACTTTGCCGGTACGCACGCTGCACGGCCTGGTGTCTCGACAACGTGATTACCCGGTAGTCGTTCCGACAGCTCCGCCTCGATTTGGGCCAGGGAACGTTCTGGAGCCGTTCATCTTCGTTCATTTAGGGCCGGAAACGCCCTTAATCCACCAGTTGTGCGGTCTCGCGGTCGTAGTTGCGCATCGCCCGGTGCGGCATTCCGCCATCCTCGAACTCCGGTCCGAAGGCGACGAAGCCGAGCTTCTCGTACATGCCGATCTTGTCGGATTGCGCCGTGAGGAAGAAGCGCTGCTGCCCCTGCGCGTGGCCGTAGGCCATCGCCGCTGCCATCATCCGGCTGGCTATCCCCTTGCCGCGCCAGTTCCGGGACACGGCCACCCGTCCGATCTTGATGTGCTCAGGCTTGTCGATCAGCCGCAGCGTCCCCACCACCTCGCCCTCTGCAATGGCAACGAAGTGAGTGGCGGTCAGATCATCCGCGTCGTGCTCTTCGTCCTCTGGCACGTGCTGCTCCACAATGAACACTTCACGCCGCAGGGAAAATGCGGCGTTGCAGATGGTGGAAAAGACCGGAACGCGGAGGATGGTGAGGTCGAGCATGGGGGCTTGTACCGCGGTGCGCCCGAGCCCTCAACGGCCGGCGCCCCACCGCCCGCCACGACCGCAAAAAATAGTCCGTCGCCACTCTTGCCGTTCCTGCGGCCGCGGCACATGCTGCATGCAGGCTGGAGCCAAATGCCATGAGCATCGAATTCCTGATCACCACCCTGATTGTAGTGGTTTCACCAGGCACCGGGGCGCTCTATACGATCGCTGCCGGTTTGGCTCGAGGGCGGCGAGCTAGTCTGTGGGCAGCTTTCGGCTGTACACTCGGCACCATTCCCCACATGCTTGCCGCCATCACCGGGTTGGCCGCAGTTCTTCACACCAGCGCGCTGGCGTTCGAGATCATCAAGTACCTGGGCGTGGCTTACCTGCTCTATATGGCTTGGGCCACGTTGCGCGAAACGGGAACGTTGAGGGTCGAAGCTGCCGGGACACCGGCAAAGTCGGCCGGCGCGGTGATCACGGAGTCCATCCTGATCAACATTCTCAATCCCAAGCTGTCGATCTTCTTCTTCGCCTTCCTGCCGCAGTTCGTCCCGGCGGACGCGCCGAATGCCGTCCCCCAGATGCTGCAACTCAGCGGCGTGTTCATGGTGCTGACCTTCCTTGTCTTCGCAGTCTATGGCCTGTTCGCCGCGGCCGTGCGCGGGCAGGTGATCTCCCGCCCATCGATCATGGCGTGGATGCGACGCACCTTTGCCGCCGCGTTCGTGCTGCTCGGTGCCCGCCTCGCGCTGACTGAGCGCTGAACCTGCCGGTTGCTCCGGAACGAAGGGCTCGAGTGTGCCCCGACGGCCGGCCACATCGCCATTTTGCGCAGATTGCGCGAACAGTTTTGGTAGCCGTGCGTTCTGCAGCTGTTGGCTCCACAGTTAGGTATGAGGGCCAGCAAACCCATTCCCCATGGAGTGCCCGACATGGACCTGGTGGAGCATCAAATTCGTGAGCGCGCGCGCTGGTTCTGGATGGAGGCTGGCAAGCCGGATGGCCGGGACCTCGAGTTCTGGCTTCAGGCCGAGAGCAGCCTGATGGAAGGCTCGGCCGTCAGCCGCGCCGAGGAGATGCACAAGCGGGAGCCCGAGGCGCCGTTGACGGAACTCGCCTTCCGCGACCGCAGCTCCTAGCCTTCTGTGCGCAGGATGTAGTGCCGCGCCATGCCGGCAGTGACTTTGGCCCAACGCGAAGTCGCCGAACGTGCTTGGTGCGCTTCGAAGGCACCGCGATCAATGAACGCTTCGGCAACGAGGAAGCGGGTGGGCCGGTCCTCGCTCTGGCTCACGTCGAACCGCAAGCACCCGGGCTCCGCACGGGTTCGCCGGATATGCTCCGGCAGCGCGGCGACTACGGCGTCGAGCCGGTCGGGAGGCACCTCAAGATAGCCCTCGACCACGAGCTTCGGCATCCTAGATGCTGCCGACTGTCTTGAGGCGCACCCGCGGATGCACTTCCGCCTGGCTCATGACCACCGTCTGGGGCCGGAACCTCTCGATTATCGAGCGGACATGGGGACGGATACCGGGAGAGGTGATCAGCACAGGAAGTTCGCCCTGCTGGGCGGCCTTTTCAAACCCGGTCTGAACGCCGCCGATGAACTGCTGCAGCCGGCTCGGAGCCATCGCCAGATGACGGTTCTCGCCTTCGCCCACCATGGCTTCGGCGAAGTCTCGCTCCCACTGCGGCGACAGGGTGAGCAGCGGCAGCGTGCCATCAGGACCGAGATTTGCGGCGCAGAGCTGGCGCGAGAGGCGGGTGCGGACGTGCTCGGCAATCGACTGAACGGACCGGCCTGGACCGGCGATCTCGGCGATCCCCTCCAGGATAGTCGAGAGGTCGCGAATGGAGATGCGCTCGGTGAGCAGCGCCTGAAGCACACGCTGTACACCGGAAACGGTGATCAGGCTGGGAACGATGTCCTCAACCAGCTTCTGCTGGTCCTTGGGCAGGCCGGAGAGCAGCGACTGCACGTTGGCATAGCTCAGCAGATCGGCGACGTTACCCTTGAGCACCTCGGTGAGGTGGGTCGATATCACGGTCGAGGGATCAATGATCGAAAGCCCGCGTAGTTCTGCCTCGTCGCGCAGGGCTGGCTCGATCCATGTCGCGGGCAGACCAAAAGTCGGCTCTGTGGTGTGGATGCCCGGCAGATCGATCTGATTGCCATAGGGGTCCATCACCATCAGCTGGTTGGCGTAGATCTCGCCTGCGCCGGCTTCCACTTCCTTGATGCGAACCTTGTAGACGTTGGGTTCGAGCTGCATGTTGTCGAGGATGCGCACCGGCGGCATGACGAAACCGAGTTCGATCGCCAACTGGCGGCGCAGGGCCTTGATCTGCTCGGTTAGCCGGTCGGTGCCGGTCTCGTCCTCACGAACCAGGCTCAGCAGCCCGTAGCCGAGTTCGAGCTTGAGTTCATCGATCTTGAGAGCATCGGTAATTGGCGGCTCCGCTCCCCCCTGTGCGGGTGCGCCGGGGCCGGGCGCGGAGGCCGCGGCAAGCTCCTTTGCCGCCGCCTCCTGGTCACGCACGGCCTTGCTCTTGCTGGCGCGCCACGCCGCGTAGCCGATGCCGCCGGAGAGTGCGAGGAAGGGAATGATCGGCATCCCGGGCAGCAGCGCGAGTGCCGCCATCACGGCCGAGGACATGCCGAGCGCCCGCGGATAGCCCGAAAACTGGGAGGACAGGGCCTTGTCGGCCGAGCCGGTGACGCCGGACTTCGACACGAGAATACCGGCTGCGGTCGACACGATCAGAGCGGGTATCTGCGAAACCAGGCCGTCGCCGATCGTCAGCAGCGTGTAGACGTTGCCGGCTTCCTGGAAGGTCAGCCCCTCCTGCATGATGCCGATAAGCATGCCGGCCGACACGTTGATGAATGTGATGATCAGGCCGGCGATGGCATCGCCGCGCACGAACTTGGACGCGCCGTCCATGTTGCCGAAGAAGGCGCTTTCTCCTTCCAGTTCCGCGCGACGGCGCTTGGCGGTATCCTCGTCGATGAGGCCGGCGGACAGGTCGGCGTCGATAGCCATCTGCTTGCCGGGCATGGCGTCGAGGCTGAAGCGCGCCGCGACTTCCGCGATGCGGCCCGAACCCTTGGTGATGACGATGAAGTTCACGATCACCAGGATGATGAAGATCACGGTGCCGATGATGAAATTGCCGCGGGTAATGAAGTTGCCGAACGCTTCGATGACGTGGCCGGCGGCGCTGGATCCGTTATGTCCCTCGCTCAGGATCAGGCGGGTGGTGGCCAGGTTGAGGCCGAGCCGCAGCATGGTGGCGATGAGCAGCACGGTGGGAAAGGACGAGAATTCGAGCGGCTTCTGGATAAACAGCGCCGTCATCAGGATCATGACGGAAAAGACGATCGACACGGCCAACAGCGCATCGAGCAGCAGCGGCGGCATCGGCAGGATGAGAACGACGATGATCGCCATCACGCCGATGGCGAGCCCGATATCGGTCGAGCGCAGGAGCTTGTTCAGCGACCCGAGGCTGGGGAGCTTGAAGCCGGGCGAGGGTGAGGCGGAGAGATCAGCCATTGATCACAAGCCGGGCAGTCGGCGTACCTCGCCCCTCAGGGGAGAGGTCGGCCAGCACGCCGCGCGGGCTGGACGGGTGAGGGGTGAAGCGGTCCGGCTTGAGCCGGGAGGGCGCACCCCTCACCCGGCGCGCTAGGCTCCCGCT
>JAEZHZ010000068.1 GCA_023436745.1 Pseudomonadota bacterium | reverse complement strand
CCGGCGGCCCCTGCCCTGCCGGACCTGGAAAAGCTCGAGGTCACCAGCAATACCAGCCGGGAGACCTATTTCGACATGGTGGCGCGCGCCAAGGAGTACATCGCGGCCGGCGATATCTTCCAGGTGGTGCTGAGCCAGCGCTTCGAGGCCGAGTTCCGGTTGCCGCCCACTGCGCTGTACCGCGCGCTGCGACGGACCAACCCGAGCCCCTACATGTATTTCCTCGACTTCGGGGACTTCGCGGTTGCCGGGTCGAGCCCGGAAATCCTGGTTCGGGTGCAGAACGGCGAGGTGACCATCCGGCCGATCGCCGGTACGCGCAAGCGCGGCTCCACCCCGACGCGCGACCAGGAACTGGCGGCGGAACTGCTGAGCGATCCGAAGGAACTGGCCGAACACCTGATGCTGCTCGATCTCGGGCGCAACGATGTCGGTCGGGTGGCGAAGATCGGTTCGGTGAAGGTGACCGACAAGTTCTTCCTCGAGTACTATTCGCACGTGATGCACATCGTCTCGAACGTGGTGGGTGAGCTGGACCCGCAGTACGACTTCGTCGATGCACTGGCTGCGGGCTTCCCCGCGGGAACCGTTTCCGGCGCGCCGAAGGTCCGGGCGATGGAGATCATCGACGAGCTCGAAATGTCCCGCCGCGGCATCTATGGCGGCTGCGTGGGCTATTTCGGCGCCGACGGCACCATGGACACCTGCATCGTGCTGCGGACGGGCATCGTCAAGGACGGCAAGCTCTACGTGCAGGCGGGTGCCGGCATCGTCGCCGACAGCCAGGCCGAACTCGAGCAGATGGAATGCGAGAACAAGGCGCGGGCCCTGTTCACCGCTGCCGAAGAAGCGCTACGCTATGCCGGCGAAGCGAGGATCGGGCAGTGAGCACTTACGCAGCAGTCGAACTTGGCGGGTCGAGGCGTTTGGCCGGGCGATGGCGGGGCTGGTTCTGAACCGCTCACCAGAACCACTCCACTTTGAGGCAGGCATCAAATGACCAAGACCCTCGTCATCGATAACTACGACAGCTTCACCTACAACCTCGTCCACTTCCTGGGTGAACTCGGCGCCGACATCACCGTGCGCCGCAACGACAAGATCACCCTGGACGAGATTGCCGAGATGGCGCCGGAGGCGATCGTGCTTTCGCCCGGCCCCCGTACCCCCCACGAAGCGGGCGTGTGCCTGGCGGTCATCGACCGGTTCAAGAGCGAGATCCCGATGCTTGGAGTCTGCCTCGGCCACCAGGCCATGGGCCAGGCGCTCGGCGGCGAAGTCGTCCGTGCACCGCATCTGGTGCACGGCAAGACCAGCCCCATAGAGCACACGGGCAAGGGCATCTTCCGCGGCCTCAATTCCGGCTTCGAGGCGACGCGCTACCATTCCCTGATCGTGCGGGCCGACAGCCTGCCGGAGACGCTTGAGGTCACTGCCCGCACGGACGACGGGCTGATCATGGGCATGCAGCACAAGACGCTGCCGATGCACGGCGTGCAGTTCCATCCCGAAAGCATCGCCAGCGAGAACGGGCACGCCATGCTGCAGAACTTCCTCAACATCGCCCGGGAATTCAACGGCAAGCGGGAGGCAGCGTGATGGATATCCGCCAGGCGCTGCACAAGATTGCCGACCGCCGCGACCTGACAGGCGAGGAAATGCGCAGCGTGATGCGCAGCATCATGTCGGGCGAAGCCACTCCGGCGCAGATCGGCGCCTTCCTGATGGGCATGCGGATCAAGGGCGAGACGGTCGGCGAGATCGCTGCCGCTGTGTCGATCCTGCGCGAGCAGATGGTGCCGGTCACTGCCCCCGAAGATGCGATCGACATCGTCGGCACCGGCGGCGATGGAGTCGGCAGCCTCAACATCTCCACCGCTACGGCCATCGTGGTCGCAGCGGCCGGGGTACCGGTCGCCAAGCACGGCAACAAGGCGCTCTCCTCGCGGTCCGGCTCGTCGCAGGCCCTGGAGGCACTGGGGGTGAAGCTCGACCTCACGCCGGACCAGATCGGCGACACCATCAGCCGGGCGGGGATCGCCTTCATGTTCGCGCCGCACCACCACCCGGCGATGCGCCATGTCGGGCCGGCGCGGAGTGAAATGGGTGTGCGGACGCTCTTCAACCTGCTGGGGCCGCAGGCCAATCCGGCCGGAGTGCGGCGCTACCTGCTTGGAGTCTATTCCCAGCAATGGGTCGAACCGGTGGCAGCAGCACTTCTCGCCAACCGGGCGATCAAAGCCTGGGTGGTGCATTCAAGCGAAGGGCTCGATGAGCTATCCACGTCTGGGCCGAACTTCGTGGCGCAGATCGCGGACGGCGATCTGCGCAGCTTCGAACTTCACCCGGAACAAGTCGGCTTGAAGCTGACCGATCCCAAGGACCTGCTCGGAGGCGACCCCGCAGAGAACGCTGCGGCGATCGAGGCCTTGCTCGAGGGCTCGCCTGGCGCCTATCGTGACACCGTGCTGCTCAACGCTGGCGCCGCGCTGTTCGTGGCCGACAAGGTAGACAGCATCGAAGACGGCATTGCCATGGCGCGCGACGCCATCGACAGCGGCAAGGCCAGGACCACACTCGCCCGCCTCGTGGCAGTATCCAACGGACGTGCGGAATGACTGACATTCTCAAGCAGATCGAACTCTACAAGCGCGAGGAGATCGCCGCTGCCAAGGCCATGCGGCCATGGGCAGAAGTTGTTGCCCAGGCCCATGACCAGACGCCCCCACGCGGATTCCTCAAGGCGCTGAGGGCGAAACGGGCGAGCGGCGACTATGCGCTGATCGCCGAAGTGAAGAAGGCGAGCCCGTCCAAGGGCTTGATCCGTCCCGACTTCGATCCTGCCGAGATTGCCCGCGCCTATGAGCTTGCGGGCGCGGCGTGCCTGTCCGTGCTCACCGACCGTCCGAGTTTCCAGGGATCGCCAAGCTACCTGATCGAAGCCCGCGCAGCGACGCAACTGCCGGTCCTGCGCAAGGACTTTCTGTTTGAAACGTACCAGGTCGCTGAGGCCCGGGCGTGGGGTGCCGACTGCATCCTGATCATCCTTGCAGCGGTCGGGGACGACACCGCCCGCTACCTGCTCGATGCAGCAGAGGAGTGGCGGATGGACGCGCTGGTGGAAGTGCATGACCAGCTGGAGCTGGATCGGGCCCTGGCGCTCGATGCGGAGTTCATCGGCATCAACAACCGCAACCTGCGCACCTTCGAGACGACGCTGGACACCTCGATCCGGCTGGCTGTCGGGGTGCCCGAAGGCAAGACGTTGGTGAGCGAAAGCGGCATCGTCGACCACCAGCACCTGGTGCAGCTGGAGCGGGAAGCCGGCATCGGCGCCTTCCTCGTCGGGGAGAGCCTGATGCGGCAGCAGGACGTTGCGGCAGCGACCCGCGCGCTGCTGATGGGCGTGCCGGTGACTGCCGGCTGATGGCTGGCCGGCTCACTCATCTCGATGCCAGCGGCCAGGCCCACATGGTCGACATCGGTGACAAGCCGGTTACACGCCGGCGGGCGGTGGCAGAGGCCACGGTGCATGCCACCACCGAGACTATCGCCGCCCTGTTCGAAGGGACCGGCAAGAAGGGTGATGCCCTCGCGACCGCCCGGATCGCCGGAATCATGGCTGCAAAGAAGACCTCCGAGCTGATTCCGCTCTGCCATCCATTGGCGCTGAGCAAGGTGACGCTCGATATCGAACGGCTCGCAGACGGATCGGGACTTCACGTGGTCGCTGCGGCGGAAACGACCGGTCAAACCGGAGTTGAGATGGAAGCGCTGACGGCGGCAAGCGTTGCGGCGCTGACGCTTTACGACATGGGCAAGGCCATGGACCGCGCCATGGTCATCACCGACCTGCAGCTGGTTGAAAAGTCCGGCGGCAAGTCGGGCGGCTATACGCGGGCGCCATGAGCCTCAAGCCGGTTGATGAGGCCGTTGCGGCCATCCTGGCTCGGGTTCCCGAGGTTGCAGCCGAGACTGTTCCGCTCTCCACGGCCGCCGGCAGGGTGCTGGCCGCCCCGGTCATTGCCGACCACGATCAACCGCCGTTCAACGCCTCGGCCATGGACGGCTATGCACTCCGCGCCAGCGACGCTGCAGGCGGTGCGGCGCTCCGCGTGATCGGCATGTCGCAGGCGGGTGCGGGCCATGACGGCACCCTCGGCCCGGGCGAAGCCGTGCGCATCTTCACCGGAGCTCCGCTGCCTGCAGGCGCCGACACTGTCATCATGCAGGAGGAAGCCGAGCGCGAGGGAGACCTGGTGCGGTTCAATGCTCCAGTGCGGCGCGGCCATAGCGTCCGCCCACGAGGGCACGATTTCACCACAGGACAAGCACTGCTCGCGGCCGGAACTCTGCTGGGGCCGCTGCAACTGTCTGTGGCGGCGGCGGCCAATGCCGGAACGGTGGCCGTCGCTCGCCGCCCCAGCATCGCGCTGCTCGCGACAGGCGACGAGCTGGTTCTGCCCGGCAGCCCTCTCGGCCCGGACCAGATCGTTGCATCCAACAGCGCGGGACTATCGCCGCTGCTCCTGCCGTATGCGGAGCGGGTGGCAGACCACGGCATCGCCCGCGACGACCGCCGGCAGTTGCGCGATCATCTCGCAGCAATCTTCGAAGAGCAACCGGATGTGCTGGTGACGACAGGCGGCGCCAGCGTCGGCGAACACGACCTCGTTCAGGACGTACTGAAGGAACTCGGCGTCACCCTCGACTTCTGGCGCATCAACATGCGCCCGGGCAAGCCGCTGATGTTCGGGATCCGTGGCAGAACGCTGGTCTTCGGCCTGCCAGGCAACCCAGTCTCTGCCATGGTGACGGCACTGGTGTTCATCCGCCCTGCCCTGCGCCACTGGTTGGGTTGCCCTGAACCCGAAGGTTGGCAACTGCCGCTTGCCGCCGCAACACCACCCAACACGGCACGACGACACTTCATGCGCGCCCGGCTGGTTCAGACCGCTGGCGGCCCCCGCGCGCTGCCCATCCTCGAGACGGACAGCGGCCACACCTCCTCACTGTCAGTCGCCGACCTGCTGATCGTGCAGCCCGAACACGATCCGGGACAACCGCCCGGAGCCGTCGTGGAGGCGATGCCGATCTTCGGCTTCTGAAGTTCTGGACCCGGCTCTATTGCAGAACATACATGGAACACTTATAGTCGTTCCGTCTATGTTCCGATTCTCGCCGAAAGGGCCAGAATGCTCACGCGCAAGCAACACGAACTGCTGATGTTCATCCATGAGCGGATGAAGGAAAGTGGCATTCCGCCGTCCTTCGACGAGATGAAGGACGCGCTGGACCTCGCGTCCAAGTCCGGCATCCACCGCCTGATAACGGCACTCGAGGAGCGCGGCTTCATCCGCCGGCTGCCCAACCGGGCCCGAGCGCTTGAAGTGATCAAGCTGCCGGATTCCATGAACCCGACCCTGGGCGGCCGCAAGGCCCGCTTCGAGCCGGCAGTGATCGAGGGCAATCTCGGCAAGGTGGCAGCGCCGCCGGCCCGCGGAGGCGAGGATTATGCCCGACCCGTTTCGGTGCCGGTCATGGGGCGTATCGCGGCCGGTACGCCGATCGAGGCTATCCAGAACCACTCGCACACGATCGCCGTGCCACCGGAGATGCTGGGAGCGGGAGAGCATTATGCCCTCGAGGTGCGCGGCGACTCGATGATCGACGCCGGCATCTTCGATGGCGACACCGTGCTGATCCGCAAGCAGGACAGCGCCTCGACCGGTGAGATCGTGGTGGCGCTTGTCGATGACGAGGAAGCCACGCTCAAGCGGCTTCGTCGCAAGGGGCAGACCATCGCCCTTGAGGCGGCGAACCCCGCCTATGAAACGCGGATTTTCCCACCCGACCGCGTGAAAGTGCAGGGACGTCTCGTCGGGCTGATGCGCAAGTACTAGGGACAGCGTGGTCCCGGCCGATGCGGCTGGCCGCCAGCGGCACTCTGGGTTCTCACCCAGCTTGAATCAGAAGACCCCGGCTCCTCGCCGGGG
>JAEZHZ010000395.1 GCA_023436745.1 Pseudomonadota bacterium | reverse complement strand
GCGCCTTTGGGCGCAGGTCCAAACTCCGCCTCTGGCGGTGCTTTACGCTGCGTTGCCCGGAGCCCGCAGATATTCCGGATATTGCGCGACGAAGCGCTCGGTATCTCCCGGATTGCTGTAGCGCTGGAGCTTCTCGATCTGCACCCGGTTCAGAACGACGCCGATGATATCCTCGGCGATTTGAGGCTCTCGTTCGATCACCGACTTTACCAGCCGTCTCGGCGTCTTGCCCCACTCGGTCACCAGGATGAAGCCGTCGGTCCAGGGATGGATCGATACGGCATCGACCATGGGACCGATCGGTGGGAGATCGATGATGATGAAGTCATAGCGTTTCCGCGCCTCATCGAGCAAACGGCGCATCTGAGGCGAGCTCAGGTCTGCGCCGTTGAGCGAAGCCTCTCCGGAACAGTGAGCAGACACCACGTCGAAACCGAGTGCGTCGTGGAACAGTGCGTCCCGCCAAGGCAGGCCCTGCGATATGTCCTCGAGGCCGAGCTCGTGCTGCGGTGCCACGAGGCTGCTGGCCGTGGCGCGGCGGGTGTCGCCGTCGATGAGCAGTGTGGAATACCCGTCGGTGACGGCGAGTTCCGCGAGCGCCACCGCCGTGCTGGTTTTCCCTTCGCCAGGAAGTGCCGACACCACGCCGACGACCACGCCCGTGTCGCCGACCCGACGGCTGAGCGCCGCCGCCTTCGCCGCCTTGAGTGTTTCGGTCAGCATAGTCGTCGGCATGTTCGAGCGGCGCCCCGTAATCTGCTTGCGTATCTCCTGGTGTACCTGCTTGGCCTGCTGGGTCTTGTCGAGACTCCTGCTGGTGGGCATGGCATTCATGTAGCCGAGGAACCGCAGGCCAGTCTCACGCGTGACCTGGCTGCCCAGCCGGAAGCTTCGTTCGCGCAGTTCGTTGACAGCGCTGAGCGCCAGACCGAGAAGCCCGCCCAGGACCAACCCACCGGCCAAGGTGAACAGTGTCCGGGGGCCTGTCGCCGAGCGTGGCAGGGTGGCGTCCGTGATCACACGCGCCGCTGGAATGGGAAACGACTGCTCCTGGATGGTTTCCTCGTAGCGCGACAGGTAGGAGCGGTAGAGCACGTTCAGCGCTTCGGATCGCTGTTCCAACGCCGTCAGCTGAATCAGCGCCTGGTTCGACTCGGTTGCCGAACGTCCTTCTTCATCCAACTGGGCGCCCAGTTCGTCGACGCGGGCGCGGGCCACCTGCAGCTCGCTGCGATAGCGATTCAGCAGGAATTCGAGCCGCCCCGCCAACTGACGGCCGACCGATTGCTGCTCGCGTCTCAGCAAGGCAATCTGCGGATGGTCAGGGCCGAAATCCTGAGAGATCTCGGCTATCCTTCGCTCGGCGCGTACGAAGGACTCTCGCAACGTGGCGACGGCCTCGTTGCTTGCATCGCTTTCAGCCGGCAGCAAGCCCACCGCCGAGACTACCCGATCGGGATTCTCGGCGTCGACCTGTTCGAGCTGCATCACCACCGCCTGCAGATCCGCCACGCGTGCTCGCGCCTCGCCGATCTGGTCGGTAAGGAGCTGCAGGCGTCGACTGGTGAGTTCGGTGTCGGCGGACACCGTCAATCCGCTGTCGCGGCGGTACGCCTCCACCTCAAGAGCGGCCTGGAGCTGGGAACTACCCAGCTCGGTCAAGCGCTCCCGCAGCCAGTCGGCCGCTTCGCGAGTAACCTCGAGGTCGGCGTTGAGCTGGTCCTGAACGAAGGCGGCGGTGTAAGCGTTTGCGATGCGATAGGCGAGTTCGGCATTATAGCTCTCGTATCCAAGCCAGATCACTGAACTGCGGCCAACGCGCTGCACCTTCACACCCCCGCGCAGTGCGTCCACGACGACCTCCATCGGCACTTCCGTGATCTGCTCGCGCACCACGACCGGCCGGCCCAGAACGCGGGCCAGCACGCCGTCAACATGACTGCGGGCCGTCTCCATGAACGTGGGCGGTGGATTGAGAAACGCCAGGTTGGTAGTGAGCCCCTCCCTCTCAGCAACTATACGCGCCAGGCGGCTCGACCTGATGACCTCCATCTGGTTGAGGATCTGTCCCTCGATATCAAGCTGCCGGACTCCGCTGCGTGGATCGGGCGCCAGCTCCTCCATTTGCCCCTCGATGATGACCTGGCTGGCGGCCTGATAGGTGCGCGGAGCAAGGGTCACGATCATGCCGGCGATCAGCAGTCCCAGCGCCACACACAGCAGGATAATTCGCGCCTGACGCAGAAGTATCCCTGCCAGCTGCTCAAGATCGATCATTCGAACATCGCTTGGTGCCGACATGCTGGCGGTATGGACGGTGTTGCGTTCGAGCATCCAGATCTCCCGCGACAGCTTTGTCGCTTAGTGTGTCTTTGCCGGCGCGGCGTTGCCATAGATCTGCGCATGGCGCATGCCCGCGAGGCCTGCCACAACGCCGACGTGAAGCGTCGCGCGCAACAACTGCTGTCGCCAGCGCCAGGGTGACCTGAGACTGACAGCGGCGAGGCCGAGGCAGGCCAGGGCCTTGGTGCCAGCGACTGCCATGGCGGCGACCCTCCCGTGCTGTGCCTTTGCCAGCCAATAGCCGTGGGTCTGGCCTGAACGCAGCCTGCGGCGCGCCAGCCAGGCGAGGCGCGCGCGATCGACGGGTACCGGCTCGCTCACCACGGCTGCGGGCGCATAGTCGAATCTGCCGCCCAGCGCGAAGAAGCGATGGAAATACTCCGTGTCCTCGCCGCCGCTTTGCCCAAGCTCGGTGCGGAACCGCAGGCTGCTGAACGGCGGCAGGCGCCGCATCAGGACGTTGCAGGTGTAACCCGTTCTGATGCGCCCACCGACGAAGACCGGCATGGTGGAATGGAAGTCGCCTCGGCGCACCCAGACAGGCGCATCGGCATCATAGATGGCGCGAACGGGTCCGAACACGGCGTCTGACCCCTTCTTGACCGCCACCTCGACGAGCGCCTGCAGCCACTCGGGGCTGGCCAGTTCGTCATCGTCAATGAATGCAACGTAATCAGCCGTAGCCGTATCGAGGCAGGCATTGCGGGCCACCGATATGTTCCGCGCGGGGGCGTGCAGATAGACGACCGGAAAGGGGAGGCGTGCGGCCATCGCTTCCACCCGCTGCCGGGCCGAGGGCGCTTCGTCGTTGTCGGCGACAATGACGCGGATGCTGAGATGCTGGGTGTTCAGGCCCGAGATCGAGTCGAGGGTCCGGTTGAGAAAGGCGCGTCGAAATGTGCAGATGCAGATATCGACGCTGATCGGCTTGGTTGCGGTCATGAGCGACTTAACCGGAGGGTCTCGACCACGTGCAGCCAGAAGCCGGCCGACCATGCCAGGTGCATGATCATCGCGGCGACGCCAACCAGAGGCGCGCTCATCAGCGTCACGCGGGAACCAGCAACATGGCGCGTGGTAGCCAACGCGCCCAGCAGCAGGCAGAGGGCCATCCACGCGGCGAGCGGCACGAGCGCGCTCCAGTGCAGCAGGGCAAGGGCCGCCAAGGCCAGGGAGGGAACAATGGCAAGCGGCAACAGCTGGCGCACGCGCGGCATGGTTCGATGCTTGAACACATTCCGGGCGCGCCCGCGGCCGTAGCCGAAGTACTGCCGGAACAGGGCCGCCGGGTTGGACCGCGGGTAGTAGGTCATGGCGGTGCGATCGGTAAGCCAGATGCGCCCGCCGGCCCGGCGTAAGCGATAGTCGAGTTCGGCATCCTCGTTGTGCATGAAATTCTCGTCATAGCCGCCGACGGCACGAAAGGCGGCAGTGTCCATGAGCGCATGATGGCCATGGTCCACCCAGGCTCCACCCCTGGCGGTGCGGTGTGACGAGCCGCCCGTGCCAACCAGCGAATTCTGCGCCGCAGCGACGGCGCGCTGAAACAGGCCGCGGCCCACCGTGGTCATCGGCACAACGACGGCGCTTGCATTCATCCGCTCCGCCTCGGCGACCAGCGTTCGGCAATAGTCAGATGGATAGCCGCCATGTGCGTCGATGCGGATCAGCCACTTCCGGGTCCCGGCGAAGGCCGCAACGGCCTGGTTGATTCCCGCGCTCTGGATGCGCTTGGGGTTGTGCAGGACTTCGACGTGGCCAGGCTTGGCCAGCGAACGCACAATGGAAGCGGTGCCGTCGCTGCTGCCGCCATCGACAACCACGATCAAGGTATCGCCGAGGAGTTGCGCCTCTGCCTCAAGCGCAGCAAGAAGGGGCGCGATGGTTCGGGCTTCGTTGAGGGTCGGCACCACGATAAGCGTACCGCTTGGCAGACCCGGGACTCCCATCATGCGGCCTCCGGCAAGAAGTTGCCTGTAAACCTGAGCGCGTCCAGGCGCCGGACCAGCCCTTCGCACTCCTGCTGATCGGTCTGCAGATCTCGTACTGGTACGTCCCTCACCTTGAGGGCATACGTTCGCAACTGCTCCGGCGTAAGTGCATCAAACACGCGGGCAATGGTGTCCACTTCAGCATCCGGCAGGATGATCCCGATGCCGCGATTGGCGAGAAACCTTGCCGTTTCAGTGCCTGCAAGGGCGATGGGGACCGCCCCGTTAAGGCAGCCCTCGTAGATGCGGTTGGGCAGCAGCCAGTTCGAGTTGCGCCCTTCCTCGAAAAAATCGATGGCCCAGCAAAGGTGCACGTCCGAGTAGTGTTCAGCGAGCTGGCTGTGATCATACGCCCCTTCGAACCGAACATGCGGGGTGCTGCCCACAGTGGCATGGAAGTCATCGAACTCGCGCAGCGCAGGGCGGCCGCGCAGAACCAGCTCGTACCGGCCACCCAGCCGAGCCAGCGCGGCGGTCAGGTTTTCGAGAGACTTGCGGCAGCGCAACGCCCCGAACCAACCGATGCGCACCGGCCGGGCAAGAGGGTTGGACAGGATCGGATTGACGCCTCGGCTTTGAGGGGCGAGCACCTTGTTCTCGATGATCCAAGTTGCGACCCGGGTCTGCCCATAAGGTGCAAAGTACTCACGCACGAAGGCGGGCGAACTGGTGATCAGCGCCCGCACCTCTGACGCCAGGCTCCGCTCGGCTGCGCGCATCGCGCGCCCGATCCAGTCGGTTCGCAGCAACAGCCGATGGATGTCGAGGCTTTCATAAACAACCGGCGCTCCCTTCCAGCGCCTGGACAGTTGCCGCGCCAGCGGAAGCATTTCGAGGTTGCGGGCGACTATAACATCCACCCCTAGGTGGGCGAGGCTCTGTTCGCCGCGAAAGCGGCTCAGAAACACCTGATGAAGCCGCTGCGCGAACCTTCCGTCGGCTGTCCGGCCGAGTGCGAAGACTCGTTTCGCCGCAAGTGGGGGGATTTCGCTGGTGCGATTGAAGCCTGCTACCGTGGTCGTGGCGCCACCCAAATGCAGCATCCTCAGCCGCCGATCCACTGCGGGATCCGACAGGTTCGGGACGAGATACAGAATTTTCAGCATGGCCGATCTTCCTGTGACGTCGCGGGCAGGATGTGCCGTCGCCGCTAAGGTAGCGGCCAAGCACTGCAGATGGTCAATGGCGGGTTAATGCGGGCCAGCCTTGAACATATTGCATGGCTTTCGTCGCAGGGAGCTAGATCTCAAATATATTGCTCCCGATTGTGGAAGCATAGCTGGCATGAAAAAGCGTCCATTGATCAGTTGAGCGGCCTGCCATCTCATTGGCAACGGAGACAGAACTATGCGTGGTGCCGAACCTCGACGCCGTGAGTCTGGCCGGATGCAAGATGACTTGCAGCCTATCCGTCGTCTCTATCCCTTTTTAGCCAAGTACCCGGTGTCGATTGGACTGGCGCTCATCTGCCTGCTGGTCTCGGCGGTGGCGTCGCTGTTCGTTCCTGCACTCGTGGGGCGCTTCATCGACAGCGGCCTCATCGAGGCCAACCTCTCCGGAATAGCCGCCTATGTGCCGGCGTTGATCGGCATTGGCCTGGTCATGGCGGTCACCAACGCGCTGCGGCTGTACTTCATTTCATCAATCGGCGAACGGCTCGTGGCGGATCTCCGCCAGGCCGTCTTTTCGCACCTGCTGGCGCTCGACAGCGAGTTCTTCGACCAGCACAAGGTGGGAGAGCTGACGTCCCGGCTCAACAGCGATGCCGCCACCATCCGGAGTGTCCTGAGTTCCACCGCGGCTATCCTGCTTCGGTCGGCCGTGGTTCTCGCAGGGTCGGTTGTGATGATGCTGGGCACCGATCTTACTCTGGGGGGGGCTGTTTTGCTGGCCGGCCCTTTGCTCATACTGCCCTCGCTCTATGTTGCGCGGCGTCTGCGCTGGATGTCGCGCCGAACCCAGGACACCCTGGCGGAGATGTCGGCGTTGGCGACGGAGATGTTGGGCGCGCAACGCACCGTCAAATCCTTCGTGCAGGAAAGCCGCCAGGCCGAAATCTACCGGGCGCGTGGTGATGAAAACGTCCAGGCAGAGCTCCGTCGACTGGCTGCACGGGCTGGGATGGTGGGGATCGTGGGGTTTGCTGCGACAGTGGCGGTAGTAGGTCTCGCGTGGGCTGGCGCAGTCCGCATCGCCAGCGGAGCGATGACTCACGGCGAACTCGTTCAGCTTCTGGTTTATGCCTTCATGGCATCCGGTTCTCTATCCAGCCTGTCGGAAGGGTTCGGGGCGGTCAATTCGCTGCGCGGTTCGATGCATCGCCTGGTGGATCTGATGGCCCGGACGCCCACTATTGTGGCGCGGGGTACCAACCCAGCGGCGCGTGTTGACGATGCGGTGCCGGTGCTCGAGTTCGACAATGTCAGCTTCCGCTATCGCGTGGCCCCGAACATCGGTGTGCTGCAAGGGGTCAGCTTCACTGCCAGGGCGCGCCAGAAGGTGGCGCTGGTCGGACCGTCCGGATCCGGCAAGTCCACTGTTCTTTCATTGATACAGCGGCTCTACGAAGCCGATGCTGGTACGATCCGGCTTTACGGTCAGGATATCCGTGATCTCGACCCGCGCGTGCTCAGGAGGCGCATGGCGGTGGTCGAACAGGACCCTCCGATTTTCTCCGGCACTGTTCTGGAGAACATCCGCTTTGCCCGGCCCGATGCCAGTGCAGCGGACGCGCGTGACGCCGCACGTTCAGCGATGCTGCTGGAGTTCGTCGAGGGACTGCCGAGAGGCTTTGACACTCAGGTCGGCGAGAGGGGGCTGATGCTCTCTGGTGGACAGCGGCAACGGCTCGCGATCGCCCGGGCCATCCTCAAGGATGCACCGCTCCTGTTGCTGGACGAAGCCACGAGTGCACTGGACTCGCGCAACGAGGCCCTCGTGCAGGCAGCCCTCGACGATCTGTCCGGCAAACGCACCGTCATTGTGGTGGCGCACCGGCTCTCCACCATCCAGTCTTCGGACTGCATCATCGTTCTGGATAAGGGCCGTGTCCGCGCGCAGGGCGGGCATGAAGACCTTACGCGAACCGATAGTCTCTATGCGGAGATGGTTCGGCTGCAGTTCAGTCGGCCCGACGCCTCTGCGTATCACAATGTCGACGCCGAACCCCTGCGTAATCCACTTCAACTTTCCGCCGTCACCGATTACTAATCGATCTGTTGGATCCTTGTGAGTGCAGGGACAGCAAGTGGCGGAGGAACAATGGCCAACGATCAAAGCAAGCGGGAAACGTCCCTGCTCGCTGATCGGCAGGACATATCCACGCGACGCCCCATGTGGCGGCGCATCCCTGTCGGGTGGCTCGTTCTCCCCCTGGTGGCATTGGCATGGGGCGCCGCCTACCTGATTTACCAGGGCGTATTGCTGCTGCTCGGCTGAAGTATTTCTGAAGCGGCCTCTTCCCCGGTTCTGTTTTCACCTTACAGATTGCTGACTGCATTCACTGCATGACTGTTATGCGGCCATGCGGTTGCGAATTCTCACGGATTGGTGTTCAGTTCATTAAAGTACTGTACTGTACTGGGAAAAATTCTGCCTCCCAAATAGAGGGGGCAGCGCTAGCGAACCTGCTTCAGGTGCTTACTTGGGTGGCGCATAGCACAGCCTGCTGCGGCATCGAACATCATCGTATGGAATCTGATCGAAGAAAATAAAAATAGACACGGCCGAAAAAGAGGGTGCGAAAAATGTCGACCATCGGCTCGGAAATACAGAATTCTGACAGTCTTGTAGTCACCCGCATTCCTCGGGGCGGTACAGCCAAACGCGCTATCGACATCACGCTGGCGTCGGCGATGCTCCTCCTTTTTCTCCCCCTCATGCTGTTCATCGCTCTGCTGATCGCCACTGGCGACCGTGGGCCCGTGTTCTACGGCCACGAGCGTATCGGCTATAACGGGCGACTGTTCCGGTGCCTCAAGTTCCGTTCGATGGCGGCTGACTCTGCAAGTTTGCTGGACACCTACCTCGCCTCGAATCCGGCTGCCAGGCGCGAGTGGACGGAAACCCAGAAGCTGCGCAACGACCCGCGGGTCACGGCACTTGGGCGGTTTCTGCGGTCGACGAGCCTCGACGAACTGCCTCAGCTCATCAACGTCATCCGTGGCGACATGAGCCTGGTGGGACCTCGGCCCATCGTACAGGCGGAAGTGCCACGCTATGCCGACCGCATCCAGGCCTATCTGTCCACGAGACCCGGGATCACCGGCCTGTGGCAGGTCAGCGGCCGCAGCGACGTGGACTACGACCGACGCGTGGAATTCGACGTCAACTATGTGCGGAACTGGTCCCTGGGGGGAGACCTGGCGATCCTGGGCCGTACCGTCTGGGTGGTTTTCACCCGTGCCGGCAGCTATTGAGGCGAGAAGGCCATGCTTTCAATGATGCTGCGAGCCACCGGCTCATTCCGGTCCCGCAATCCGGGGCGCGACATGGCCACCGATGCAGCCAGGCTGGCGGGGGTCCGCGAGGCGGTCGAGACGGCAATTATCGATGCAGAGCGCGAGCAAAGCGGACTGCAGCGGCGGCTGGACATCTACCTGGCCAAGGCCAGCAGCCTGATGGACGAAACCGGCGAGTTCGCCGGGCGGGCCCGCGAAGACGAAGCCGAGTTGCGAGTCACCGAGCAGCATATCGCCGATGCCAAACGTCGGCTGGCCGCGCTGGCCGCAGAGGTTGCGCGGTTTGAGGCGCTGCTGAAGATGGTCGGCGGCAGTAAGGCCGAAGTGGCCTGATCCGGTCGGCAGGAGAGGTCATCACATTGACAGCACTGCCTACATTGCCGCTGATCTCGGTCGTCATGGCGAATTTCAATGGTGCTCCGCACCTTGCAACCGCCGTTCAGTCGGTCCTGGCGCAGAGTCATCAAAATCTTGAACTCATCCTTGTCGACGATGCGTCCACCGACCTGAGTCCTTCGGTCATCGCGGAACTTGCGCACACCGATGCGCGCATCCGCACCATAGTGCTCGACCACAACGGTGGACCCGGTCACGCGCGCAATGCTGCGCTTGAGCAGGCCCGCGGTGAGTGGGTCGCGATCGTCGATGCCGATGACCAGATTCATCCCGAGCGCTTCGAGCGTCTGCTCCATGTCGCTAGGACTGCCGGTGCCGACATCGTTGCCGACGACTTGCTGCAGTTTTACGAGGATCGCAGTCCGGTCACCTTCCTTCTGCCTTCAGACTGGAGGCAGACGCGGGCAATATCTGCATTGGACTGGGTCGAAGGCGGACTCCGCCCCGACATTCCAGCGCTCGGCTACCTCAAGCCCATGATCCGTCGGGAAGCCATCGGGCAGAGGCGGTACACCGAGGCCGTGCGGATCGGCGAGGATTGGGAGTTTCTCCTGAGAATGTTGCTGTCCGGAGCGCGAATGCTCGTCGTGCCGGAGCCCTGGTACCTTTATCGTCGGCACCACCGCTCCATCTCCTATCGCCTCAGCGCAACTGCCATAGCGGCGATGATCCGTATGGATGCTTGCGTCATGGACGATCATCCCGGTCTGCCTTCGGAGCTGGTTTCGGCGTTCTCCCGGCGTCGAACCATGCTGCTCAGGGAGTTGTCGGTTCAGCGCCTGGTTGAGGCGATCAAGGCCGGCGACCCGTGGGTCGGCCTGCGAGCTCTGGTGAGGTCGCCACGCGCTGGACTTGGCCTGGCAGCAGTGGTTGCCCGCCGCTTTGCCCGCGCCCGGAAAGATGACGCGCCGACAGAGTTGATGTTTGAGCTGCCCCCGCAGGCACCTTCGCTCGAGGGCGACATTACTCATGCCGACAAGGCGCTGTGGGCGCAGTTGGTCAACGCTGCCCTGGCTGGCCAGTATGTAAGTCTCGACGGCAGAGCGGGTAACTACGCTGCGGGATTTCTTCCCATGGGTTTCGCAGACCGCACGGTAAAACCATGACCGCTCAACCGGCCATCGCTCGACCGTTGCCCGGCACCGTCGCCGTCAATGTACCCGTGGTTCTTGCGTTCACAATTCTCGCCGCACTGATCTTCGAACCACTCCTTGGCACCGCCGCCGCGGCCGGCTTTTTGGGGGCGGGCGTGGTCGTCGCTGTCCTGCCTCTCAGGTTGACCATCGCGGCCATGTCGCGCTGGTGGTTCCTGCTTGTGCTGCCTGCCTACTGCTTGCTGTCCACCCTGTGGTCGCAGTTTCCCTTTGGCACGTTCCGCTATGCTCTGCAGTTGGGCGCAACCGTGACTATTGCCATCGTCATTGCCAGCCGGATTTCCCTGTCGAGTCTGCTTCGGGCCCTGTTCTTTGCGCTTCTCGCCGGCACCTTGGTCAGCCTGGCGGTCGGCCGTGTTTCCCCGAGCGGCGCGTGGCTGGGCATGTTTGCCAGCAAGAATGGATTTGCGGCGCATCTGGCGCTGCAGGTCCTTGCCTCGCTCGCGGTATTGCTTGACGGCAGCGAGTCCGCACGCCTGCGGCTACTGGCTTTGGTGGGAGTTGCCAGCGCGCTGCCGCTGATGATCCTGGCTCAATCGGCCGGCGTGCTTGTAGCGGTCGGGCCGTGTGTCCTGGCAATGCTGATGGCCACCATGGTCCGATACTATACTGGACCCCAGAGATTGTTCTTTGTTGGCTTGGTGCTGGTAACAGCAGTCGGAGTGATCCTCACGGTCGCGCTCGCTGGCGATGTTCTCATGGAGCAGCTTCTGGAGAGCACGGGCAAGGACGTTACTCTGACGGGGCGAACGGACCTTTGGGAGACAGGGCTTGGGCTCGTCTCGGAGCATCCGGTTCTGGGCGTGGGTTATCGCGCTTTCTGGGTTCAGGGTTATGATCCTGCAGAGCGTCTGTGGGCGATGTTCCATGTTCCATCGGGCGCCGGCTTCAGCTTTCACAACACCTATATTTCGAACGCGGTGGAGATCGGCCTCGTCGGGGTCGGCATGCAGGTCATTTACCTCTACGCCCCGCTGGCCCTGCTGTTGTGGCTGGCCCTCCTCAAACCCAACGCGCAAGGGACATTCCTTATGGGAGCGCAACTCCTCCTCATCATCAGAAGCTTCATTGAGGTCGAGGTATTCTTCGAGTTCAGCCTTCGCACGGTTTTGGCTGTATGCACTGCGGTCTATGCAATGAACCTGCTTGATCCGTCGCGCAGGACGTACGGCGATAAGACCTTGAAGCTGCGGCCTGCTTCGTTGGCGTCTGCGACGACGTCCATTGAGAGATATCGGAGATAAACGATGTCGGCTTCACACCTAGTCGCAGTCCGAACGCCAACCTACCGCCGGCCTGAAATGCTGCGCCGTGCCCTCGGCTCCCTAGTCGCGCAATCGCATGGCAACTGGGTATGCACCGTCTTTGACGACGATCCGGATCAAAGCGGCAAGGTGGTGGTGGATGCGATGTCGGACCCGCGCATCCGTTATCATCACAACGCCAGGCAGAAATTCGCCTCGCGCAACATCGACCAATGCTTCTCGCCGGAAAATCTCGAGGGGGCCGACTTCTTCTGCGTGGTCGAAGACGACAACTATCTGCTCCCCGACTTCATGAGCGAGAATATCCAGCTTTGCCGACGTCATCGCGTAGAGGTGGTGCTGCGCAATCAGGTTATCGAACACGCAAGCGGCACTGCCGCCGCCCGGCTCGGTGACACCGGCGTACTGGACGACTTGTTTGTCGAGCGTGTCTATCGACCGGAGGAATTTCGGCTGTCCCTGTTGGCCGGCATCGGGGTCTCGAACGGCGGGCTGTTCTGGTCCGGCAATGCGTCCAGCAACTTCGAGATCGGCTATGCGTGCACGGCCACACTGCAAGAATACATGCGGACCTACTCCATTGCCGAGCCGGTCTATGTGGCGATGACGCCCTTGGCCGTCTGGGCCGAGAACGCAGAACTGACTACCCGCAACACCGATATATCTGCAGGCTATTATCGCCGTGAACTCGATCTGAAGCGCGCCATCCAGACGCTCCAAAGGCTGACCTGGCGGCATACGCCGGCGAGCCTGCGCTCAAAGTTCATGAGTGACGAGCGCTTTGCCGCCCCGGCCAGGACGCGGGCCCGCCACTTGTCCAAGGCTCTGATCCTGGCGCCCACCGGAGAATCCCTGCCATTGCGAGAAAAGCTTGCCCTCTGCATGCGGGGGGTGCTGATCGCCCTGTTGGGCCGCACCACTGCGGACTTTGGCAAGTTCATCGGGTCCCGGCACCCGACGAGGATCTAGAGGTGGAACCACCAGCACGAACCCAGCGGCAGCTCTCCATCCTGGCTCCAGTTGGTTATCCCTGGTCGTTCAACGGGCCCCGCCAATCGCGCCATACCATCAGGCGGACCCGCTATGCTCCCTTGAACAGGTTGCGCAGTAATCTGGATGGCATCACGCTGTTCAGCCCCATGGATACAGCCGGGGCGGACCTCATCCACGCCTTCAATCGCATTCCATTCAACACCAAGCCTTATGTGATCGGCTTCGAGTCCCATCTGCCGAGGACCTTTGGTCTGGAGAGAAGCTGGTACGAGAGATGGCTCTTTTCTGCCCTGTGCTCCAGGCGCTGCAGGCGGATCGTCGCGATTTCCGATTTTGCTGTCAGGCAGTTTCAGGAGGGTTTGCTGGACGCAGGGATCAGCTCCGATGCCCGCGCAGACCTGGAAGCCAAACTGTTGCGACGCTACCCCAATCTCCCGGTTGGCAACGATTGGGGAGCCAGCCTGACGATGGGAACGCCATTGATCCTGACATTTGTGGGAAACCACTTCGCGCGGAAAGGGGGATGTGTCGCGGTGCGATTGGCCCAACTCTGCCTGGAGAGGGGGATGGAAGTCCAGCTCAACGTCGTATCTACCCTCCAGGTCGGTGGAGCCATCTGGACAGATCCGGAACCCAGCTCGGTCTTCGATCCCTATCTGGAGTTGTTGAAGCTTCCCAACGTGCGTCACGTGTCAGGGATGGCCAACGCAGAGGTTCAGGCTCTTCTGGCACGAAGTCATTTCGTGCTCCTGACGACGTTTGGCGACACCTTTGGCTTCTCGGCGCTGGAAGCAATGTCGGTCGGCACGCCTGTGATCGCCACAGATCAGGGTGCCTTGCCGGAATTCATCAGGGACGACGCCACCGGCATTCTCCTCGAGGCCGCGCGTACACCCGGGACAAATGGCTGGATATGGCCCTATGGCGACCGGTCCTCACAGCGCTTCATCGACTTGTTCGATCAGCACGTCGAGCGACTGGCACGAGCGGCCCTGGAGCGCCTTGAAGGGCTCGTCAACGAGTCGCAGCGATATGCCTCGATGCGGCGCGCGGCCCACCAGTGCGTGCAGACCCACTTCGACAGTGGCGCCGCATCCAGCTTTTGGGATCGCCTCTACTCGGAGGCCGTGGTCGACAGGCCCTAGCCGAGTATCAGCCGCCGGACGCCGTCTTGGCGGCTCTGCTGAGTGCGCGCGATTAGCGATCGATCTTGCAGGCGATAGAATCGGCGAACTGGCACTCGTCACCCAGCCGGGTGAAGGCGAACCGGTCCACTTCCATTGCTATCGGTGCAGTGGGCGCTTCGAACGGTCCCATCCAGGCGCCAAGGGTATCGGTGCCCCAGAGACTGAAATAGACCCGCATCGGGGTGAAGGGGATCTGACGGAGGTCAGTGATTGAGCGCGACAGCTGGCCATTGATGTAAAAGTCCAGCCGGTCTGGCGCCCAGACAAGGGCGTAATCGATGAAGCCCTCGTCTGCCGGATAGGGGAGAGGCAGATACATCTCTCCGCCTTTCTGTCCGTCGCCGCTGACGCCGTTCACGAAGGTAGTCGTGTGAACCTCCATCGTGTCCTTCATCAGGATTTCGAAGTCGATCTCGTCATGCTGCTTGCCGTGCACTTCGCCGATATAGGTGAAGAAAGCAGCGTTGAGCCCTGAGCCCGATGGCGTCTTCAGGCGGGCCTCGTAGGTGCCGTGTCCGAGGGAGGCATGGGTTTGGACCTCGCCGCAGCGAAAGGCACGGTCCCCAGCAGGCACGGGCGAAAAACCCACCCGCAGCCGCCCGTCGGACACCGTGATCTCGTCCTTGGACCAGGTGCAGTTCTGGTGTTCGCCATTCGACCAGCCGTCAGAGAGATACCAGCGGCTGCCATCGAGCCGGTCGAAGTCATCGACAAAGCTTGCCTGCGCCCGGACGCCGGGTGCTGCCAACAGACTGCAACCCAACAGAGTCAGTGCCAAGGGGATGGAGGTCCTTCGCGGGGTCATGCCTGTCGCTCCTCTGTAGGCCTCAGAGATCGAGGCGCGCCACCACCACATCTCCTGGCCGGATCGCGGTTGATTGGTCGACCTCCAGCTGCTCGCTGCCGCGAACCACGGTGAAGCTGTAGTGAGGCTCCCGGCCAACCGGTGCTGCGCCTTGCGCGACAACGTCCCGCACCAGTGCCTGCTGGGTACTGATGCGCAGGGCCAGTTCCGCCAGTTCCCGCTCCACTTGCTGCATTTCACCGGCAAGGTTCGAGTTTCTGGTGCTGCTGATCTCGACGGCGCGTTGCTCGATGCCGCCCAAATCCTGACGAGCCCGCAGCATGGCCGTATCGATGTCGAGCAATCGCCCATCGATGTCGGCGACCATGGACTCGAGCGACGCCACGCGTGAATTGATGGCCAGGCCGCGGTCGGCCAGTTCGGTCATGGCGTCCAGTTGTTCCTGTGCGGACGACAGCTGCTGCAGGGTGGACTTGCGCTTCTGAGTTAACGCCTCGAGCTCTCGGGTCAACAAGGCCTTTTGGGACTCCAGAGCTTCAAGGCTCATCGAATGGCGCAAGACATTGGCATCCATGATGGCCTGCTCGATGGTGATCAGCGCTCCTTGGCCATCAATGGCAAGGGAGTCGGGCACGGCAATTACCGTCTCTCCCGCGAGCTCCGCCGCTACCCGGGCCTGCCGCGCCACAAGGCGCCCATGGTTGCTTTCGAGAACATCCAGTGTGCCTTGAGTGGAGATGGCTTCGCGCTCGAGGCGGCCGTCGGCCTCGCCGTTCTTGCTCCCACCTGCCAGACTCATCGCCTTGATGACCGTCATACCGGGCGTGAAGGCGAACTGTCCGGGGTTGGCAACATCGCCGGTGACATAGATCGGCCCGAAGCCAATGACCTCTACGGTCACGTCAGGCGTCGTCACGAGACCGAGGACATCCCTCAACCCGTTGCCCAGCGCGTCTTCCACCGCCACGGTCGATCGTCCCTCTGCGACCACCGCCCCCACGAAGGGAAACGCGAACATGCCGTTGGGCCCGACGAGATAGGAGCCACTTAGAGCTGTCCATTCCTCGAATGCGGATGACGAAGCGTTCCACTCGATCACCCGTATGCGGATCTCGTCCGCGACCGAGAGCGCATACCCGCCATCGGAGTTCTGCTCGGTCTGCGCCGGCGTCGCGTAGACACCCATCAAGGTAACAGAAATGAACAGGAACAGCTTCGCGTGCCACGCAGGCGATAGAAATCCGGGCCTTCTCATCACCTGCTCCGTCACTACTTACATTCGGTCGTGGTGCATTCTGTTCGTTTGAGACTATTGATCGATGACAACTTGCAGCAATAGCAAATTGGAGCAGAGCTGCCTTGCATGACGATTGATGCGCGTAACACACGAACCGGCGTAGAGAACGTCAGAACGCTGCGGGCAGAGCCCGGTGCGCCAACCGGATCATTGTCGCAGTGCGGTGCCTTCGGCCCTATACGACGAGGGCGTCCTTCAGGGACAGTCCGGCAACCGGTCGCAGGTCCAGGTCGGCCTCGATGTGGTCGATGTGCTCCAGCAGCAGGGCGCTCGCAGTCTCGCCGTTATGCTCGAGCAGCGCGGCAAGAATGCGCCCGTGGTCGCCATGTCCGCAACTGGACGCACCGGACCGGCCATAGAGGGCGATCACCAGGGACGAGCGCGCGACGAGTTCTTCCATAAAACGTCGCAGGATGCCATTGCCGGCTATGCCGGCCAATCGCAGGTGGAAGTCTCCCGAAATGTGAATCTCATGACGGCGCGCCGTCGGGCCGCGCTCCTGAAGAAGCCTGTCTTCCTCAACGAGACACGCCCTGAGCAGATTGCCGTCCTCGGCAGTGAACCGCTCTGCGGCCGCACGCGCGATACCCGGCTCTATCAGGCGGCGGGAATGGAAGATCTGGCGCGCCTCTTCGGGTGACGGGTTTGCCACGAAGGCGCCGCGGTTGCGTTCTGTCCGGACAAGTCCTTCGAAGGCCAGCGCCTGCAGGGCGGCGCGCGCTATGGTGCGGCTGACGTCGAATAACTTGCCCACCTCGGCCTCGCTGAGCTTCGTTCCCGGCGTCAGCCGATGATCAACTATGGCGTCGCGCAGGCTGTCCCGGATGACCAGAGAACGGTCCTCCACCGACTCATCGCCTGAATGGGGGAACTGGAAGCTCATCCGCACCTCATATGAGACATTGCGGGTGCATACAAGTAGGGCGCCGGATTGCATACGATTTGATCGGCAGGGGGACGCACTGCCCAGCGAAGCAGCAATGTGGGTGACGTCAAGCCCGGAGGTAGGCTTGCGTGGAAAAGAAAAGTTGCAGCACGGGCAAGTAGATAAGGCGATTCGGATCGATCTGGCACGCTGAATGCATCGGCAGTGGCAAGTAAAGGGGACGCTACTTTGTCGAAGGCTGCCGAAATTGATCTCGCTTCGGTCACGAAGGTCTATGGCAGGACCACCGCTGTCGACCGGGTCAGCCTCAAGATTCCGGGGGGCACCTATTGCTGCCTGCTGGGCCCCTCAGGCTGCGGCAAGACTTCGACCCTGCGCATGATCGCGGGGCACGAGATTGCCACCAGCGGCGACATACGTCTGGGGAACACGGTGGTGACCGACCTGCCGCCTGCACGGCGAGGGACGGCGATGATGTTCCAGTCCTACGCACTGTTCCCCCATCTCGACCTGGTCGACAACGTGGCCTTCAGCCTGCGGATGAAGGGCCTCGACAAACAAACCCGCCGCGATCGTGCCCTCGACATGCTCAAGCTGATGCAAATGGAGCCCTATGCCGACCGCAGGCCGGCCCAGTTATCCGGCGGCCAGCAGCAGCGCGTGGCCCTTGCCCGCGCCCTTATCACCGAACCGGAGGCACTGCTGCTCGACGAGCCGCTTTCTGCCCTCGACCCCTTCCTCAAGGTACGGATGCGCGCCGAACTCAAGAAGCTGCAGCGCGGCCTCGGCATCACATTCATCCACGTCACCCACAGCCAGGAGGAGGCGATGGCGCTCGCCGATGTCGTGGTGCTGATGAACGATGGCCGGATCGAGCAGGCCGCAAGCCCGCGTGAGGTGTTCGAGCGGCCGGCGAGTGCGTTCGTTGCCCGTTTCATGGGCGACCACAACGTCATCTCCGGTCGTGTTACAGGCGAGGGCGGCGTGCTCTGCACGGTCGAAGTGCCGGGCGGCGGCACCTTTTCCGCAACCGGTTCTGCAACGCCGGGTCAGCCCGCCGACATCGCGGTCCGCACTGATCATGTCCGGATCGGGCAAGGCACCGTGCCTGGCCTCGGCTTCACCGGCATCGTCAGCAACGTCGAGTACCGCGGACCGACGGTGAAGCTCACCATAGACGGTGCCGGCATTTCCGACTTCACGGCCATCATTACCGACAAGGCCTTCAACGCCACCCCCGTCGAAGTGGGGGATGCGGTGCCGCTCCATTGGAATCCGGAGGACGCCATTGTCCTCGGAAGCCCGATCTCGTCAGCCACTTAGCAACAGGGACCAAGGCTATGACTGAAGCGAAGAAGACCAAAGGCGTCTCACGGCGCGACTTCCTCAAGACCGGTGCCGCAGCAGCTGCCGGCGCGGCGGTAGGGTCTGGCGTGATCACCGGATTTCCGACGATCTGGGCGCAGAATCCGATCTCGCTGCGCCAGTTCGGCACCGGCGTGTCGAATCTCAATGCCATCGCCGAGAAGTGCAAGGAAGACCTCGGCATCACACTCGAGATGACTGCCACGGATTCGGATGCGGCAGCGCAGCGCGCCGTCACCCAGCCTGACAGCTACGACATAGCTGACGTGGAATACTGGATCCTGAAGAAGGTGTTCCCGACAGGCGTCATCCAACCCATGGATATCTCGCGCCTGACGTACTACGACCAGATCGTGCCGCTCTTCAAGACCGGCAAGCTGCTGCCGGACAGCGTCATTGCTCAGGGTACCGCGCCGCACACGGTGGGGTTCGTGGACGGGCCGGACAGCAGGACCTTTGCCGCCGGCGAGACTGGGTGGTTCACGATGGTGCCCACCATCTACAATGCCGATACCCTCGGCATCCGGCCCGACCTTGTGGGTCGCGACGTCAACTCGTGGGCGGACATCATGGATCCCGCCTTCAAGGGCAAGACCGCGATAATCAACGTGCCGTCCATCGGCATCATGGATGCGGCGATGATCCTCGAGGCCATGGGTGAGATGACCTATGGCGACAAGGGAAACATGACCACGGAGGAGATCGACAAGACTATCGATTTCCTCATCAAGGCAAAGCAGGATGGCCAGTTCCGCGCATTCTGGAAGAGCTTCGATGAGTCCGTGAACCTCATGAGTTCCGGCGAGGTGGTGATCCAGTCGATGTGGTCGCCTGCAGTCGCCGCCGTGCGCTCGAAGGGCGTCCCCTGCGTCTACCAGCCACTCAAGGAAGGCTACCGCTCCTGGGGCGGTGGTCTGGGTTTGGCTGCTCACCTCGAGGGCGCCATGCTCGATGCCGCCTACGAGTATATCAACTGGTACACCTCTGGCTGGGTAGGCGGCTATCTCAACCGGCAGGGCTACTACTCGGCCAACATGGAGACGGCCAAGCAGTACATGTCCGACGATGAATGGGGATTCTGGATCGAGGGCAAGCCGGCGCAGGGCGACATACTCGCCCCTGACGGCACCGTGATGGAGAAGGCTGGCGCCGTTCGCGATGGCGGCTCCTTTGAGGATCGTATGGGCCGTGTTGCCTGCTGGAACTCGGTGATGGACGAGGACCGCTACATGGTTCGTCGCTGGAACGAGTTCATCGCAGCGTAAGTACTGGGGTGAGGGGGCGCTGCCTCCTCACCCTGGATCTGGCCCGCGATGGCGTGGCGTCCAGCGCCGCACATGAGGTGTTTCCATATGTACCGATGGTCGAAATGAGCACATTGCTGACACGCGCCACTCCTTACCTGCAGGCGGCGCCGCTCCTTGCCATCCTGGGCTTCTTCCTCGCGGTGCCGATCCTGATGCTGCTGGTCGTCAGTTTTTGGGACTACGACTTCGCCGGCATGTATCCAGACTTTGTTACCCTCAATTATGAGGAGACGCTGGGCTCTTGGGTTACCTGGCGCACCTACCTCAACTCTCTGAAGTATGCCGCGATAGTATGGGCGGTCACGGCTTTCGTCGGGTTCTGGGTCGCTTTCTTCCTCGCGTTTTACGTGCGCTCGGCGACGATGCAGATAGTGCTGTTCCTGATCTGCACGGTACCGTTCCTCACGTCCAACATCATCCGCATGATCTCGTGGATCCCGGTTCTGGGGCGGAATGGCTTGATAAACTCGGCACTGGTGAGTGCCGGCCTTGTGGAGCAGCCGGTCGAGTGGCTGCTCTATTCGGACTTCGCGGTGATCCTCGCGATGGTGCACCTCTATACGCTGTTCATGGTGACCCCGATCTTCAACACCATGATGCGCATTGACCGGTCGCTGGTCGAAGCCGCGCGAGACGGCGGGGCCAGCAGTTGGCAGATCGTGTGGCACGTGATCCTGCCGCTCACGAAGCCCGGCATCGCGATCGGAACCATTTTCGTGGTGACGCTGGTGATGGCGGATTTTTCAACTGTGCAGGTGATGAGCGGCGGCCAGTCTGCCTCTGTGGCGCTGATGATGCGTAACCAGATGTCGCTCCTGCAGTACCCGGGGGCGGCGGCCAATGCGGTCGTGCTGCTGGCGTTGGTGCTCGTGATGGTCGCCGGCATCCTCCGTATCGTCGACATACGCAGGGAGCTTTGACATGGGCGACACGCGTGGTGTCGGGTTCTACATGCTCGCGGCGTTCTTCGGCGTCTTCGTGCTGTTTCTCTATGGCCCGCTTTCTGCAGTGTTCATCCTGTCGTTCCAGGGTCCTAGCGGTGGCCTCACGTTTCCGCTGAACGGGGTGTCGCTGCACTGGTTCGGCAACCTGTTCGAACGGCAGGCAGTGGGGGATTTCGGCGCCAGCCTCTCGCGTTCGCTCATGCTGGGGGTGATGGTCATGGCCTCGACCGTGGTGGTGTCGCTGCTGGCTGGACTGGCGTTCCGCCGCCGGTTTCTGGGAGCCTCGCCCTTGTTCTACCTGACGGTCGCGAGCCTTGTCGTGCCGTCCATCATCGTCTCGCTGGGGATCGGTGTTCTGTTCCAGCAGGTCGGCTGGAGACCGGCATGGTTCAGCTCCGCTTTCGGGGCGCACCTGACATGGACGTTGCCCTTCGGCGTGCTGATCATGTTTGCGGTGTTCAACCGGTTTTCGCC
>JAEZHZ010000377.1 GCA_023436745.1 Pseudomonadota bacterium | reverse complement strand
GTTCCAGCAGGTCGGCTGGAGACCGGCATGGTTCAGCTCCGCTTTCGGGGCGCACCTGACATGGACGTTGCCCTTCGGCGTGCTGATCATGTTTGCGGTGTTCAACCGGTTTTCGCCGTCCTTCGAGGAGGCGGCGCGAGATCTTGGTGCCTCGTCCTGGCAGACCTTCGCGCATGTGGTGCTGCCGATGATCCTGCCTAGCCTGGTCGGAGTTGGCTTGTTCGGCTTCACCTTGAGCTATGACGAATTCGCCCGCACGCTGATGACCTCAGGCAGCGCGAATACGCTGCCGTTGGAAATCTACGGGATGACCACTAATGTCACCACACCGGTTCTTTACGCCCTCGGGACGGTGACCACGGTATTCTCCTTCCTTGTGATCCTCTTCACGCTCGGGATCATTCTGTTCCTCGGACGGCGGCGGGGCGAGGCATGACCCGCATCCTGGTCGTCAACCCCAACACCACGGAGAGCATGACGGAGTTGATCGCCCATGCCGCCCGGTTGGTGGCGGCGGACGGCACTGAGATCGTGGCATGTACCTCGTCCATGGGGCCTGTCTCGATCGAGGGCTACTACGACGAGGTGTTTGCCATACCCGGCCTCCTGGCAGAGATCCGGCATGCCGAAGGACAGGGTGCGGAAGCGGCTGTGATCGCCTGCTTCGATGACACGGGTCTCGATGCTGCGCGGTCGATGGCCCGGATCCCGGTTCTAGGCATATGTGAGGCTGCGCTGGTGACTGCAGGCTTTCTTGCCAAGCGCTTCACCGTCGTCACCACGATGGAGAGATCCCGGGTCCCGTTGGAGGAACTGGCTTGTCGGTACGGCATGGGCGCACGCGCGAAGATCCGCGCTGCCAATGTCTCTGTCCTGTCGCTCGAGGACCCGAGATCGGGCGCCCGTGACAAACTGCGGGGGGAGATCGCACGGGCACTGGCCGAGGACCATGCCGAGGCGATCGTGCTGGGCTGCGCCGGCATGGCTGACCTCGCGCGCACCCTGAGTCAGGAGTTCGGTGTGCCGGTGGTCGACGGCGTCGGAGCCGCGGTCAAGCAGGCGGAGGCGCTGGTCGCGCTCGGGCTCAGCACCAGCAAGCGCGGTACATATGCGCTGCCGGTGGCAAAGCCCTATGGCGGCATTCTTGCGGGGTTCAGCCCGGCATGAGGACCATCCGCACGCTCGATTTCAAAGGTGTCGAGACACTGCTCGGCTGGGCGGCAGAAGAGGGATGGAATCCTGGTCTTGCGGACGCCCTTGCCTTTCTTGCGGCCGACTTGGGGGGCTTCATCGGTGCCTTCGTCGATGACGTGATGGTCGCTGGCATCTCGGCCGTCGCCTATGACGACCGCTTCGGGTTCATCGGGCTCTATATCTGCCATCCCGATCATCGGGGCCGGGGGCATGGCCGTGCCGTGTGGGATGCGGCGATGCAGCGTCTGGGCGACCGTACCGTGGGCCTTGATGGTGTGCCAGAACAGCAGTCCAACTATCGGCGAATGGGGTTCGTTACGGCGTACGAGACGGTCAGGATGACCGGTACGCTTCCGCCCTCCGTCTGGGGTGCGTACCAATCAGTGTTGGAGGTGTCCCGCGTCGCATCGCTGGATCGGGCCGCATTTCCTGCTGACAGGACGGATTTTCTCCGCTCCTGGATCACTCGACCGAACAGGGCATTCACTCTCGGGGATGTATCCGCTCCCACGGCCTTCGCGGTGTGGCGGCCCTGCAGGCAGGCAGCAAAGGTCGGTCCCCTGATCGCCAGCGATACTGCGGCGGCCATCGCTATGCTGGGCGCGATCGAGGGGGAGGTGCAGTTGGACGTGCCAACCCAGCGGCGAGAGTTCCTGTTCGAACTCGAGCAGATGGGCTTTCAAGCGGGTTTCAGCACGGCCCGCATGTACCGGGGCGTTATGTTGGGCCTTCCAGCCACTCTGTTCAGCCCGTGCACGCTTGAGCTCGGCTGAAACCGCGCCCTCTTAACGCCGAGGCAAATTGCCAAAGATCCGGGCAGGGGTGTGTGCAGTGTGCGCGCTTCTTGTGCGCCACGTGTGAATGATGCTTTTTGCATCGTGTTTTCGTTGCGCAGCGCCGTAGACTGAGTTTGTCTGGGTGGGGACATTTTGGGGACCGACAGCATGCTCAACCGCAGACAGCTTTCTGCTTTACTTGCGTTCGCCGCCGCCCTGGGGGTCGGCTTTGCGCCTCTCCCGGCATTCGCCCAGACGGCCGTCAAGCTTACGCTCGACTGGCGGTTTGAGGGCCCCGCGGCCGGCTTTCTCCTGGCACAGGACCGTGGGTACTTTGCCGATGAGGGGCTGGATGTGACCATCGATACCGGCAACGGCTCGGTGGAAGCGATTCCGCGGGTGGCGACCGGCGCCTACCAGTTTGGCTTCGGTGACATCAATTCGCTCATCAAGTTCCTTGACGAAGATCCCGGCCAGCCGGTCAAGGCCGTCATGATGGTCTATGACAAGCCGGTGTTCTCCGTGGTCGGGCGCAAGTCCCTCGGCATCACCGACGACCCGAAGTCGCTGGAGGGCAAAAAGCTCGGCGCACCACCACCGGACGGCGCCTTTGCGCAATGGCCGGCCTTCGTCGAAGCCGCAGGACTGGACACCTCCGGTGTCACGCTTGAATCGATCGGCTTCCCGGTGCGTGAGCCAATGCTGGCTTCCGGCGATGTTGACGGGGTGTTCGGCTTTGCGTTCTCGGTGATCCTCAACCTCAAGGCCAACGGCGTCCCGGACGAAGACATCTCCACCATCCTCTTCGCCGACCATGGCCTCAACCTTTACGGCAACGCCATCCTCGTGAACGAGGCCTTCGCCGAGGAGAGCCCGGAAGTTGTCACCGGCTTCCTCCGTGCCCTGGCAAAGGGTTTTGCGGACGCGGTGTCCGATCCCGCCGCTGGTGCGCAGGCCGTTCTGGCGCGAAACGAGACTCTGAATCTCGACACCGAGACGCAGCGGCTCGAGATGGCCAACGCCATGAACATCAAGACTCCCTACGTGGTCGAGAACGGCTTCGGGGGTATCGATGAAGCGCGTCTGGCGGCCTCGATTGATACCCTCAAGGTCTCGATGGGCCTGAAGGGCCAGGTCGGCGCACAGGACGTCTTCGACGCCAGCTACCTGCCGCCCGCCGAAGAGCGGATGTTGCCGTAACAATCAGGGCTCGGGGCGCCGTATGCCCCGAGTCCGCCCCGCGGGAATAGGAAATGGCACTCGTCTCAATCGAACACGTCGACATGCGCTATGGCGGGCCCGAAGGCACCTTGGCGGTGAGTGGCCTTAACCTCAGGATCGAACGAGGCGAATTCGTCGCCGTGGTCGGTCCATCCGGATGCGGCAAGTCCACCCTCATGAAGCTGGTCACCGGGCTGCAGTTGCCGCAGGACGGCGCTGTCGTCGTCGCCGGGAGTGAAGTGACCAAGCCCGTGTCGATCGTCGGCATGGCCTTCCAGAACCCGACCATGCTGCCTTGGCGGACGACGCTCGATAACATTCTGCTACCACTAGAGATCGTGGAACCACATCGTCATCGGTTCCGGCGGCACCGGCGGGACTATGTCGACAAGGCCGAGGAACTGCTCGCAACTGTCGGGCTGAAGGGTTTCGGCCAGAAGTTTCCCTGGCAGCTATCGGGCGGCATGCAGCAGCGGGCAAATCTCTGCCGTGCTCTGATCCATGAGCCCGACCTGCTGATGCTTGATGAGCCGTTTGGAGCACTCGATGCCTTCACCCGCGAAGAGCTCTGGTGCGTCATCCGCGACCTCCACGCCAGTCGCGATGTCACCATCGTCCTCGTCACTCATGACTTGCGGGAAAGCGTGTTTCTCGCCGACAGGGTGGTGGTCATGAGCGCCCGTCCTGGCCGGGTCATCGCCGAGCACCGGGTTCCGTTTGCCCGACCGAGGGACCTGTCGATCATGTACGGCGCCGAGTTCAACGAGTTGGTGCAGGCTTTGCACGGCGAGATTGCCACCGCGCGGGTGGCGGCATGAGTGCCCTGATGGAGAATACTGCCGTCGCGGCCACGCCGCCGAAGCCTGCCTTTCGCATCAACTGGCTGCGGCTGGCACCGGTCCTCTACACCATCGGGCTGTTCGTGCTCTGGGAGCTGGCGGCTCGGCTGTCCGGCCTGCCACACACCATTCTGCCCGCACCGACACGGGTCTTTGAGGCGATCCTGCAGTATTGGTCGCCCATCTGGAAGAACTCGCTACAGACGCTGTACACAACGACACTTGGCTTCCTGATCGCCGTGGTGGCCGGGCTCGGAATCGGCCTGTTCATCGGCTGGTCCAAGACTATTTATGCCGGTCTTTACCCCATCATGATTGGATTCAACGCCATTCCGAAGGTGGCGCTGGTGCCGATCCTTGTCATCTGGTTCGGTATCGGCACGGTGCCTGCGGTACTGACTGCGTTTCTCATCTCGTTCTTCCCCATCGTGGTCAATGTGGCCACTGGCCTGGCGACGATCGAGCCTGAGACCGAAGATGTCCTGCGGGCGCTGGGGGCAAGAAAGATCGACATCATGCTCAAGGTGGGCGTGCCGCGCTCGATGCCGTACTTCTTCGGCTCGTTGAAGGTCGCCATCACGCTCGCCTTCGTCGGCTCCGTGGTGAGCGAAACGGTGGCATCCAACAACGGGCTGGGCAACATGATGGCCTCCGCCCAATCGAACTTCAACGTTCCATTGGTCTTCGCAGGGCTGTTAATGCTCGCTGTGGAGGGCATTGCCATGTACGCACTCATGGCTTGGCTAGAGAAGCGCATGACCGGGTGGGCGCACCGCTCCACGATGGCACAGTGAAGAGGTAGGGGCACCTGCCTCCTTCACTGCAGGCGGCAGTGCCGGTGTTGCGCGCCAGCAGCGGACGCACGGACATTCCTTGCGCTCCGCCTTCACGTTTTCATGTTCCTGCCGCTAGTGCCGCGCTATGTCAGCTAGCCTGACTTGTTCTCCCTGTCGCTGTCCTCATATCAGCCAGATGACACGAGACTGCCCGCGGCAGTGATCCGCGTCGGCAGGAGGACGCCTATGTGGCAACGCCGCACATCCATGGCGGACATGATTGGCCATTCTCCTGCCCATCCGCGCGCGCTGCGAGAAGGACCTGGCCATGCCTATTGACCTTCCCAGTCGGCTCGTCCTCGCTGCCCACAGGAGAGCGCGATATCCCGGCTGGCTCATGCGCGCATTGAGTTTCTCACTGGCGCTGGGAATCTTGCTCGTTGGTAGCGCAATGATCGCCTCCGGAATGCCGCTGTGAGCGCGTTGTTGAGGTGCCTTTACATATAATAGTACTTTTTGTAGGCTCCCTTTGCTGCCGAAGTGAATACGCTCGACAGCCAAAGGGAGGATCATCGTGAACATCATTACCAAGCTCGCCGTCGCGGCGGGTCTCGCTACTGCTTTGTCCACCGCTGTCCTGGCTCAGGACATCACCGGCAAGGTCATTGGCTTTTCGCAGATCGGCTCGGAATCAGGATGGCGCGCCGCTGAGACGGCCGTGACCCGTCAGGAAGCCGAAGCTCGTGGCGTGGATCTCAAGTTTGCCGATGCCCAGCAAAAGCAGGAGAACCAGATCAAGGCCATTCGCGGCTTTATCGCGCAGGGTGTGGATGCCATTCTGCTCGCCCCGGTCGTGGCGACAGGCTGGGATGACGTACTCGCCGAGGCCAAGGAGGCAGAGATACCGGTCGTGCTGCTGGACCGCGGTGTCGATGCCCCGGAAGATCTCTACCTGACCTCAGTCGCGTCGGACCAGATCGAAGAGGGCCGAGTAGCCGGCCAGTGGCTGGTGGACGCAGTGGGTGACGAGGACTGCAACGTCGTTGAGCTGCAGGGTACCGTGGGTTCCACCCCGGCAATCAATCGCAAGCAGGGCTTCGAAGAGGCCATCTCCGGACACGACAACATCACCATCACCCAGAGCCAGACCGGCGACTTCACGCGCTCCAAGGGCAAGGAAGTGATGGAGGCGTTCCTCAAGTCCACAAATGGCGGTGCCGACATTTGCGCGGTCTATGCCCACAACGACGACATGGCTGTGGGCGCCATCCAAGCCATCAAGGATGCTGGACTGAAGCCGGGCACCGATATCAAGGTGGTCTCGATCGACGCCGTGCCGGACATCTTCACCGCCATCGCCGCCGGCGAAGCCAACGCCACGGTCGAACTTACGCCGAACATGGCCGGTCCGGCCTTCGACGCCCTTGCGGCCTTCTGGGCCGATGGCACCGAACCCGAGAAGTTCATCATCACCGAGTCGAAGCTCTACACCGCCGAGAGCGATCCGCAGGGTGAGTACGAGCGTCGCAAGGACCTCGGCTATTGATAAGCTGAGCGCATGAGGGTCCCCGCCGTTGGAGCCGGCGGGGACTTCTGAAGGGCCGCCTGACCTTGGCGGTGGGGGAGGGGCAATGAACGACGCGCCATACGCGCTCGAGGCGCGCAAGATCGTCAAGATCTTCGGCAACTATGTCGCACTCGACAGTGTCGATTTCGGTCTGCGCCCCGGGGAGGTGCACGCCCTTCTTGGTGAGAACGGCGCCGGCAAGTCCACGCTCATAAAGATACTGACAGGCGCCTATCAGCCGACCACCGGCCAGGTGCTCGCCGCTGGTGTTCCGGTGACGCTCGACAGTCCCCAGCATGCACAGAGGCACGGTATCGGCACTGTCTATCAGGAGGTCAACCTCCTGCCCAATCGGTCCGTCGCCGAGAACCTGTTCCTCGGGCATCAGCCGACCCGCTTCGGCCTCGTGGACCGTCGCCGGATGGAGCGTGAGTCGCGCGCGATCCTGCAGCGGTATGGCCTTCACATCGACCCTGGGAGTGAACTCGGATCCCACTCCGTCGCCGTCCAGCAGATCGTCGCCATCGCTCGCGCCGTAGAGCTTTCCGGCAAGGTGCTGATCCTGGATGAACCTACTGCCAGTCTCGACCGCATGGAGGTGGAGCGGCTGTTCGAGATCATTCGCGAGCTCAAGCGCCGGGGTCTCGCGATCGTATTCATCACGCATTTTCTTGACCAGGTATTCGCTGTCGCGGATCGTGTGACGATCCTGCGGAACGGGAAGCTGATCGACACCCGCTCGCTCCAGGACCTCACCCGCACGGACGTCGTCCGGCTGATGCTCGGCAAGGACATCGCGTTCTCTGGCGCCACGGGGGTCGAGGATGCCCGGCCACTGGGTGCGGTGCTGCTGGACTTCAGGAACTACGGCAGGAAGCGCAGCGTGCATCCTTTCAACCTCACCATCCACAAGGGTGAGGTGATCGGGGTGGCGGGGCTGCTCGGCTCCGGCCGCACGGAGATGGCGCGCATCATGTTCGGCGCCGATGCGGCGGACGAGGGAACCGTCGCCATCGAGGGCAAGCCAACGAATATCGCGAGGCCGACCGACGCCATCGCCCATGGCTTCGGCTTCCTGCCGGAGGATCGCAAGGTGGAAGGAATCTTCGGCGATCTGTCCGTTCGCGAAAACATCATCATCGCTCTCCAGGGCAAGCTCGGCTGGTTCAGCCGCCTCAACAGAGACGAGCAACTCGAGATTGCCGGTCGCTTCGGGGAGGCCATGGACATTCGCGCCGCGTCGCTCGACATGCCGGTCAAGCTGCTGTCCGGTGGCAACCAGCAGAAGGTGATCCTGTCGCGCTGGCTGGCGACCGATCCCGCCTTCCTGATCCTCGACGAGCCGACGCGCGGCATCGACGTCGGTGCGCACGCCGAAATCGTGCGCACCATCAATCGCCTGCGCGACGAGGGCATGGCCCTGCTCGTCATTTCCTCCGAACTCGACGAGGTGGTCGCGTACTCTTCCCGTATCGTGGTGATGCGGGATCGCGAACTGGTCGCCGAACTCAGTGGCGAAAACATCAATCCGGGAGTGATCGTGCAGGCCATCGCCAATCATCGCGAGGGAGCACCGGCATGATCCGGCGTGTGCTCCGCGGTCTCGCCAACCCACAGTTGCTGGCGCTCGTTGGCGTGCTGCTGATCAACTGGGCGCTGTTTCCGGGTTTTTTCCGCATCACCTGGCAGGACGGACGGTTGTTCGGCTCGCTGATCGACGTGCTCAATCGTGGCGCTCCCGTCGCCATTCTCGCCGTCGGCATGGCCGGCGTCATCGCGACCAAGGGGGTCGACCTTTCCGTGGGGGCGGTCATGGCTGTCTCCGGTGCCGTCGCGGCAACGCTCGTTGTTGCGGGTTATCCTGCACCGGTCGCAGTCGCTTCGGCGCTTGCCGTGGGACTGGCCTGCGGCCTGTGGAACGGCTTCCTCGTGGCCGTACTCGATATCCAGCCAATCGTGGCTACTCTGGTGCTCATGGTCGCTGGGCGCGGCATCGCTCAGTTGATCACCCAGGGCTTCATCGTCACCTTCAATGATCCGGTACTGGTCTTCATCGGCACCGGCTCGTTCCTGGGGCTGCCGATGGCTGCCGTGATAGCACTCGTACTGATGGTGCTGGTCACGCTGCTGTACCGGCGCACCGCCATCGGCCTCTTCGTCGAGGCGGTCGGTGTGAACCGCGCGGCAGCCAGCCTCTCCGGCATCCGCAGCCGCATGCTTCTGATGATGGTCTACGGGCTGTCGGGGCTCTGTGCAGCGGTTGCCGGCATCATTGTCGCCGGAGACATCCGTGGAGCGGATGCCAATAACGCCGGCCTCTGGCTAGAACTCGATGCCATCCTCGCGGTGGTGATCGGCGGGACTTCACTACTCGGCGGCCGGTTCTCCGTGCCCCTCGCTGTCATGGGTGCCTTCATCATCCAGGCCATGAACACCGGCATTCTGGTGTCGGGCTTCCGGCCCGAGTTCAACCTGATCGTCAAGGCAGGAATGATCTTCCTGATCCTTCTCATCCAGTCTCCACTCGCCTCGCGGCTGGCACCGGTCCGGCTCCGCCCGGTCGGAGAGGCGGTGCCAAAATGAGCCGCAGTCTTCGTCCGCTCTTCGCCACCGCCGTAATCTTTGCGATAGCTTATGCCCTGGCCGTCCTGCAGTTCCCCGGCATGTTCTCGACGCGGGTGCTCGGCAATTTTCTCACCGACAACGCCTTCCTCGGCATTGCCGCCGTGGGCATGACCTTTGTCATCCTGTCAGGTGGCATCGACCTGTCCGTAGGGGCGGTAATCGGGTTTACGGGCGTGCTGGTGGCTGTGCTGATCAGTTGGGCCGGGTTGCACCCCCTGGCTGCCTTTGCGGTGGCGCTGCTGGTGTCGGCCGCCTTCGGCGCCGCCATGGGCCTCTCCATCCATTTCCTGCAGGTACCGTCCTTTATCGTCACCCTCGCGGGCATGTTCCTCGCCCGCGGTGGCGCCTCGGTGATCACCCAGGACTCCGTGCCGATCAACCACGACTTCTACACCTGGATTTCGTCTCTGATCATCCGCCTGCCCGGGGGCGGTCGGCTGAGCTTCATCGGTCTGTTGATGATCGGGATATTCATTGTCGGTGCGCTTCTCGCTCACCGCACCAAGTTCGGTTCCTATGTCTATGCCCTTGGGGGTAACGCGGTGTCGGCATCGCTGATGGGTGTGCCGGTGGCTCGGACCACGGTCGCGATCTACATGCTCTCAAGCGTTCTTGCCGCAGTGGCAGGAATCGTCTTCTCGCTATACACGTCCGCGGGCTATCCGCTGGCTGCCGTCGGGGTCGAACTCGATGCGATCAGCGCGGTCGTGATCGGCGGCACGCTGCTGACTGGGGGGTATGGGTTCGTTCTCGGCACCTTTGTCGGCGTCATGCTGCTGGGCCTCGTTCAAACCTACATCATCTTCGACGGAACGCTGTCGAGCTGGTGGACCAAGATTGTCATAGGCGTCCTCTTGTTCCTGTTCATCGTCCTGCAGCGGCTGATCTTTGCGGCCTCGTCCTCGGGAGACAGGGCGCCCGAGAAAGCGTGAGATGATTGAAGCCGGCAGCCTTATCCGCTCCTTGTCCGGGCGGACAGCTGCGCGCAACTTCCACACCTATGTAATCAACGAGATCGGCAGTGCCATCGTGGCAGGCCGGTTTCCCGTGGGTTCGGTCCTTGCCAGCGATACGGTGATGATGGAGACCTATGGCGTTTCCCGCACCGTTCTGCGGGAGGCCCTGAAGACACTCGAGGCCAAGGGGCTGGTGGAGGCCCGCCCCAAGGTAGGTACGCGCGTCTCCCCCAGAAGCCGCTGGAACTATTTCGATCCACAGGTGCTTGCCTGGCATTTCGACGCACCGGCCGACCCGGAGTTCCACGCCAGCCTGTTCGAGGTGCGCGTGGCCCTGGAAGATCTTGGGGTGCGACACGCGGTGCGCCACCGCACGGCCGAGCAGGTGCGCCTCCTCAAGTACTGGGCGCACCAGTCCGCCACGGCCGAGGACAATATCGAGCAGTTCGGCCTGTCCTGCCTGGAAGTGCACGCCATTGTCGCGGAGAGTTCCCGGAATGCCCTTGTGCGTTCAGTCGTCGGAGTGGTGGAACTCACCCTTGCGCTTGCTCTGGTCCGCGACGACGGAGCGAGCGCCGATTACCGAAAGGCAAGGGTAGCCGCACTGGATGACCTCGTGGCCGCGCTGGAGGCGGGATCAGTGGAAGCTGCTGCTGCTGCCGTGAGCAGGGCCATCGTCCTCGATCAGCAGCGCGTCGCGGACCGCTCGTAAGCGACCCGTTCCTTGAGCCTTGCTAACGTCAGTTCCTGGCGACGCTGAGCCGCACCATCTGATAGGAGTGCGGCGGTAGGGTCACCGTCAGGAAGCCATCCTCGGCTCGCGCACCTTCGCCTCGCTCCGGCCGGACATTGTGCGGATTGTCTGCCGAGTTCACTGCATTCAGGTCCTCGTGCACCATGACCTGATGGTCGATGACGCGGGCATTGCCATAGCCCTGCAGCGACAACTCCACGTCGAGCTGTTCGTCGCCGCTGCGGTTGACGAGGAAGAAGGTGAGCGTTCCCTGTTCTTCGTTCTCGACGCCGGAGACATCGAGGTAGGGCACGTCCCCAGCCGTCGTGCTTTCGTAGGCGGGGCTATCGACCAGCAGGTTTAGTGCGCGGCCCCGGCCGAACATGGAGGCGAAGTAGAACGGATAGTATGTCGTCTGCTTCCATGCCGCCCCACCGGGTTCGGTCATGATCGGCGCGATGACATTCACCAACTGGGCGATACAGGCCAGCTTCACCACGTCCGACTTGCGGATGAAGGTGTTGAGGCAACAACCGACCTGCAGCACATCCTCGAAATTGTAAATGTCCTCGAGCAGGGCAGGGGCGTGGGGCCAGCCATGCTTGCCGTCGAGAATGGCACGATCCTGCTTGTGGGAGTGGTACCAGACGTTCCACTCGTCGAACGAGATTGTCACGTTGCGCTTGCTGCGCTTCTTGGCCTTCACATAGTTGATCGTCGAGGCCACCGTGGAGACGTAAGTCTCTAGCTTCACGTTGTGGGCTAGGTAATCCGGCGTGTGCTTGTCGTGGTTTGACGAGTACATATGGAGCGAGATGTGGTCCACGGACTCGTAGGTGTGCTCCAGCACCACGCGCTCCCAGTCCGGGTAGGTGGGCATATTGGAGTGTGACGAGCCGCACACGATCAGTTCCAGCGACTTGTCAAAGGCTCGAAGCGCCTTCGCTGTCTCGCTCGCCAGCCGGCCGTACTCGTCGGCTGTCTTGTGGCCGATCTGCCAGGGACCGTCCATCTCGTTGCCGAGACACCACAGTTTTACGTCCCAGGGGTCGGCGCGGCCGTTCTGCTTCCGCAGGTCGCCCCAGTAGCTGCCTGTTGGTCCGTTGACGTACTCTACAAAGTTGCGCGCTTCTTCCAGCCCGCGCGAGCCGAGATTGACCGCCAGCATCATGTCGGTGCCGACGGTATCGCACCAGTCGGCGAACTCGTGGATGCCGACCTGATTGCTCTCGGATGTGTGCCATGCAAGGTCGAGGCGGGTGGGGCGCTGGTCCTTGGGACCTATTCCGTCTTCCCAGTTATAGGCCGACACGAAGTTGCCCCCAGGATATCTCACCATTGGCACCTTCAGGTCCCGCACCAATTGGGCAACGTCTCCGCGCATGCCGTTCTTGTCGGCCGTCGGGTGGTCCGGTTCGTAGATGCCGGTGTAGATGGCCCGGCCCAGATGCTCGAGGAAGGCCCCGTAGATCCTGTCGTCAATATCCGCGATAACATAGTCGCGGTGAGCGATCACAGTCGCGCGCACGGCATCTCCCCCAAACCCGGTTTTATGATATGTATCAATCCTCATGTTTAGTAGAGGGGGATCGTGCGCGTCGTCAACAGGGTACTGGCAAGACGAACCAAGGCGAAGATCGGGGTTGGTGTGGTTGAGGCTATCGTGGAACCTGATACATAGCGGTCCGTATCGCTTGGGGGTGGGGTTCATGAGCCGCAATTTTCTGGTCGTAGACCCTGAGGAGAACCTTGATGTCCTCAAGGGGCTGGCATCTCCGATCCGGGTGAGGATCCTCAAGCTCCTTCATACCGACGGGGCCATGAACGGCAACGAGATCGCCGAACGTCTGGATCTGCCGCAATCGACCGTTTCAACCAATGTGCAGATACTGGAATCCTGCGGGTTGATCCGCACCGAGAACCAGAAGGCGCGCAAGGGGAACCAGAAGATCTGTCACTCCACCTTCGATGAGGTGCTGGTGATGTTCAAGGAAGCAGTGGCACCCCTTGAGGCCAATACGATCGAGGTTGCCATGCCGCTGGGTCTCTACACCAGCTGCGAGGTTACTGCCCCATGCGGCCTGTGTTCTGTGGATGGTATCATCGGGCTGCTGGATGTTCCGGACTCCTTCCTGAACCCTGAGCGGATGAAGACGGGGCTCATCTGGTTCAATCACGGCTATGTCGAGTACCAGTTTCCGAACAATGCCCGTCTGTCCCAGCAGCCCCTGGAGGCGATGGAGTTCTCGATGGAGCTCTCGTCGGAGGTGCCCGGGACCTCCGCGGACTGGCCGAGCGACATAACGCTCTCGGTGAACGGCACCGAGATCGGCACCTGGACGTCGCCGGGTGATTTTGGTGACAAGCGCGGCGTCTACACCCCGTCGTGGTGGAAGCTGAAGGGCAGCCAGTACGGCAAGCTGAAAGGGTGGCGCGTCACGCGCAACGGAACCTTTGTCGATGGCATGAAGATCTCTCCGGTCTCGCTGACCGACCTGGACCTTGAGACTCATCACTCGATCCGGCTGCGCATCGCCGTAAAGGATGACGCAAGGCATCCCGGCGGGATCAATATCTTCGGACGCGGCTTCGGAAACTACGATCAGGATATTATCATGCGGCTGCAGACCGCCGGCTAGACGCCTCCTGCTGTATTGGTATCATGATATTTGATCTACATCAGCACTCCGGTTGACACCGGGGACAACCTGATTAATCTCCTCACAACGACGCACGGGAGGGTGCGCTGTAAGGGAGGATACAATGCATAGACGTAGCTTTCTCTTGGCGGGTACTGCCGCCGGTGTGCTGACGCTTGCCGCCAAGGGGCTGGCTTTCGCTCAGGAGGCGGAGGGTTCCGCTCCCGACCTTGCCGAGTTCCCGCGCAAGGAGACGCTGATCATCCACAATCCCGAAGGCGTCATCCGCAATCCCGGGTGGTTCAACAACTGGGTGGTTGGAGCCGGAAACGCCCTCTCCAACGGGCTGCACCAGCTCACCACCGACACTTTCTGGCTGATCGATCCCGATGCCGGTCTGGAGGGTGCCAGCGAGAACGCGATCTACAACTCCCTGGCCGATGGTCTGTGGGAGTACAACGAGGACTTCACCGAGATGACGGTGAAGCTGAAGCCCGGCATCTACTGGAGCGACGGCGTCGAGTTCACCGCCGACGACGTGGTGTTCACCGTCGAGAAGCACAAGGCCACCCCTGGCCTGTCGCAGAATGGCGCCTACAACGCCCAGGTGGAAACTGTCGAGGCGGTGGATCCTTACACCGTTCACTTCACGCTCAAGGGTCCAAACTCGCGCTTCCATACGCTCTTCTCGGTGCGCTGGACTGGCGCCTGGATCATGCCCAAGCATGTGTTCGAGAACGTGGAGGACATCCTCAGCTTCCCGAACGATCCTCCGGTGAGCCTCGGCCCCTACACGCTTCACTCCTATGATCCCAATGGTACCTGGTACATTTGGCAGCGCCGCGACGACTGGGAACGCACCGCGCTGGGCATGATCGGGGAGCCCAAGCCCAGGTTCATCATCTACCGCAACAACATCTCGCCCGATAACCGCCTTATCGAGATGCGCAACGGCAACCTTGATATGGTTCACGACCTGTCGCCGGAGGCCACCTTCTCGATCATCCAGCAGGACCCGCAGATCCAGGGCTGGTTCCCCGGGTTCCCGTATGCACACCCGGATCCCACCCTGGTCATGGCGATCTTCAACCTGCAGAAGCCGCTGTTTGAGGACAAGCGCGTCCGCTGGGCACTGGCGTTGATGCTCGATGCGCGCGCCATGTCGATGGCCTCCTACCGGGGGGCGGCCACCCTGTCCGCCATCTCGGTGCCACCAACCGGAACCCATCCGCGGGACTTTCACGGCCCCCTGCAGGACTTCCTCATAAATTACGAGCTCGATACCGGCTCGCGCACCATCAAGCCGTACGACCCCGATGTGGGGCTGCAGATCGCCGAAATGGTTCGCGGGCAATTCCCGGATGCCCCCACGGACGAGACCGCCGTCCGGAACGCTTTCGGTTATGGCTGGTGGAAGCAGGACCTCCAGGCCGCCGAGGAGCTGCTGACGTCGGCGGGCTTCTCGAAGCAGGGCAACCAGTGGATGATGCCGGACGGCCAGCCCTTCCGCTTCTCGGTGATGGTCCCGACCGACGGGGTGGTCAATCGCCTCGGCGCGATCATCGCCCAGACCTGGGCCCAGAACGGCATCGGCGCACAGGTCGAGGCCGCCTCGGATACCTGGGACCGCCAGCGCGTCGGCAATTATGACGTGAACATCAGCTGGGCGGTGGAAACCTGGGGTGGTCACCCCGATCTCAGCTTCTTCCTCGACAGCTACCACTCCGAATACATAAAGCCGCTCGGGGAGTCGCAGCCGGATCGCAACTGGATGCGCTGGGAAGATCCTCGCCTCGATGAACTGATCGAGAAGATCCGGGCCAGTGACTTCAACGATCCCGTGGGGATCGAGTACGGCCATGAGTTCGTGAAGCTCCACCTCGAGGAGATGCCGAACATTCCCATCATGGCCTACAACGTGTTCTCGGTGCAGTCGAACAGGTACTGGACAGGTTGGCCCAATATCGACCGGCCGTATGCAAATCCGGTCACCAACTGGTCCAACGGGCGCTACATCTTCACCCAGATCACGCCTGTGGAAGGCGCGTAGGCTCTCCCTCCCCGGTGGCCCGGCAAAGCCGGGCCACATGGGCCCGCAAGGGCCCGCTATCCTGAGTTGAGGAGCGTGGATGCGAGCCTATCTGTTGTTTGCCGGGAAGCGGTTCCTGCAATTGCTGGCGGTGATCTTCTGCGGCATCTCTGCGACCTTCCTGGTCACCCATCTGTCGCCGATCGATCCGGTGGAACAGGTGCTCGGCCGGCTTTCCGCCCGGTCCAACCTCTCCCCGGATGCCATCGCTGCTACACGCGCTGCACTTACGGAGTTGTACGGCACCAACCAGCCGATCCTGCAGCAGTACTTCAACTTCTGGGCGCGATTGCTGCGCGGCGATCTAGGTCCGTCACTCCTTGCCTTTCCAACACCCTCAATGGATTTGGTCGCTCGGGCGCTGCCCTGGACCCTCGGGTTGCTGGCGACTTCGACCCTTTTCACCTTCATTGTCGGCAATCTCATGGGAGCACTGGCCGGGTACCGTCCGGACAACCCGTTCTTCCGCGCCTTCGGCCTGTTGTCGATCGCGATCCAGCCAATTCCCTATTACGTCGTCGCCTTCATCCTGCTGATCATCTTCGGCTATTACCTGCCCATCCTGCCGACCAATGGTGGGTTCGGCATGGATGTGCGGCCGGGATGGACCCCCCAGTTCATTGTCTCACTGCTGCAGCACGCGATCCTGCCTGCCGCTTCGCTCGTGCTGGTGGGCTTCGGCGGCTGGTTCCTCGGCATGCGGGCGCTGGTCAGCAACATCATCAACGATGACTACGTGACCTATGCCGAACTGGCGGGCGTGGATCGGCGGACGGTCGTAGGCAGCTACGTGATCCGCAATGCCATGCTGCCTCAACTCACGGCACTGGCCATGACTCTGGGCGGCGTCTTCTCGGGCACGATCATCACAGAGGAAGTCTTCAACTACCCAGGCATGGGCTCGCTGCTCATCGATGCGGTCAACTACGGCGATTACTCGCTGGTTCTGGCCGTCGCCACGGTCTCCATCACGGCGGTTGCGGGGGCGATATTCATCGTCGACCTGCTCTATCCGCTCCTCGACCCCAGGATCCGTGCGGAGTAGGCTATGATTTCAGTTTTCAGAGATCTGATCCGCTACAACATCGAGTTCACCATAGGGCTGGTGCTGGTTGGGCTCGTTGTGGCCTTTGCGGCACTCAGCTTCATCTCGCCGGTCGACCCGTCGCTGATCTACCTGGCCGTTCCCGACCAGCCGCCTTCAGCCCAACACTGGTTCGGAACCAACTCACGCGGGCAGGACCTGTTCTGGCAACTCTCGGCGGCGTTCAGGAACAGCCTCATCTTCGGCCTCACCGTGGCCGTGCTTTCGCGCATCATCTCCATCACCGTGGGGCTGGCTGCGGGGTACCTGGGTGGCTGGGTCGACCGCGTGCTCATGTTCATCAACGACATCTTCGTTTCCGTGCCGATCTTCCCGATCCTGGTGCTGTTCTACTTCGTGCTGCGCAGCGATCTGGACACCTTTACCCTGGCCCTGATCATGGCTTGCCTGGGCTGGCCTTTCGACGCTCGCCTGATCCGCTCGGTGGCTCGCGGCCTTAAGCACCGCGAGTTTACGCGCCATGCGGTCTTTGCCGGCATGAGCACCCGCAAGGTGCTGCTGGAGGAGCACCTGCCCTACGTCATGCCCATCGTCTTTGCGACCTTCATGAACAACATGCTGTGGTCGATGGCGCTGGAGGTGACCCTTGCCGTCTTGGGCTTCACCAACCTCAATCACCCCACGATGGGGACGGTGCTCTACTGGTCCAACCAGCACTCTGCGATCGTGGTTGGCGTTTGGTGGTGGGTCGTCATTCCGGTGGTGCTTATCGTCATCACCTTCCTGGGGTTGTTTCTGCTGGCGATGTCGATGAACGAGTACATCGATCCCCGCAGCCGTCTGCGCCGCATGGGAGTCTGAGCCATGACACGGGATATTCTCAAGGTCGACGGGCTCAAGGCCTACTATCAGATGAACTACTTCGGCGTGAACCGCGAAGTGCGCGCTGTGGACGACATCACCATGACGGTGCGACGGGGAGAGGTCTATGGCATTGCCGGCGAAAGCTCGTCGGGCAAGACCAGCTTCATCAAGGTGCTGGCCGCGGCTGTCCGCCCGCCCCTCAGGGTGGTCGACGGCAGTGTTCGCTTTGGTTTCAGCACCGGGCCAATCGATGTCGTTCGGGCCAGCCCCCGGGAACTGGAGGCGATACGCTGGATGAGCCTGAGCTATGTCATGCAGGGCTCGATGAGCGTACTCAACCCGGTCCGCCGCATCGGCAAGACGTTCCGGGACTTCGCCCAGCGGCCCCTAGGCCTGTCCGGCCGCGCGTTCGAGGAACGGGTGGTCGAACACCTCGCCCGCCTCAAGCTGCCGGCGGATGTGCTGCGTGCCTATCCCCATGAGTTGTCCGGCGGTATGCGCCAGCGGGTCACCATCGGTCTGGCGACCGTGTGCCATCCCGAATTCATCATCGCCGATGAGCCGACGACCGCCCTGGACGTGGTGGTACAGAAGGAGGTTCTGTCTCTCATCCGCGAAATCCAGCGCGAGATGGACTCTTCTGTCGTCTTTGTCACCCACGACATGAGCGTGCACGCCAACATCGCGGACAGGGTCGGGATCATCTATGCCGGGCGCCTTGTCGAGGAGGGGCCCACCCGCCAGATGTTCTTTGCTCCCAAGCACCCCTATACGGCCCATCTTGTTGCGAGCTTGCCGCGCATTGGCGATACCACACAGCGCCCGGCGCTTGATGGTCGACCGCCAAACCTTGCCGATCCGCCGCGTGGATGTCGCTTCCACCCGCGATGCCCCCTCGCCATAGACAAGTGCCGCGAGCAGAGCCCACCCCTCGAGACCGTAGCTGCCGATCATCGCACCGCCTGTTGGCGCTGGCGTGAGGTCACGCCGCTGGTGGGGGCGATCAGTCCGGTGGGAGTGCCCGCATGACTACCCTTCTCGACGTTCGCGGCGTGTCCAAGCATTTTACCATGGGCGGTATATTCGGCCGGCGCGTTGTGGAAGCGGTTGCAGATGCCAGCTTCTCGCTCAGTGCCGACAACCCGGAGATTTTTACCATCATCGGTGAGTCCGGCTCGGGAAAGACGACCCTTGCACGCATGATCCTGGGTCTTGAAGATCCGACCGGTGGTGAAATCCGGTTTCGTGGCCAGAAGGTCGACCGGCGGGCCAGTCGTGCCAGCAGGCTCGAATTCATGAGCCACGTGCAGCCGGTGTTCCAGAACCCGTTCGAGGCGTTCAATCCACTCAAGAAGATCGAGCGCTATCTGGAATCAACCGCCCAGCGTTTCCTCCATACCTCCGACCGGGCCGCTATCGACCGGGCCACGGACGAGGCCCTGCAGAAGGTCGGCCTCAGCCTGGTGGAAGTGAGAGGGCGTTTCCCCCACGAGATGAGCGGCGGGCAACTCCAGCGCTGCGCGATTGCCCGTGCCTTGATCCCCAACCCGCCTCTGCTGGTGGCGGACGAGCCGGTGTCCATGGTGGACGCTTCGCTACGCATGAGCATCGTCAACCTGCTCCGCAGCCTGCGCGATGATCTTGGCGTCAGCGTCATCTACATCACCCACGATCTGGCGACCGCGTATTACATCTCGAACCGCCTGATCATCATGCAGCGCGGCCGAATTGTGGAGATGGGTGACGCCCGTACGGTGCTCGACAATCCCGAGCATCCCTATTCAAGGCTCCTGAAATCGTCCGTGCTCTCCACCGACGATGCGGGGGCCGGCAAGTTGTCAACGGATCCGGTGGCGGTGAGTCAGGTCAGCGCTCTCGCAGGAAAACCAGGTCGCCTGGTGGCGCGCGCCGACGGTCGTGACGTGAGGGTCTACACCTGATCGTAGATGCGGTTATCCAAGGCCGCGTTCTTGAACGGATTTCTCGAGCAGCCGCAGCGCCTCGGTGACAACTACCCCCACGGCGGCAAGCGTCAGCACGACGACAAAGTACTCGGCCATACGGAAGCTGTTGCCGTAGAGGGCGAGCAGGCCGCCCAGACCCTGCACTGCGGTGTAGAGCTCCGCCACCACCGTGCTGATGAGCCCGATGGTCGCTCCGATCCGCAAACCCGTCACTATGGCGGGGAGGGCGCCCGGCACCATGATACGGCTGAACACCGCCCATTGTCCTGCCTTCACGGAGCGCGCCATTTCCAGCAATCCCGGGTCGGTATGGGACACGCCTGAATAGGTATTGAGCAGGATCGGCATCACGGCGCCAAGGAAGACCACCGTCAGCTTGGCCTCTATCCCGACCCCCAGCAAAACGATGATCAGGGGGATGAAAGCCACGCGCGGCGTGGCGGCAAAGGCGTAGGCGAAGGGATCGAGTGCCCTGCCCAGCACGCGCCATGTTCCCAACACAACGCCGGCAGCGAGGCCAACAAGTGCCGCTAGCCCAAAGCCGAGCAGGAACACCACGAGGCTCTGACCCACCGCAGGAAGCAGCTGCCCGTTCCGCAGCAGGCGCAAGCCAGCCGAAGTGGTTTCAGCCGGGCTGGGAATGAAGGGCGTGCCCAGGCCGTCGGCCACGATCCACCACAGGCAAACAAGGCACAGCAGCACCAGTACCCGCAGACCCGCTATCCTGCCGTCTTCCCGTTCCAACCTGCGGCTCCAAACGTCCTTCAAACCGGGCAGCGCTCCGGCTACAACCCCGTACCACGCCGGCGTCGTTGCCGCGACTCGCCACCGGCCAACGGAGAGTTTTCGTGTCCGCTCGTCTCGCTGCCGGTCTTCTTGCCGGTATTCTCATCGCCCTTTCGCCCATTGGGTCTGCTAAGGCGGCACCCTTCCGGCTCATTGTGACCGACCTCGAGCCGCCACTGGTGCCGAATTCGGTCATAGAGCTTGCGCTGAGTGAGGGCTATTTCACCCGCGAAGGCGTGGAGGTGGAACTGGTGCGGGTGCAGCAGACGCCCTCTGCCATAGCCGCAATCGCTGCGGGCGAGGGAGAGATGGCCAACATCGGCCTCGACGCACTTCTGCAGCTTCATGCCCGTGGCGCGACCGACCTCGTTGCGGTGATGTCGCCCAACAAGTCGTTGCCTTTCCTGATTGCAGGCTCCGCCGACATGGATGAGGTGACGGACCTTGCAGGGCGCAGTTTTGGCGTTGGCCGCCTAGGAAGCCTCGATCACTCGCTGAGCCTGAAGGTCCTCGAGGCCGGCGGAGTCGATCCTGTCAGTCTAGAGGTAGTGCCGCTCGGACAGCCAAACGTCCGGGCGCAGGCCCTGGCCGCCGGGCGCATCGATGCGACCACCATGTCCATCGGCGTCTGGCTTACGCTGCCGGAGCGGCAGGGTCTCCATGTTCTGGTTGATCAGGAGGAGTATTTCCGAGCCGCGCCGGTCTTGAACAAGGTCAACGTCGTGCCGCCTGCAGTCCTCCGTGAGCGGCCCGAAGAGGTGCGCGCCGTCATCCGCGCCCTGGTCCGGGCGTCCCGCGACTTCGCTGCGAAGCCACAGCGCTGGTCGGCCGCAATGGCAAGCCTGGTGCCGCACGTCGACCGCACCATCCTTGATGAACTCGCGACCAGTTTCGCCGGCAGCTGGAGCGTCAACGGTGGTCTGAGCCGCGCAGAACTTGACGTCTCCGAGGAGTGGCTGTTCCAGGGTGCCGATTTTGAAGGGCTCGAACCTGCGCCCCTCGAGGAATGGGTCGACTTCAACCCCATCGATGATGTCCTTGCCGAACTGGGCGTCGATGCCTCTGCCGATCCTGCGGATCGCTGATGGCCAAGGCGCCGCGATCATCCACTGCACTTGAGCTTCGGGATGTGGGCCTCTGCTATGCCTCCCGTGGCACAGTGGTGGAAGCACTTCGAGGGCTCGAGTTCTCGATCGATCGCGGCCGGTTCGTTGCCATTCTCGGTCCGTCCGGCTGCGGCAAGACCACTCTGCTGCGCCTCTGCGACGGATTGATGCAACCGGATTCGGGTCAGGTGCTGGTGGACGGTGCTGCGCCGAATCCGGGGCCGGGCATCGGCTTCGTGTTCCAGTCCTTCCGGCTGATTCCATGGGAGTCTGCGTTACGGAACGTTGAGTTCGGCCTGCTTGGTACGACGCTGGACGCTGCTGCGAGGGTGGAGCGGGCACGCCAGTATCTCGACCTTGTCGGCCTCACGCGCTTCGCCGCTGCTCCGCCGGGCGAGTTGTCGGGTGGCATGCGACAGCGCGTGGCACTGGCCCGGGCGTTGGCATCGGAGCCGAACCTGCTGCTCATGGACGAACCATTTGCCAGCCTCGACGCTCAGAGCCGCGAACTCATGCAACTGGAATTGCTGCGTATATGGCAGGCGCGTACGCCCACCGTTCTGTTTGTCACCCACAGCGTCGATGAGGCGCTTCTGCTCGCCGACGAAGTGCTGCTCATGACCCCACGCCCTGGGCGGGTGGTGGAGCGCGTCCAGGTAGATCTGCCGCGCCCGCGCGGCGACGACGATCTGCGTGCAGACCGGCGCTTCATCGAGTTACGGGCCTTCCTCGGGCAGCGTCTTCGCGACATGGTTCTGTCCGATCCGCTCTCGGACTTCTACCAGGCTCGCTAGACGCAGCCGCGTTCTTCGGCCAGCACCTGCGACCTTTTCCTAGTGGACAGGGGCCACTGAACCCATTCAACTTCAGGCCGCCGCAGAACAGTCGCGGCCTTGTGAACGGATTTTACTATGCCATCCCTAAAAGGGGAGTTGCGTGACGCGTTTGAGGTCGGTGGGCGTGGACTGCAACCACAGGGACTACGGCGCGCCAACGAACGGGCGGTGCTCACCGTCGTCGCATTCCACCCTGGTTCCTCGAACGCTGAAATCGCGCGTCGGTCCGGCCTTGCGCCACAGACAGTCTCCGCAATCCTCGCCGATTGCGAGCAAGCGGGCCTGATCGAGCGCGGTGAGGTGCGGCGGGGTCGCCGGGGACAGCCGGCAACTCCGATCTTCCTGAAGGCAAACGGCGCCTACGCCATCGGGGTCGAGGTCGGCTGGCGTCACGCGGAAGTGCTACTGCTGGACCTGCACATCCAGGTTCGCGCGCGCAAACGACTGCACTACCCATATCCGGACGCTGGCACCTTGGCGTCCTCACTGGCTGACATGATCGCCGAGGTGCGCCGGGCCCTGCCCGCCAGCGACGAGGATCGGCTAGTCGACGTCGGTATCGCCCTGCCGGCTGACTTCCTGTCGCGGCTGCAATGGTTCGGAGCGCCTCCTGAACAGATCGCCTTGTGGGCAGAGCTCGATCTCGCCGGTGAACTGCGCGCGGAAACCGAACTCGAGGTATCCCTTCTCGATAGCGGCAGCGCAGCCGCTTGGGCACAGATCGTTGACCACGATCCCCCACGGCCGGCCCGCTTCATTCACCTGTTCCTGGGCAATGACATTGCAGCGGCGCGTCTCGCCGAAGGACTGCAGTGGGAGGGCCCCTTCGGAGCCGCTGCCAATCTTGGCGACATGCTCGTTCCCGACCCTGAGGGCAAACTGCGGCCAGCGCACCAGCTTGCCTCCCTGTCTGCCCTGGCCGCACTCGCCGGCCCGCTGGTGCCCGCACATTTGCCGCCCCACGAATGGGACTACGACGCTTTGGAGCCGGTACTGGACGTCTGGATCAATCAGGCGGCGGTGGCGTTGGCAAATCTGATCTACAACACCACCACGGTCACGCCTGCCGGACTGGCCATCATCGACGGCTTTCTGCCGCCGGCAGAAAGTCACCGCCTGATTGAGGCTACCGCCAAGGCGTTGTCCACGCTGCCCACGGGCGCGCGACCGGTTCCACGGCTCGAGGCCGGCCGGTTTGGGCCGCTCGCCGCAGCCGTCGGCGCTGCCGAACTGCCGCTCTACCGGCGCTACTTCTCACGCAGTCTCGCGGACATCGCCGGCTGATACACGCGCTGCCAGCGCCTGCCGCAACTGCGTACTCGGCGTAAACACCACGGTATGACGGGGTGAGATTTCGTGCTCGGTGCCGGTGCGGGGATTTCGCCCCGTCCGTGCCGCGCGGGAGCGCACCTGCAGCGACCCGAAGCCGGTCAGCTTCACGGTCTCGCATTGCATGAGCGCGGAACTCATCAGTCGCAGCATATCATCGAGAACAGCCGATACCTCGGCTCTGGGCAGGCCGGTTTCGGCAACTGCCCTGTCGGTCAGATCGGCTCGAGTCTTTGTCTTGCTCACGCTTCACATACTCCAACGAGAATAAGTTCATAGTCGGAACTTAAGGGCTCGTCCAGAGGTCACGCACACAACGTGTGAAACATGAAGTGTGTCGTCAGGAATTGACACTTTTTAGAATGGTTATAATGTTGCCGCGCAGCACCCGAGAGGCCCGACGTGAGACTGACGAGACAATCGAACTACGCCATCCGCACTTTGGTCTATTGCGCCGTCAATGAACCGGGGCTGAGCCGCGTGGCTGAGATCGCGAAGGCCTACGGCATTTCCGAACTGTTCCTGTTCAAGCTGATCAAGCCCTTGGTTGAGAACGGGCTTCTCAAGACCGTACGTGGCCGACACGGCGGCATTCGCCTCGGCAAGCCGGCCGACCAGATCACGCTGCTGGATACCATTCGGCTGACTGAGGAGAACTTTGCACTCGCCGAGTGCTTCGAGGAGGGCGCCGACTGCCCTCTGATCGGCGAGTGCGACCTCAACGGCGCGTTGCGCGAGGCGCTGGGAGCGTTCTTCGAGGTGCTGGAGGGTTACACCATCGCAGATCTCGCCAGCAAGAAACGCTCGATCCGCGAGCGTCTCGGGCTCACGACGGCCGAAGCGGTGTCGGAGACGCTTGTGGCCGCTGTCAGCTGAACGACCCCGCGGAAGCCGGGCGCAAGGAGCGACGGGATTCGCGCTGACGGCATTCGCTTGCCAGGTCTTGACCCGCGCGACCGATCTTTCCTTTGTCCTTGGCCTATGCTCTACCCCCGCCATGGCTGCTGCTCCCCTACTTTCGCTTCAGGACATTTCGCTCACCTTCGGCGGCACGCAGTTGCTGGAGCGCGCGGAACTCATCGTCTCTCCCGGCCAGCGTATCGCGCTCGTCGGACGCAATGGTTCGGGCAAGTCCACCCTGCTGCGGATTGCAGCGGGGGAGGTCGGGCACGATGCCGGACAGCGCTTCGTCGAGCCATCTGCAACCCTGCGCTACCTGCCGCAGGAGCCGGACCTGTCAGGCTACGCCACCACCTTGGCCTATGTGGAAGCCGGCCTTACGCCCGGCGACGATCTGCACCGCGCGCGCTACCTCCTTGAGTCACTGGGTCTCACCGGCGAGGAATCCCCCAGGAACCTCTCTGGCGGCGAAGGTCGCCGCGCAGCCCTTGCGCGCGTGCTGGCACCACGTCCTGACGTGCTGCTTCTCGATGAGCCGACGAACCATCTCGACCTGCCCGCCATCGAGTGGCTTCAAGGTGAGCTCGACAGCCTGCGCTCGGCGATGGTGCTGATCAGTCACGACCGGCGCTTCCTTGCTGATCTGTCCCGCTCCACCGTGTGGCTCGATCGCGGCATCACCCGGCGGATAGACCGTGGCTTCTCGGCCTTCGAGGCCTGGCGCGACGAGGTGCTGGAGCAGGAGGAGAAGGAACGGCACAAGCTCGATCGCCAGATCGTGCGCGAGGAGCACTGGCTGCGCTACGGCGTCACCGCACGCCGCAAGCGCAATGTACGCCGGCTCGAGAACCTGGCCACGCTGCGCAGCGAACGGCGTGAGCAACGCTCCGTTACGGGGAATGTGTCGATGACGGCGTCCTCCGGGCGCACCTCCGGCGCTCTGGTGGTGGAAGCCGAGGGCGTCAGCAAATCTTATGGGGAGCGCCCCATCGTCCGGGAGCTCAACCTCCGCGTGCTGCGCGGCGACCGGCTTGGCATCGTCGGTCCCAACGGCGCCGGCAAGACCACGCTTATCAAGCTCCTGACCGGCTTGATGGCGCCCGACACCGGTACGATCAAGCTCGGTTCCGCTCTCGAAATGGCGATGCTCGACCAGGGCAGGGCTCGCCTCGATCCCGAGACCCGGCTGCGCGATGCGCTCACCGGTGGCGGCAGTGATACGCTCCAGATCAACGGCCAGCCCAAGCACGTGGTTGGCTACATGAAGGACTGGCTGTTCACCCCCGAGCAAGCCAACACACCTATCGGAAAGCTCTCTGGCGGTGAACGTGCCCGTGTCGCGCTGGCGCGGGCGCTTTCCCTGCCATCCAACCTGCTGGTGCTGGACGAGCCCACCA
>JAEZHZ010000372.1 GCA_023436745.1 Pseudomonadota bacterium | reverse complement strand
GCCACCAGGATCGGCGTCTTGCGCCAGCCGGTATCCACGTTGGCGTGGATCGTGACGGTGAAGTCGGGGTTGGCCGCGAGCTGCGCGCGAATGGCCGCTCCGCTATCCTTGGGCGTGCTCACCACCACGGTCCTCGGCAGGTTGCCGACCGTCTGCTCAGTCGGGCTGCCCCAGACCGGGGAGATGCACATCTCGTGCGTGTGCTCGTGGGGGCTGACATGCAGCTGCCCCACGGCGCCTGCTTCTGTTGCGCGGCGCGAGACGACAGGGCCGGCGACGCCATCGACGATGACGATCTTGCCCCGCACGTCCTTGCCGGCGAACTCGGCGGCCGAGCCCGATCCGACATCGACGAGCTGCGCGGTCAGCCCGCCGGCCGGAGACGGCTGGGAGAACGAGTGCGTGATGCACCGGTGGTTGCCGGCCGCGGTGACAATCGAGGCTTCCTTGGGCAGGCTGATATACGCGTCATGCAGGATGAGGCTGGTGACAAAGCCATAGGACTTCATCCGGGCTTCGATGTACTCGAGGCTCTTGAGTTCCTCCGGAATGCCCGCTTCCTTGCGCCACTTCGAAAACTCGACCATGTGCTCCATCATCAGCGGGCCGTTGACGGCGCTGATGAGGGCGCCGGGGACGATGCTCTTCATTCGGAAGTCTCCTTGTTCTGCAGCATGGCGAGCGGCAGAGCTTTGTTGCGCATGATCAGGCTGAGGATGCCCACGATGATGATCGCGAACAGGATCAGCAGGCTGGACAGCGCGGCAATCGTGGGGTCCTGCCACTTCTGCAGGTAGAGGAACATTTCGATCGGCAGCGTATTGCCGCCGTTTCGCACCAGGAACAGCGTGGTCTCCACCTGGTCGAACGAGGTCATGAAGGCGAACAGCGCCGACACTACCATCGAGACCGAGATCTGCGGCATCACCACCTTGGTGAAGGCGCGGAGCGGCTTTGCCCCAAGGTCCATCGCGGCTTCCTGCAGGGTCCAGTCGAAGTTCGCCAGCGACGCGGTCAGCACCGCCACGATGAACGGCAGCACCACGATCACGTGGACGAACAGCAGGCTGGCATAATTGCCGAACAGGCCGATGCGCACGACGAACATGAAGGCCGCCACGCCCAGCACGATGTTGGGCAGAACGATCGGGGACAGCAGGAACGCCCGGATCAGGTTCGCGAGCCGCGGCTGGTAGCGGACGATGGAGTACGACGCCATCGTGCCGAGGACCATGGCGATCGCCGTTGCCAGCAGCGCCAGCACCACGCTGCGCAGGGCAGCGAGGTAGAACGTGTCCTGCGAGGCGAGGTTCTCGTACCAGCGGGTGGAGTACCCCTCGGGCGGGAACACGTTGTAGGCCACGCTCGAGAACGAGTTCAGCACCACGATGGCCAGCGGCGCGAGGACGTAGAACACCCCCAGCACCGCGAACAGCCCGAGCAGCAGGTAACGGTAGTGAGGCAGGTTGGACTGGTTCATCACTAGACCTCGCTGAAGCGCAACAGGCGGTTGCTGATCATCACGGTGCCCATGGCCAGGACCAGGAGCGCCATGCCACCCACGGCCGCCAGCGGCCAGTTGATCTCGGTGGTCGCCGTATAGACCTGCAGCGGCAGGATCAGGATGCGGCCGCCACCCAGTATCTGCGGCGTGACGAACGCGCCCAGCGACAGGGTGAAGGCGATCTGAGCGCCGGAAACGAGCCCCGGCAGTGTCAGCGGGAAGGTCACGCGGCGGAACGTGGTCCACCACCCTGCCCCGAGATCCATTGCCGCCTCACGCAGGTTCGGATCGATGCGCTGCATGACCGAGAAGATCTGGAAGACGACGAACGGCAGGAACACGTGCGTGAGACTGATCACCACGCCGGTGAGGTTGAACACCAGGCGCACCGGCTCCGGGAACTGCAGCACCTGCTGCAGGAACCAGTTCACCGGCCCCTGGTCGGCCAGCAACACCGTCCAGCCATAGGTGCGCACCACCACGCTCACCAGGATCGGCGAGAAGATGATGACCGCGAACCACTTCTGCAGCCACGGCTTGTTCATCCGCCACAGCGCGTAGGCCAGCGGATACCCCACCGCGATGGAGACGACGGTCGTGATCAGGGACATCTTGAGCGTGTCCAGGATCACCATGTGGTAGTAGGGATCGGTCAGGAAGGTGACGTAGGTATCGAGGCTGAAATCCTCGATGAGCCGGCCCCTCTCGAACGAATAGAAGCTGTACTGGAAGAAGGTCAGCATCGGCATGACGAAGGCTGCCAGCATCACCAGCAGCACCGGTGCGAGCAGCAGCCAGGGCATCAGCCGCCGCATCAGCGGCGGCGGCGCCGGCAGGACCTTCGGCTTTGCGACCGCGTTTGCAGCAGCATCACTCATCGCCGAACAGGGTCGTCGCGGCCCCCTCCCAGGCAAGATCCACCACCGAACCCACGGCCGGCGAGGCGGTGGTGCCGTCGTGGTGCACTTCCACGATGATCTCGATATTCGTGCCCTCGAGCTGGACGGTGTTGAGCACCGCCGATCCTGAGAACACCGACGTCTTGATCAGGCCGCGCACGCCCACGGCGCCGGGCGTTGCCGGGGCGCCGATCCGCACGCGCTCGTGGCGGACGGAGACCACACCGGTCTTGCCGGCACCGAGCTGGCCGACGCGGGACTCGAAGGTCTGGCTACCCAGCCTCACAGTGGCGGTGTCGCCGCTGACGCCCACGATCTCGACTGGCACCAGGTTGGTGTTGCCGATGAACGAGGCGACGAAGCGCGTCGACGGGCGGTCATAAATCGCCTGCGGGGAATCGAGCTGGTCGATGTTGCCCTTGTTCATGACCGCGATCTGGTCGGACATGGTGAGGGCTTCGCCCTGGTCATGGGTCACGTAGATGAAGGTGGTGCCGACCTCGCGCTGGATACGCTTGAGTTCGATCTGCATCTGCAGGCGAAGCTTGAGGTCGAGGGCGCCAAGCGGCTCATCGAGCAGCAGCACGGCCGGCTCGTTGACCAGGGCGCGGGCCAGTGCCACGCGCTGCATCTGGCCACCGGAAAGCTGGCGCGGCTTGCGCTCGGCGAATTTCAGCAGGTCCACCAGTTCCAGCGCATTGCCGACCAGCTTGCGGATATCCTCACGGGACCGCTTCGCCACCTCGAGACCGAAGGCGACGTTCTGCGCCACGGTCATGTGGGGGAACAGCGCCCAGCGCTGGAACACCATGTTGGTGGGCCGGGAGTAAGCCGGCACGTTGCGCATGTCCTTGCCAGCTATGCGGATTTCGCCGGCGTCGGGCCATTCGAACCCACTCATCATCCGCAGCGTTGTCGTCTTGCCGCAGCCGGAGGGTCCTAGCAGTGAGAAGAAGCTACCCTTGGGTACCGAAAACGAGATGTCGTCGACGGCGGTGTAGTCAGTGAAAACCTTGCTGACATTCTTGAACTCGACGTCAGAAACCATATGAAACTCGCTCAAAAATGGACAGCGGAGAGAATGAGGGGCGCCATGAAGCGCCCCCCAGCCGATCAACGCATGTTGACTTTGACTTCACGATCCCAGCGCTGGCGCCACTCGGGCGTCACTTCGCCGATGTGACCGTAGTCCAGCACCACCGAGTCCTCTGCGAGCTGCAGGTTCAGCATCGGGTTGCTCAGCTGCTCCTCGGTGAGGACAGCGTTGGTCACCACCGGGATGGACGAGGTGAGCGCGCCGTAGCGACCGGCATTCTCTGCGTCCAGCAGGGTGTTGATCAGGTCCGAGCAGACCTTCTTCTCTGCCTCGTCCGAACCTTCGACGATGGCGAGATAGCTCGGGAAGGCGATCGCGCCTTCTTCCGGAACGGCAAAGCCGAACGGACCACCCTCTTCGATCCACACATTGGAGATCGAGGAGAACCACGGAGCAGCCCAGGCATCGCCGCTGACCAGCAGGTTCTTCACGGCGTCGTTGGAATCGACCAGCGCGCGGAAGTTCTCGGCGTTCTCGGCCCAGACCTCGAAGCCCGGATCGACGTTGAACTCATCACCGCCGTTGAGGCGAGCCGCGATGGCGATCATGCGCGTGTCATAGTCGAACATGGTCACGCGGCCGCGATATTCCTCGCTCCACAGGTCCGCCCAGGAGGTCGGCGGGGTGGAAACGGCGTCCTTGTTGTACAGGATGCCGACGGCGTTCATCTGGTAGCCGACGCCGCGGTCTTCGGCGCGACGGAAGCCTTCCATGATGTTGTTCAGGTTCGGGATCGCGGCCTCGTCCATCGTGGCCCACATGCCTTCCGCATCACCCTTGGTGATGGCGTCGACGTTGAAGAAGCCGCAGTGAACCAGCGGATCATCCGGAGTGGTGCGCCGGGCGGCGACCATCTGCGGATAGGTGATGGCGTTGTTCGACTCGAGGACGTTGATCTTCACGCCGGGGTTCGCGCTGACATACGCGTCGATGACTTCCTGCGGGACCACGCCCTGGTTCGAGCCGGCCCAGTAGAAGAACGTGATCTCCACCGGGTCCTGAGCAAACACTGCAGGCGCAGCTGCGATACCGGCCAGCAAGGCTGCAGTGAGCGCTACGTAACGTTTCATATTCTCTCCTAATCTGGACCCGCATGCATGCCCGCTCGGAGTCCAACCCTTGTACGAAGCTCAGTCAGAAGCCACGCCTTCTGCGCTTCCTGAACATCTACGCGACGAAAAATACGCATAGTCAAGTTTAGGTTTGCCGATATCGCATAAATGCGTATTCTCGCCACAGGGAGGTAAGTCACACATGTCGAAAACGGTGCTCGACCAGATCGACCAGCAAATCATTGCCGCGCTTGCAAAAGACGGCCGAATGTCGTTCCGCGAGATCGCTCGCCAGCTCGACGTGTCGGAGGGCACGGTTCGGGTTCGCATGGGCCGTCTGCAGGACGAAAACCTGATTCGGGTGACCCTGGTCGGCAGTCCCCTCGCCCTCGGGGTCGGGGTATCCGCAATGACCATGCTGCGCGTGAAGCCGGGACATGTGCGCGAGACAGCCGAAGTGCTCAGCCAGCTCAAGAACGTCAGGTTCGTGGGGCTGTCATTCGGCCCGGCGGACGTGCTGATCCAGTCGCTGCACAAGGACGTCGCGGATCTGCATCATTTCGTGTCGGAGCTCATCCCCAAGGTGGCGCCGGCCGTCACCAGTACCGACACCTTCCAGCTTGCCGAGATCCTGAAGAGTTCATGGACCTGGGGCGACTGGTTCGAACATTTCGAGACGGACCCGGCCTAGACCACCCTGCCCACCACTATCTGCGAGTAGCCAGTGCCCATCAAACGCCCTTCGTTCATCACCCGCCCCGAGATCGTCGGGACCGTGGGCGTCGTTTCATCCACGCACTGGATCGCCAGTGCCGTGGGCATGTCCATGCTGGAACGGGGTGGCAACGCGTTTGACGCTGCCGTCGCTGCCGGATTCACCCTGCAGGTGGTGGAGCCGCACCTGAACGGGCCGGCGGGCGAAGTGCCGGTGCTGCTGTTCAATCAGCGCACGGGCAGGACCGAGGTGATCTGCGGCCAGGGCGTAGCTCCCGGTTCCGCCACCATCGAGCGCTTTGCCGAACTCGGGCTCGACCTGATCCCGGCCACCGGCCTGCTGGCCACCGTCGTTCCAGGGGCCTTCGACGCCTGGATGCTGATGCTGCGCGATTACGGCACCATGTCGCTGCGCGAGGTTCTGGAGCCGGTCATCCACTATGCACGCTCGGGTGTTCCCGTGCTGCCGCGCATCAGCTCGGCCGTGACAGGCATGCGCAAGGTCTTCGAGGATTACTGGCCCGGATCGCGCGATACGTTCATGGCCAACGGCGAGCCTCCCCGTGTCGGCACCATGCTCGCCAACCCCGTGCTGGCCTCGACCTATGAGCGTATCCTCCACGAGGCCGAACTTGCCGGCGGCAACCGCGAGGCGCAGATCGAAGCGGCCCGGAAGGCCTGGTACAAGGGCTTCATCGCCGAACACATCGACCGCTTCAGCCAGTCGGGCACCGTGCTCGACGGAGAGGGCAATCCCCATCGCGGCCTGCTGACCGGCGATGACATGGCCCGCTGGCAGGCGAGCGTCGAGCGGCCGGTTTCGACCCGTTTCCGCAGCTTCGAGGTCTTCAAGCCCGGCCCGTGGAGCCAGGGCCCGGTGATGCTGCAGCAGCTGGCGCTGCTCGAGGGCTTCCCGCTCGAAGATCTCGATCCCAACGGGGACGAGTACATCCACC
>JAEZHZ010000298.1 GCA_023436745.1 Pseudomonadota bacterium | reverse complement strand
CGGGCACCTCGGACTTCGCCGCCTCGGTGATTGCAGGCGGCATGCCCCGGCGATCCGGATGGCCGCCCGAGTACCGGGCGGACTCCGGCTCCCTCACCGAGCGAACAGCCCGCATCAAGGACCTGCTGGTCTAGCAGCCCCTGTCCACGACCAACCGCAGGAGGCGTCCGCACGCCTGCGCGCAATCCACTCTCTACCAGTGCGGTTCCACACAATTGCAGCAGCGGTTTAACGCTTCTTTATGGGCTGAGAGCGAAGGATGGGCGCAAGCCTCAGGAAGAGGCGTTAGTAGCGTATCCTAGAAAAGGAACTTAGTGATGAGTGATATCTCGCTCTCGAAGGCCGTTCGCTCGAACCTGCTTTCCCTCCAGAACACCGCGACCATGATGGCCAAGACGCAGGAGCGTCTCGCTACTGGCAACAAGGTGAACTCCGCCCTCGACAATCCCAGCAACTTCTTCACCGCCTCGGCCCTGAACAGCCGCGCCGGCGACCTGAACGCGCTGATCGACAACATGGCGAACGGCGTCAAGACGCTGGAAGCGGCCAGCAACGGCCTGACCTCCATCACCAAGACGCTGGAGTCGATGCAGTCGACGCTGCGTCAGGCTCGTCAGGACAAGTCCTTCCAGGTCGACACCTTCGAGGTCGGCGCCGACAGCACCCTGAAGGTGAGCGGCGGCCAGTTCGATGAACTGACGGAAATCAAGTTGCAGCAGCCGAGCGGCGGCACGAAGGCAAGCGTCGCCTTCGACGCGGCGTATGCAGACCCCGACATTACCAATTCGCTCAACGACGCCACCAAGCAGGGCGCAGGCGCCCGCACTGTCATTGCCTACAACTCTGCCGCCGGGTTCAACACAGGCGACAAGCTCAAGATCGATGGTCAGGAAATCACCCTGACTTCCGCGTCCACTGACGTGGGAACGACCGCACAGGACATCCAGGCCCTGCTCGGCGGCTCCAATTCCAAGTACACCGTCACAGCGGACACGACGAACGGCAAGAACGCGATCATCATCGAGAACAAGGACAAGACGCTAGGCTCGCCAAGCGTCGAGTTCGGCGCCGGCGTTACCGTCGCAACCTACGCAGAAACGTCGTTCACCTATAACGCACAGTATGCAGGTAAGGTCACCGTCGGCGGGCAGGAAATCAACAATGGCGGCGGGTCATTCGATGACTTCGTCTCCGCGCTGAACAGCAAGGCGAAAGACGGCGGCTACACCGTTCACGCCGATGCGGCCACCCAGAAGATCACTCTGCGTGCCGCAGAGCCGGGCTCCGCTTCCACGGCTCCGGTCATCGAGGGGCTCAACGAAACCGGCCAGTCGAACGCCACAACAAAGTTCACCATTGCTACCGGCGCAAATGCCGGAACGGGCAGCTTCACGTTCTCCGTCGACGGCGTGAACGTGACTGGCGTCACCGGTGGGACCGGAACGGCCGTTGCAACTGACCTCGCGGCAAAAATCAACGCACACGACGATCTCAAGGGAAAGTACGTTGCATCCGCCGATGCTGGCGTCCTCACCCTAACGGCAGTTGCGGGCGGCGAAGGCCAGACCGCCGCCAACCTGACGGTCGGCCCCCTGGCCGGCAACGCTGCCGGCCTGACCGCAGGCGATATCGTGACGGCGACGTTCAAGGACGCCGACACCACCGGTATCACCGTCACGAAGACCAACGGCACCGACGGAACCTCGACGAAGACGCTTGAGGCGGCAGCGCACAAGTTCTCCGTGACCTATGGCACCAAGTCTGCCGACATCACCATCGTCGGCCGCGATTCCACAGCCTATGCCAAGGAAAACCAGCTCAAGTCGATCAACGACCAGCTCAAGTCGGCTGGCATTGAGGGTCTCGAGGCCTCCTTCGACGCCGACAACAAGCTGGTGCTGACGGCCACCTCCGCAGAAGCCAAGACGCTCGCCGTTTCGGGCAAGAGTGTTGACCTGTTCGGTGAGAAGACCGTTTCCACCGGTGCGCCTGCCGTTTCCGCCTACAAGGCGACCAGTGCAGTCGATCAGTTCGTCGAGGAGATCAACCGCAACTCGGCGACCAACGGCTACCTCCGCGCTTCGAACGATAACGGCAAGCTCCGCATCGAGAACCTCTCGACCCAGAAGCTCGGCGTCGAGTTCGACAAGGACGGCGCAAGCGGTGCTTCGTCTACCAACCACGAGATCGGCGGCAACAGCGTCCGCGAGGGCCTGGCCAAGCAGTTCAACGAACTCAAGGACCAGCTCAACAAGCTGGCCGACGATGCTTCGTTCAACGGCATCAACCTGCTCCGTGGCGACCAGCTGACGATCACCTTCAACGAGACTGGCAACTCGTTCATGCAGATCAAGGCCGGTGACGACCGAGGCATCAACTCGCAGTCGCTGGACATCAGCGACCTGGCTGCGATCGAACTGGACAGCGACGGCAACATCGATGCCCTGCTGGGCAACATCAAGCTGGCCCTCAATGAGGTTCGGTCGCAGGCTTCGGCCTTCGGCTCCAACCTGTCGATCGTGCAGAACCGCCAGGACTTCACCAAGAACATGATCAACACCCTGCAGACGGGTGCTGCCAACCTGACGCTGGCCGACATGAACGAGGAAGCCGCCAACCTGCTGGCGCTGCAGACTCGCCAGTCTCTCAGCTCCTCGGCACTGTCGATGGCCTCGCAGGCCGACCAGAGCATCCTGCAGCTGCTGCGTTAATCGCAACAGTCTCCCGGGCGAATCGGAAAGGCGGGCTTCGGCCCGCCTTTTCTTTTTCTGGTGCTTCCAGAGCCCCCGGCCCTGCCGTCAGGCGTCTTTCTCGCCTCGTAAAGCTTGGTTTCGGAGGGGTTAAGCGGCGTGGTTAATTCGCCATTAACGTTTACCTCCGTAAACCAAAACTTACTAAAGGCGGAAGACGTCCGGCCTGCTGGAGGCAAAATCATGTCAGACATTTCCCTATCAAAAGCCGTCCGCACGAATCTGCTGTCCCTGCAGAAAACCGCAGAGATGATGGCGACGACGCAGGAACGGCTTGCGACCGGCAACAAGGTCAACTCCGCTCTCGACAACCCAACGAACTTTTTCACGGCGTCTTCACTCAACAGCCGGGCCGGCGACCTCAACGCGCTGATGGACTCCATGTCCAACGGCATCAAGACGCTTGAGGCAGCAGACAACGGCCTGACCTCGATCACCAAGACGCTCGAGGCGATGCAGTCCACGCTGCGCCAGGCACGCCAGGACAAGTCCTTCCTGACCGACACCTACGAGGTGAAGTCCGACAGCACGCTGAAGGTGAAGGGCGGACGATTCGGCGCGGAAGAAACCGAGATTCGCCTGCAGGAGCCGACTGGCGGCACCAAGGCGAAGCTGGTGACCAACCTGCCCTCGGCGAACTTCGCGGCCCCGCCGGCCGACGGCAACGAGGGCGCGGGCGCGCGCACGCTGATCGAGACCAGCGGCGCCGGCTTCAGCTCCGCCTCCAAGCTGCGCATTGACGGCAGGGAAATCACGCTGAGCACACTCGGCGCGACGCCCACCGCCAGCGAGGTCGCCACGGCCATCGACACCGCGCTCAGCAACGCTGGAATCACGGACTACACAACCGGCGCAGCACCGGACGGCCGGGTCTTCGTGCAGGCCACCGACAAGACCGTGGCCTCCCCGAAGATCGAGTTCGTCACCGGCGTCACGCTCGCCACCTATGGCGAAACGTCGTTCGTGCATGACCCGGCCAACATCGGCACCATCACCGTCGGCAACCAGACCATCTCTACCGGAGCCGGGACCTTCCAGGAGTTCGTCAACTCCCTCAACGAGAAGGCGAAGGACGGCGGCTACGAAGTCAAGGCTGACCCGGCGACCAAGCGCATCACGCTGGTCACCACCCAGCCGGGCGGACCCGCGCCCGAGATTACCGGCCTGCGCGAGAACGTAGACGCCACCGGCGCGTCGCTCGCCTTCGACGTCAATCTGGCCACCGTCAACGGCACCACCGTCTTTGGCGTGGCGTTTGCCGCCGCACCGACCAGCGTCAGCGCCATGGCCGCCACGCTGAACGGCAGTGCAGCGTTCAACACCGGCTACCAGGCAACCGAAGACGGCGGCCGCCTGGTCATCACCAGGAAGACGCCGCTGGGCGAAGCTTCGCCGGCCATCCTTGCCACTGACGGCGGTGCCGGCCTGACCCAGGTCGCCAGCACTGCCAAGGCTGGCACTGATGCCATCAGCGACGGCATCTCGGTGACCCGCACCAACGGCACCCCGGGAACCTATCTCGAAGAGGTGGAAGCCGCCTCCTACAAGATGACGCTGACCTACGGCACCAAGAAAGCCGAGATCAACATCGTCGGCCGCGACGGCTCGCCCTTCCAGATCAACAACCAGCTGCAGCTGATCAACGATCAGCTCAAGGCTGCCGGCATGAACGAGATCGTCGCCAGCTTCGACGAGAACGACCAGCTGGTCTTCACCTCGTCGGATCCTGAACCGAAGACGCTCGCCGTCTCCGGCCAGCACGTCGCGCTCTTCGGGGAAGACACGGCCTCGACCGGCAGCCCCGCCGTGTCGGCCTACAAGTCCTCGAACGCCGTCGACCAGTTCGTGGAAGAGATCAACCGCAACCCGTCGACCAACACCTATATCCGGGCCTCCAACGACAACGGCAAGCTGCGCATCGAGAACCTCTCGACCCAGAAGCTGGACGTCACCTTCGACAAGGACGGTGACGGCGTCGGTGCCGCGACCAACCACAGCATCGGTGGCAACAGCGTCCGCGCCAGCCTTGCCGATGAGTACAACGACCTCAAGAACCAGCTGGACCGCCTGTCGGACGACGCCTCGTTCAACGGCATCAACCTGCTGCGCGGCGACAACCTGCGCATCACCTTCAACGAGAGCGGCAACTCCTTCATCGAAATCCAGACGCCGGGCGCAGACGGCATCAACGCCGCGACGCTGAAGCTCGATCACCTGACGGCCATCCAGCTTGATCAGGACCTCGACATCGACGCCCTGCTCGCCGAAGTGAAGCAGGCGCTGAACACGGTTCGCACGCAGGCATCCAAGTTCGGCTCCAACCTCTCCATCGTGCAGAACCGCCAGGACTTCACCAAGGAGATGATCAACACGCTGCAGACCGGCGCCGCCAACCTGACGCTGGCCGACATGAACGAGGAAGCGGCCAACCTGCTGGCCCTCCAGACCCGCCAGTCGCTGTCGTCGTCCTCGCTGTCACTCGCCAGCCAGGCCGACCAGAGCGTGCTGCAGCTGCTGCAGTAGGAGCGGCCGCAGCGTCCCGGTATCTGTCAAAGGCGGGCCCCCGGCCCGCCTTTGTTGTTTTCACGGCGATCGCCAGCTAGACCAGCCTGGCACATACATCTCGCGGAGACGGAACAATGGCGCTCAAGGTCGAACTCAAGCCCGGCGAGAAGCTGCTGGTGGGCAACTGCATCATCACCAACTCCGACCAGCGCACGCGCCTTTTCATCGAGGGCCGCGTGCCCATCCTTCGCGAGAAGGACATCCTCACCGCGGAGACGGCCAACACCCCCGCCAAGCGCATCTATCTGGCGGTGCAGCTCATGTATATCGACGACGATATCACCTCTACCAAGGACCACTACTTCGCCCTGGTGAAGGAGTTCATGGAGGCGGTTCCCTCCTCTATCCCTTTGGTTAATCAAATCAACAACGAGATATTAACCGAGCAGCTCTACAAAGCTCTCAAGGCTGCTCAGAAGCTTATAGACTACGAACAGGATCTGCTCTCCAATGTACCAGCATGGCGCGAAGGCCTACCAACAGACAGCCAAAGTCGTTGAGACGGCGCGTGACAGGGAATCGGCATTGCTCATGAGGGCCGCGGCCAGCCTTCAGAAGGTCCGGGACGAGTGGCCGGGCAGCTTCGACGACATGCAGCCGGCGCTGAACTTCAACCGCAAGCTGTGGTCCATCTTCATGACCTCGGTCACCAAGGAAGACAGCCAGCTGCCCAAGGAGATCCGCGAGAACATCGCCAATCTCGGCCTGTTCGTGATGAACCAGACCCGGGAGATGACGCTGGAGCCCCAGGCGCACAAGCTCGAGGTGCTGGTCCGCCTCAACCGCCAGATCGCTGCCGGCCTTCGCGGCATGTAAGGAAGAAGAGCCCCGCTTCGCACGGGGCTTTCCCACCACATCGCAGAGCCCACAAAAAATCCCCGCTCGCCGCGGGGATTTTTGTTTTCGGGTCGTGGTGCGCTGGCGCCGCTAGATGTAGTTGACGAGGCTCAGCTTGCTGACCATCGAGGTGGCCTGGTAGCTGGCCGTCAGCCGCGTCTGCAGCGCCATGATCTCCATCGCCACGTCTTCCTTGCTGACGGTCTCCACGTCGCTCAGCAGCCCCTCGAGCTGCGTGCGGTACTGGGTGTGCCGCTGCGAGGCACTCTGGAGCGCCTGGCGAGCCACGCCGAGCTCCATGGTGACGATCTCGATGGAGCCGCGCTCGTTGTTGTGACCCTCGGAGAGTTCGGACTGCTGGCGCGCAGCCATGCCGTCGAAGATCGCCCGCGACTGCCGGTTGACCGGATTGTCCATGTCCGCGTCCACCGGGTAGGTGGTGATCGCCATTGCCGACAGCGAGCGGACCAGGCGCAGGTAGCCGGACTCGTTCGCCTGCATCCCATAGTCGACCCGGCCGGAATCCTCGATCGCGGCGCTGACGCTCTGGCGCGGATTGCCTTCCGCTGCCGCGGCGATCTCGGTGATGGCGGTGCGCAGCGACGCCTCGAAGCTGGCGGCGGTCTGGGCGCTCTGGCGGGCCGGATCTGCATCGGTGCCGATGGTGAACTGGCCCGGACCGGCGCGGCCGGTAACCGCCCGCATGGTCACGGTCTTCTGCGTGCCATCGGGCAGCGCCAGCGTCATCGTGACGGTATCGCCTGCAGCGACGCCATCGAAGGTCATGCTCGCCTGCGCCGGATCGGTGGCGCTGAAGGTGGTGGCGATGGTCGCCGAACTGGACGTGGCGCCAAGGAACTGGAAGCCATGCTTGTCGGACGAGGGCGCCCGCTCGGACAGGGAGACGACATTGTCGGTGCGCCCGAGATCCAGCCGCCCCAGGCCCGTTGCGGAGACCGCCGGCGACTGGCCGGTGTACCAGGAAACGGTATCCGTGGGCGAAGCCACCCGCAGGCTCGTGGCGGTAGCAGGATTGCCGTGGACCCGCAGCACCGGCTCGCCGGGGCCGTTGAAGAAATTCTGCGCGGCCGCATAGGTCGAGGCGGCGGCCAGCTCGGTGTCGTTGAGCTCCTTGAGCTTGCCCGTGAGGGCCTCGGCGAAGGCGGCGGCAGTTGCCACAGCGTCCTCGCCGATGACGAACTCGCCGGGCGAGCCGGTAGCCTGCTCTGCGGTCACCGCCTTGAACGTCACCGCCGTTTCCGAGCCGTCCGGCAGGGTGAGGCTGAGGGTGATGGTCTCGCCGGAGCGGATCTGCTCGGCAGGCTCAGGGGCGAAGATGAACTCTACCTGGTCTCCCAGGGGAGCCACGCCGGGCTGGATCACGGGCAGAGGGGTCAGCGCGTTGCTGGTGGTGGAAACGGTCGACAGCTTGAACCCGAACGGATGCACCCCATCCTCGGCCAGCCGCACCGTGCTGGTATTCGCAGGATTCTGCACCGTGGTACGCCCCATGCCGGCAAGACCCGCGTCGGCGGACTTGCGCTCCCCGACCACGGTCTTGAAGCCTGCGCGCCCCCCCTCCCCGTCGAGCAGCACGTCAGTGGGCGGCAGCGGGGGCGTATCCGTGATCTTGCCCCCGAACAGATACCTGCCGGCAACGTCGGAGCGCAGCATGGTCACGACTTCGTCGAGGCGTGCGCGGGACAGGTCCGGCACGGTAGCCATGTTGATGTAGTTGGTGCCGTACTGGCCGGGCACCGCGGAGTTGCGTGCCTCTCCCTCGATCTTGTCGAAGCGGCTGAGGGCGTTGTCGTAGAAGCTGAGGCGCAGGTTCACCGACGAGATGGTGGCATTGAAGCCCTCGATCGTTGAGAGCCGCGCACGGGCCGAGAGCGACACGGGCAGTTCCCGCGCCATTTCCGACAGGGTCTGCGCCTTCATCCCGGTCCCGAGCTGCATCTGCAGCTGCGCGAACTTGTCCTGCATGCTGGAGATGACACCGAACCCGGTCTGCAGCGGGAACATCGACTTGTTGACGATCATCGGGGGCTACTCCGGGGTCAGGTGGAGGAGAAGAGGGTGTCGAGCAGTTCCTTCACCACCGACACGATGCGCGCGTTGGCGGCGTAGGCGTTCTGCAGTTCCATCAGCCGGGCCATCTCCTCGTCGATATTGACCCCGTAGTCGGTCTGCATCTGGGTGTTGATGGTTTCGAGCGTGAGCTTGCGGCTGTCGGCCTGCGATAGTGCGGCATTGATGTTGGTGCCCTGGAAGTTCAGCACCTGCGAGATCAGCTCTCCCACGGTGCCGCTCAGCTGCACGCGGCCGGCATTGGAGGCGGGCGAGCCGCCCGACACGAACGACATGCGCTCGAGCTGGTCGAGGAGATAGTTCGGCCGGTCCGCATCGCCGAGCGTCTGGCCCAACTGGTGCTGCACCAGGAGGCGGTTGTCGGCGAGCAGCGCCGGGTTGACGCTGATGCGGGCGGCGAAGCCCACGATCTGCGGCGGGTCGGTGTCGCGGCTGCCGGTGAAGGGGCTGTTGCCCTGGTCAACGAACAGCGGCATGGCCATGGCGCCCGTCTGCATGGCGGTAGCAGTGCTGCGGGCAGTGAGCCCGGTCACGTCGAGCGTACCTGCGGCTCCGTCGTCCAGCACCTGCAGGGTACCGCCGGAGATGCTGATATTCAGCCCCGGAAACTTCGCATCGAGTTCCGCGCCGGCGTTGGGGCTGCTCAGGTCCACTGCGATGACACGCTGGCCGGTGCTGTCCACATAGTCGTCGGGCTTGGTGCTGTTGATGATGCGCACGTTCTTCGTCGCACCATTCTCGGTATAGGTGAGCAGAACGTCGTTGCCGGGCTGCATGCCCGACAGGTCGACCTTCAGGCCGTTGCCGCCCACTCCGTCGGTCGCCGCCGTGCCTTCCGTGCGCACGGTGGACATCGCAAGCGCAAGACCGGCCGCCACTTCATCGAGCTGGTTCTGCACCTCGACCAGTGTCTTGTCGCGCAGGGTGACGAGCCCGGCGAGTTCGCCCGCCTGCAGCACGCCCTGCTGCACTAGGTCGATGGTGAGCCCGGAAGGGGTGGTCAGCGTCAGCTTGCCCACCTGCCCGGTGCCGGGCTGGGAGGTCGGCGACAGGGCGCCCGCGCTGGTGAACTTGAAGGTGCTGATGCCCTGGTCGAGCAGGCCGACGCCCGAGCGCGTCATCAGCGCCACGGTGCCGTCGGGACGGTAGTTGGCCTGAACGTCGATGAGTTCGCCGATGCCGGCGACGAGCCGGTCGCGCTGGTCATGCAGGGCCGCCTGGGCGGTGTCGGTCATGCCCAGGTCCAGCATGCGCGCATTGACCTCCTGCAGTGACACCAGCATGCCGTTGAGGTTGCTGACGTCGTTGGCGATCTGCGTCTCGGCTTCCTGGCGAAGGCCCTGGACGACGTTGCTCAGCTGGTTCAGCCGCTGGGCCAGCGCCTGGGTCTCGGAGACGACCTTGGCGCGGGTCGAGTAGTCGTCCGGGCTGGTGGCCAGCGCCTGCAGCGTGTTCTTCACCGTCCCGAACATGGAATCGAGCGAACCCGCCGCGCCCGGCTTGCCGAGATAGCCCTGCAGCTTGTTGAGATAGGTGCCCACGGTGTTGGACAGCGCCGTGTCCGCCACCTGCCGGTTGTAATAGGCCTGCAGGCTCTGGTTGAAGGCGCGGTTGACGCCCTCGCTGCGGGCGTAGGTGCCGTTCTGGGAGTTGTAGTCGATGACGTTCAGCGACTGGCGGTGGTAGCCGGGCGTACCGGCATTGGCCACGTTGCGGCTGAGAATGTCGATAGAATCCTGGTTGATGCGCAAGCCGGAAACGGCGTTGGACATCGACGAAATCAGACCCATGACACTTTTCCCCCTGGACTAGAGGCCGGCACCTGCGGCGCCGGCCTTGAGCTTGGCCGCCTTAGCGGAGCATGTTCAGTGCTTCCTGCAGCATCTCGTCGGCAGTGGAGACGATGCGGGTGCCGGCGGAGTAGGCCTGCTGCGTAATGATCAGCTTGGTGAACTCGTCGGAGATGTCGGTGTTGGAGGCTTCGAGCGCACCGCCGATGATGCCGCTGCCCGACAGGTCGAAGATCGGCTCGCCGGATTCCGAGGTCGACTGGTAGACACCGCCATCGAGACGCTTCAGCGAGTTGACGCCGTTGAACTGCGCCGTCACCACCTGCGCCATCTCGATGCGCTCGCCGTTGGAGTAGGTCGCAACGACGCGGCCGGCATCGGTAATGGCAACCGACAGGAATTCACCGGCCCCGTAGCCGTTCTGGTTCAGCGTCGACACCGTGGCCGTGCCGTTCACGTCGGCGAACTGCGAGATGCCATTGGAGTCGTGACGGAGGTCGACATTGCCGATCCGCACGCCGTTGACCGTCAGCCCCGCAATGGTGGTCTGCGGCACGCCGGCACCGACGAGCGAGCCGTTGCCGCCGAACTCGTAGGTCTGGCCGACATTGGTCCAGGCCGGAGCCCCGCCGACGGCATTGCTGTCGGACAGGTAGAACAGCTGCCACTTGTCGGTGCCGTCAGCGGCGGCGCTGTCGATCTTGGCCCAGCGCAGCTGCACGTTCACCGGCGCGCCGTTGCTCGCATAGACGGTGATGGCACCACCGGAGATCGACTGGGAGATGAACTGCTCGCTGTCCGCAGCCGAGATGTAGTCGATTGACCCGGTGTCGGCAGTGAACTCGCCCTGTACGCCGAGCCGGTTGGCGGCGCTGCCGGAGATCTCCACGTCGTAGTGGTGGTTGCCCTCGAACGAGATGCCAACGCGGCCATTCTCGTAGCCGACCTCGACGCTCGCAGCGCCCGGACCGGCATTGGTCCGGAGGTCGGACTGGATGTCGGCCAGCACCTGGGCCAGCGTCTGGCCCGAGTTGATCTTCACTTCGCCTGCCGCCGCCGTGGCGCTGCCGTCGGAGTCGAAGCGATAGGTGCGGGTGATGTTGCCGATGGTGATCGACATGGTCTCGCCATGTGGGATGACCATGTGCGCCGGCAGGTTCGCCGGGGTGATCGCCGAGTTGAGCACGGCCTGGTGCGGCCCATCGTTCAGCCCGAAGATCTCGCCGGTAACCGTTCCGTGGCGGGTGGAGGTGAAGCTCAGGTCCTGGGTGTTGCCAGTGCCGGCGGTGATCTCGATCCGGCCATTGCGCAGCTGCGCCGTAACGGACGGGTCGTTGGTCAGGGTCTGGAGCTCAGCCTGGATGGACGACAGCATGGATGCCACGTCGCCCGTGGCGCTGATCACGCGCTCGCCACCGGATGCAGAGGTGTCGGCCGCACGTGCGCCGGGCGGATAGTCGATGGTGAGCTCGCCGGTAGCGGCGTTGTAGCTCGCCACGGCTCCCGGAATGGCGGCGGTCACCGCATTCTGCAAGCCCGTGGCATCGGCCGACAGGGGCGAGCCGAAGTTGATCTGTGTCGTGCCGACCCAGAAGCGGCCAGCGGCATGCAGGGCACCGAGATCATCGGAATCGATCTGCACGGTGGTGCGGGCGCGGCTTGGAGAGAAGCCCGCGAAGGCGTTGTCGAAGGTGACGCCGCCGGCACCGGCCGCAGTCTGCGTCGGAGCCCAGCCGGCGGTGGCATAGGTGATGTCGAGGTTACCGGTGACAGCGTTGTAGGTAGCCGTCGCTCCGGGAATGGTCGCCTCGATGGCGTCGATCAGGCCGGCTTCAGTGGCAGGATAGTCCCCCGCGCGGAACGGGATGCCCACGCCACCGATGGTCAGGTCCTCCGCCGCGTGGAGAGCGGCGAGATCGGTAATGTTGACCCGCATCGTCGAGGTCGAGGGGGCGCTGGTGGTGCCGGTCGCCACGAGACCCACGACAGGATCCGCGGCGCCAGTGGTGTTGAAGCGCAGGTTGTAGGTGCCGCCCGCGATCTTGACGGTGAGCATATCGCGGTCGTTCACCAGCGTGTTCGCCTGGGCGGTCGGGCTCGCCGGACCACCGGTCGCGCGGGCAGGAACGGTCATGCTGGCGTTGGGCGGAATTGCGGTGCCGCCGGTGGTGTGCGGATAATAGGGCGTGCCGCCAACCGATCCGTAACGCCACGGCTGCAGCAGCTCGCTGTTCGGGATGTTGGAGTTGTAGCTCGCCGTCTTCGGCAGCTGCGGCAGGTTGCCCTGGTAGTTGATGGTCTTGGTGACGTTCGCCGGCAGGAAGGCGTTCGACAGCTTGATCACCTCCGGCACCGAGCCGGAAATGTTGCCGGTGGCCGGGTCGATGGGCAGACCCTTCAGGTAGTAACCCGCGCCATTGACCAGCAGGCCATCCTTGTCGATCTCGAAGTCGCCGCGGCGGGTGAAGAAGTTCGTGCCGGCGAAGACGGAATTGCCGTCCGACTGGCCGATCTTGGGCTCGACGACGAAGAAGCCGTTGGAATTGAGGGCGATATAGGTCTCGTTCGCCGAGGTCTGGATGTCGCCCTGAATGTTGTTGGTCGCACGCGACTGGGCCAGCACGGCCCCGGGGACCTGCGCACGCAGGGGCGCATCAGGGATGAGATCAAGGAAGCTCGTCTCCATGCGCTTGTAGCCGGTGGTCTGCGAATTGGCGATGTTGCCCGAGATGTTCTCAAGCGAGTGGGACTGAGCCCGCAGCCCCGTCACCGCCGTGGAGAGAGCGCCGTAAATGCCCATGACTTACTCCGTGGTCCCATATTGCGTCGAACAGACGCGTTCACGGATCAGGTATGCAAGTCGGATGCCAAGGAGCTAAGTCATTGAACACTAACTATAATGCTCGCGACCGGCCCCGCCCCGAACGCGCCGGTCGGCAGAAGTCTCCTGCCCTGGCGGCAGTTTTTGCCGCCGCTTGTGGGGCGAGGACACATGCAGTAAAGCCAGAGCACTTCCACCGCGTCACGCCTGCGAAGGCTCACCCCAGAGACGCACCGGATTGAATGGATTCCCGCCCCCGCGGGAATGACGTTGTGGGTAGGGCAAGTCACCCGATGCTGTTCAACACCGTCGATGAGTTCGTGAAGGCCCCGCGCCGCGCCGTCACCGTGTTCGGCATGGCCGGCGTCGGCAAGACCCGGCTCGCCTCGATGCTGCGCGCCTCGAACTGGTTCCACTATTCGGCCGACTACCGCATCGGCACCCGCTACATGGGCGAGGCCATCGTCGACAACTTCAAGCGCGAAGCGATGAAGGTGCCGTTCCTGGCCGACCTGCTGCGCTCGGACTCGATCTACATCTCGTCCAACATCACCTTCGACAACCTCGACCCGCTCTCGAGCTATCTCGGCACGCCGGGCAACCCCGACAAGGGCGGCCTGCCGCTCGCCGAGTACCAGCGCCGCCAGGAGCAGCACCGCATCGCCGAGATCGAGGCGCTCAAGGACGTGCCGCACTTCATCGAGCGCGCGGAGACCCTTTACGGCTACAAGAACTTCATCGCCGACACCGGCGGCTCACTGATCGAGGTCATCGACCCCAGCGATGCCGAGGACCCGGTGGTGAAGACGCTCGCCGCCTCCACCGCCCTGCTCTATATCCGCGGCACCGACAGGGACGCCGAGGAACTGGTGCGCCGCTTCAAGCAGTCGCCCAAGCCCATGTACTACCGGCCGCACTTCCTCATCGAGAAGTGGAACGAGTACAAGCTGATCAACGGCATCGTCGAGGACGACCAGGTGGATCCGGCCGGGTTCGGCGCCTGGGGCTTCGAGGCGCTGCTGCATGACCGCCTGCCGCGATACCAGGCGCTGGCGGACAATTTCGGCTATGTCGTCGAGGCCTCGGACCTCGCGACCGTGCGCGACGGTGACGAATTCGTCGACCTCATGGCGGCGGCGATCGGGAAGCGAATGCGCTAGCGCGTGCCCACGGGACACGCGCCTCGCTTGAATCGCCTTCTCACGCTCGCCAGTTAAGGGGCTGAAATGCCTATTCGTATCCCCGACGACCTGCCCGCCCGCAAGACCCTCGAAAGCGAGGGCCTCTATGTCATGGATTCCGCCCGCGCCGCGCGGCAGGACATCCGCCCGCTCGAGATCGGGCTGCTGAACCTGATGCCCAACAAGGAGCGGACCGAGACCCAGTTCGCCCGGCTGATCGGCGCCACGCCGCTGCAGGTGAACCTGTCGCTCGTGCGCGTCACCGACCACAAGAGCAAGAACACCTCGGAAGACTACCTCAACAGCTTCTACCGCACCTGGGACGAGGTGCGCGGGGTGAAGTTCGACGGCTTCATCATCACCGGCGCACCCATCGCGCACATTCCCTTCGAGGAGGTGCGCTACTGGCCGGAGATGGTCGAGATCATGAACTGGACGCGCACCCACGTGCACCACACCATGTTCATCTGCTGGGGCGCGCAGGCGGCGCTGCACCACTTCCACGGCGTCCGCCGCTACCGCATGGACCACAAGGCCTTCGGCGTGTTCCGCCACGACATCATCGACCCCCGCGTGCCGTGGCTGCGCGGCATGTCGGACCGGCCGATGATCCCGGTGTCGCGCTACAACGACATCGACCGCACGACGGTGCCGGATACACTCGACGTGCTGATCGACAGCGACGAGATCGGGCTCTGCATGCTCGAGGATCGCCTGGGCCGCGCGGTGTTCTTCCTCAACCACCTCGAATACGACAACCGCTCGCTCGCCGACGAGTATGAGCGCGACGTCAACGCAGGCCTCGACACTCCGCTGCCGGTGAACCTGTTCCCCGACGGGGACCCCACCAGGGTGCCGGAGAACCGCTGGCGCAGCCATGCGCACCTGTTGTTCCAGAACTGGATCAACGAGATTTACCAGACGACGCCATACGAGCTGGCGAAGATCGGGCAATAGCAGAAGGGGCCGATGCGGATCGGCCCCTTTGCCTGTTCATCACACGGCGATCTTGCCGCCGCCCTGCCGGGTGATCGCCACCACCGAGGGCCGCACCGGCATGTCCGGATCGAAATCCGGCCAGCGGGTCGACAGGTCCTCGTAGTAGGAAACGCGGCCAAAGCCCTCCCAATCGTCCCCGCCGTCGCCGGGATGCTGCACCGCCACGAACGCTGTCTCGTCGTCCGGCGTGAACAGCGGGCCGCACATCTCGGCCCCCACGGGCACGCGGAAGAACAGCCGCGACGTGGCCCGCGCCTCGCCTTCGGTATCCACCGCCCATAGCCCGTCGGTGCGGCCGGTGGCGGATGGGCTGTTGCCATCGGTGGACACCCAGAGCCGCCCCATGGCGTCGACGGCGCAGTTGTCCGGCATGCCGAACCAGCCATTCGCGGTGGTGGCGCTGGAGAAGGTGGCGCCGACCTCGGCGATGACCGGGTCGCCGCACTTCAGCAGCACCTCCCAGGTGCCGGTGGTGGCGGCGAAGTCCCCGTCGGCCTCGGCGATTTCGATGATGTGACCGAAGGCGTTCTCCGCCCGCGGATTGGCCCCGTCCACCTGATCGGCAGAGCGGCGGGTGTTGTTGGTCAGCATGACATAGACCTTGCCGTTGACCCCATTCGGCTGGATGTCCTCGGGCCGGTCCATCTTGGTGGCGCCGAGCAGGTCGGCGGCGCGGCGGGTCTCGATGACGATATCTGCCTGCGAACGGAAACCGTTCGCCTCGGTCAGCGGCCCCTCGCCATGGACGAGCGGCAGCCACTCCATCGAGCCATCGTCGGCGAAGCGGGCAACATGGAGCGTGCCCTCGTCGAGCAGGTCCATGTTGGCGGCGCGGTCGTCGGGGTTGTAGGTGCCGGCGGTGACGAACTTGTAGACATAGTCGAAGCGCTCGTCGTCACCGAGATAGAACACCACCCGGCCATCGCGATTGACGATCGACTCGGCGCCCTCGTGCTTGAAGCGACCGAGCGCGGTGCGCTTCTTGGGCATTGAGTTCGGGTCCATGACGTCGACCTCGACGATGTAGCCGAAGCGGTTCGGCTCGTTCGGCTCCTTGCCGATGTCGAAGCGGTCGTAGAACCCCGCCCACTCATAGGAGCCTTCCGGGATGCCCAGCCGGTCGTAGTTTGTCGCCTCCGGATGATCGGCCGGCAGTTCGCCGGTGAAGTAGCCGTGGATGTTCTCCTCGGCCATGATGTAGGTGCCCCAGGGAGTGACGCCGCCGGCGCAGTTGTTGAGCGTGCCGAACACGCGGGTGCCGGTGGGGTCGGCATTGGTCTTCAGCCGTTCGTGCCCGGCCGCCGGGCCGGTGATCTCCATTTCGGTGTTGGCGGGGATGCGCCGGTTGAGCGGGCCATCCTTCACCACCTGCCACTTGCCGCCGGCCCTGCGGATCTCGACCACGGTGCCGCCATGGGCGGCCATTTCCACGTCCACCTGCTCCCGGCTCAGCGGCTGCATCGTCATCTCGCCATCGACGATGGTGACCAGCCCCGGAAACATGAGGTGGGGGTTGGTGTACTCGTGGTTCACCACCAGCAGCCCGTGCTCTGACGAGCCGTCCAGCGGGATGTAGCCGACATAGTCGTTGTTGTAGCCGAACTGGCGCTCCTGCGCGGCAGCGGTCTGGGCAGCGGGGTCGAACTCGGGCGCGTCGGCGAACAGCCCGTCGCCCCAGCGCAGCAGCACGTCGGCATCATAACCTTCGGCTACGTGGTGGGTCTCGTCGATGCCGGCCTCCACCTCGGTGAACCGGAAGGCCGAGCTGGCCTCCTGCGCACGGGCCGGACGGGCGCTGAGCAGGGCGAGCGGGCTGACCGTCGCTGCAATTGCCGATACCGCCAGCGAGCCGGCAAGGAACCCGCGGCGCGAGAAGCGGGCGCTGATCAGCTCGCCCATGGTGGGATTCGCGCTGTGGTTGCGCGGCTCGGCGTCGGCAGCCTCCAGTTGCGAGGTCTTGAAAACGGGCGTCTGGGCGGTCATCGCGGTGCTCCTCAACAGCATGTCCGGTGCGGACGGAGCCGATCTATTGGTGCCTCCCGACAGCCCGACGACAGTTGCGTGACCGTTCCACGACAATGCAGAACCCTGCGCGCCGCCCGGCTCGCGGCCCTTGCAACGGGCGCAGAACCGCCTACCTTCCAACCAGCCGAGGAGACCACTGCGCTTGCCCCAACCACCGACCACGATCGTCGACGAGCTGGGGATCGCCCTCGCCAATCTTGCGGACAACGCCACTGGCGCCTTCGTGCCCACGCTCCGCCTCGGCGTCACCGGCCTGAGCCGCGCCGGCAAGACCATCTTCATCACCGCGCTGGTGCACAACCTGCTGACCATGGGGCGGCTGCCGGGCTTTGCCGCCCTTGCCGAGGGTCGGTTCATCGGCGCGCGGCTGGCAGAGTATCCAGACGCCACCATCCCCCGCTTTGCCTATGAGCAGCACCTGGCGACGCTCACCGGCCGCCCGCCCGAATGGCCCGAGGGCACGCGGCGCATTTCGCAGCTGCGGCTGGTGCTGAAGTTCCAGTCGGGCAAGTGGCTGACCGGCTGGCGCGGGCCGGCAACGCTCAACCTCGATATCGTCGACTATCCCGGCGAGTGGCTGCTCGACCTGCCGCTGCTCGGGCTCAGCTATGCCGAATGGAGCCGCGAGGCGCTGGAGCGTGCGCGCAACCATGGCGCCGAAGCGGCCGGGTTCCTCGAAGCACTGGGGGGCGTGGACCCGCTGGCCGAGGCCAGCGACCTTGCCGCCGAACATCTCGCCATCGCCTTCACCGACTATCTGCGCCAGAGCCGCGAACTCGGCGCCATGTCGACGCTGCCCCCCGGGCGGTTCCTGATGCCGGGAGACCTCGAAGGCTCCCCTGCCCTCACCTTCGCGCCGCTGCCGCCGCAGCAGGCAGCCCGCAACGGCACGCTCTATTCAATGCTGGAGCACCGCTACGAGGCCTACAAGGACCGGGTGGTGCGTCCCTTCTTCCGCGACCACTTTGCCCGGCTCGACCGGCAGGTGGTGCTGGTGGACACCCTCAAGGCGCTGAATGCGGGGCCTGCGGCCGTGGCCGACCTCGAGACGGCGCTGACGGCGGTGATGGCCTGCTTCCGCCAGGGCGAGGTGAACCCGCTCCTGCGGCCCTTCTCCAAGCGTATCGACCGGATCCTGTTCGTCGCCACCAAGGCCGACCATGTCCACCACACCAGCCACGACCGGCTCGAAGCCATCCTCAACCGGCTCGTGGCCGATGCGGCGCGCCGGGCCCGGTTTGCCGGCGCCGAAAGCCGTTCGCTGGCCGTTGCAGCCATTCGCGCCACCGCGGAAGGCACCATCAACGAGGGCGGCGAGACACTGCCGGCGCTGATCGGCACCCCGGTGGCAGGCGAACGGCTCGACGGCGTAACCTACGATGGGAAAACGGAAATCGCCTTGTTTCCCGGCGACTTGCCGGCCGACCCGGATTCTGCGCTGAAGGGTGAGCCCCCGGTCGTGCTCAACTTCCTCCGCTTCGCGCCGCCCGCGCGCGTGGAGCGCAACGCCGCCGGCGACGTAGTGCTGCCGCACATCCGCTTCGACCGCGCCCTCGACTACCTGATCGGAGACTGGCTGGCATGAAGCGCCCTGTTGCCCGCCCCGTTGCAAGCAGCGATGCCACCCAGCCAGAGCCGGTTCGGGTGCCGAGAGCGTTTGCGCCGGACCGGGCGGAACTCACCGAGACGAGCTTTGATCCGGCCGAGGAAGCAGAACTGGTTGCCCCGCCCATGCCGAAGATGGGCTGGCTCGGCCGCATCGCCTGGGTCACGGGCGGTGCGCTGGTCACGGCGGGCCTCGGCTTGGCTGCCGACCGGCTGATCCGCGATCTCTTCGCGACCCAGCCCTGGCTCGGCTATGTTGGGCTCGGCGTGCTCGGTGCCTTCATTGTCGCGGTGCTGGCGCTGGTGCTGCGCGAGATGCTGGCGCTGCGCCGCCTGCGGGTGCTCGACCGCTTGCGGGCCGATGCCGAGCGCGCCATCGCAGCCAACGATCGCAGGGCAGCCGGTGACGTGGCCGACACCCTCCTGGGCATCTATGCCGGCCGCCCCGCCCTGGCGCGGGCCCGCACCGAGACGGAAGGTCACCTGCCGCATCTGTTCGACGGCACCGAAGTCGTCGCGCTGGCGGAGCGGAGCCTGCTTGCTCCGCTCGATGCCCGGGCGCGCGCGCTCACCGCTGCTTCGGCGCGGCGGGTCGCGCTCGTGACCGCAGTGTCGCCC
>JAEZHZ010000119.1 GCA_023436745.1 Pseudomonadota bacterium | reverse complement strand
GAACGAGTTGCCCTTCGAAGTGCAGCACGCCGTGCTGTTCGGCACGGGCAAGACCTCGATCAACTTCGTCTATGACGATGGCCTGCGGCAGTACAAGACGTCCAAGCCGTTCGAGGGTGTCATCGGCAATCTTGAGCGCCGGTACAAGGAGACCGAGAGCGCTGGCATGCGCGAGGAGATCGAGCGCTACATGTCGGCCAAGCCCTGCGTCGCCTGCGGCGGCTACCGGCTGAAGCCGGAGGCTCTGGCTGTGAAGCTCGACGGCCTGCATGTAGGCCAGGTGACCGGGAAGTCCATTCGCGCCGCCTACCAGTGGTTCGAAGAGCTCCCGAAGACCTTCACCGAGAACCAGAAGCTGATCGGCGAGCGCATCCTCAAGGAAATCCGCGAGCGCCTGAGCTTCCTCATCGACGTGGGGCTCGACTACCTCACCATGGCCCGCAATTCGGGCACGTTGTCGGGCGGCGAGTCCCAGCGCATCCGTCTTGCCTCCCAGATCGGCTCTGGTCTCACTGGCGTGCTCTACGTGCTCGATGAGCCATCGATCGGCCTGCATCAGCGCGACAATGCCCGCCTGCTCGATACGCTTCGTCGCCTGCGGGATCTTGGCAATACGGTGATCGTGGTCGAGCACGACGAGGACGCCATTCTGACGGCGGACTATGTTGTCGACATCGGCCCCGGTGCCGGCGTCCACGGTGGCCATATCGTCGCCGAGGGCACTCCGCAACAGATCCTCGAGCATCCGGACTCCCTGACCGGCAAGTACCTCTCGGGCCGGATGGGCATCCCGGTGCCGACCGAACGCCGCCAGGCCAAGAAGGGCAAGGCGCTTACCGTTAAGGGCGCCACCGGCAACAACCTCAAGAACGTGTCGGTGGACGTGCCGCTGGGTCTGTTCGTTGCCATCACCGGCGTGTCGGGCGGCGGCAAGTCGACCCTGATGATCGACACCATGTACCAGGCCATCGCCCGGCGCCTGAACGGCGCCCGCGTGGTGCCTGCGCCTCATGAAGCCCTCACCGGCCTCGAGTTCCTGGACAAGGTTATCGATATCGACCAGTCCCCCATCGGCCGGACCCCGCGGTCCAACCCGGCGACCTACACCGGCGCCTTCACGCCGCTGCGCGAGTGGTTCGCGGGCCTGCCCGAGGCCAAGGCCCGCGGCTATGGCCCGGGACGCTTCAGCTTCAACGTCAAGGGCGGCCGCTGCGAGAAGTGCGAGGGCGACGGCGTGCTCAAGATCGAGATGCACTTCTTGCCCGACGTCTACGTCACCTGCGACGTGTGCAAGGGCAAGCGCTACAATCGCGAGACGCTGGAGGTCCAGTTCAAGGGCAAGTCGATCTCCGACATCCTGGACATGACCATCGACGAGGCGGTCGACTTCTTCTCGGCCGTGCCGGTGATCCGCGACAAGTTCCTGACCCTGCAGCGGGTGGGCCTCGGCTACATCAAGGTCGGCCAGCCCGGTACCACCCTCTCCGGCGGCGAGGCGCAGCGCGTGAAGCTCAGCAAGGAACTCTCCCGCCGTGCCACCGGCCGCACGCTCTACATGCTGGACGAGCCGACGACGGGACTTCACTTCCACGACGTCGCCAAGCTTCTCGAGGTGCTGCACGAGCTGGTGGATGGCGGTAATACCGTCGTCGTCATCGAGCACAACCTGGAAGTCATCAAGACTGCCGACTGGGTCATCGACCTGGGGCCCGAGGGTGGCGACGGCGGTGGCGAGATCGTCGCCATCGGCACTCCGGAAGAGGTGGCGGAGAATGCACGCTCCCATACCGGCACCTTCCTCAAGGAGGTGATGGAACGCCGTCCGCACTACGCGCCGCGTGCTGCCGAGTAGCGAAATCCTCCCGCCGATCTGCTGTTGCCTCTTCGACGGTAACGGAAAGCAGGCAGACTTCTGCAGAATGTTGCAGAAGTCTGTAGGTGCGCAGACGGGCCTTTCGTGTCAGTTCCGTGAAATAGCCATGCGCACAATGCATGATGCGCTTGACGTGTCAGACATGGCGCCTCCCCGCAAATCGGATCATGGTCCGCCCGTCGCTACCAGCAGCAGGGAAACCGACCGATGTTCGTGCGTGCCGTCTGGCGCATCAAGCGCCTCGTCGACGTCAAGCAAACGCTGCGGGAAATGGAGGTCCCGTCCTCGCGTGACGCCGACCTGCTGGGCATCTCCGGCCCGGACTTCTCCAGGATGACGCGGTCCCTCTTCGACCGCTGAGCACGGCTCCAGCGTCAGGAACCATCGGCCGTCGGATTGCCATCCGGCGGCTTTCGTTTTGCCACGCATCTTAACCGAACATGAATGAGGTCGGTTAAAGCCCTGCACGGCGTGCATAGCCTATTTGACCTTTACCCCACTGCTCAATGGCATGGCGGTGCACTAAATCTAAGCTCGTAAACGACAGGAGACTCTCAATGGACATTCGCAAGACCTTCAAGAAGTGGGCTGCATACCAGCAGACCGTCCGCGAACTCGCTGCGCTCGACAATCGTCAGCTCAACGATCTGGGTATTGCCCGCACGGACATCACTCGCATCGCCCGCGATCATGCCAGCACTCTCTAGCCTGGCCACTGACTATACTACGCTCCGAACGCCCGCATCTTTGTAAGACGCGGGCGTTTTCATTTTTCAACTTTTGCCTTCGACCGCTCTCACGACCACGCTGGCCGGCGCCACGGCCCACCGCCACCAGTTGCGCCCCCTTCAGGCGCTTGCTATGCCCCGAGCATGTCCAGACATCCCATTCACGTCATCGGCGGCGGGCTCGCCGGTTCCGAAGCCGCATGGCAGGCCGCAGAGGCCGGCGCCCAGGTAATCCTGCATGAGATGCGCCCGGTGAAACCCACCGATGCCCATCAAACGGACAGCCTCGCGGAACTCGTCTGCTCCAACAGCTTCCGTTCTGACGATTATGAGCAGAACGCCGTCGGGCTGCTGCACGAGGAAATGCGCCGCTGCGGCTCTGTCATCATGCGCGCCGCAGACCAGCAGAAGTTGCCCGCTGGCGGCGCGCTGGCGGTGGATCGCCATGGCTTCTCTGCTGCCGTGACCGAGGCGATCAGCAACCACCCGAATATCACCATCGAGCGTGAAGAGGTCGCTGGCTGGCCGCCTGAGGAGTGGGAGA
>JAEZHZ010000043.1 GCA_023436745.1 Pseudomonadota bacterium | reverse complement strand
CTGAAGCGGCCGGGCAACGGTGAGGGGAATTTCGCGGGCATCGGGCCGGGCCCGGACGGCGGCTTCTGCCACGTGCGCGGCGAGCATGGGGAAGGCACGGCGCGCGGTGGGGATCGGCTCGTGCCTTGCAGCGGCCGCCTCCTCTTCGGGGAGGGCTCCAAGGGCAACGAGACGGTCGAGCACCAAGTCCCGGCTTCGCCGGGCAGCGACGGGATCGCGGTCGGGGCGGCGGGCCTCGGGCGATTGCGGCAGGGCGACGAGCAACGCCGCCTCGGCGGTGGTGAGGCGGGTGGGCTCCTTGCCGAACCAGGCGAGGCTCGCGGCGCGCACGCCCTCGATATTGCCGCCATAGGGGGCAAGGGTGAGGTAGAGATCGAGGATCTGGTGCTTGTCGAGCCGGGCCTCGAGCCGGTCGGCGTGGACCATCTGGCGCAGCTTGCCCGCAAGGCTGCGGGTGGCGCCGCCCTCGATCAGCCGGGCGACCTGCATGGTCAGGGTGGAGCCGCCGGAGACGACGCGCCCGCCGGCAAGGACGAACTGGCCGGCGGCGCGGAACATGGAGTTCCAGGCGATGCCGCCGTGCTCGAAGAAGCTGCGATCCTCATAGGCGACCAGCATGGCGAGAAAGCGCGGATCGACCTCGGCGTGGGTGACCGGAAGGCGCCAGCGGCCGTCGGCGGTGGTGAAGGGCCGCAGCAGGCGGTCGTCGCGATCGACCACCGCGACGGAGACCGGCAGCGTGGCCGGATCGGGCGTCGGCGGCAGGGTCGCGGCGATGCCGAGGACCACTGAATGAACGTGGATAATCGCCGCCAGGGCGAATGTGAACAGCGAGAAGCCGGCAAGGGTCAGCCACCGCACCCATGGGCGCGGTGGCGGTGAACCGATGCTGTCGGCCGGGGCGCTCATCGCCCGGCCGGGGACACCTCGACCGCGCCGCTGGCGAGGACGGCGCGGCGTTCGGGCCGGTACATGTCCTCCACCGTGGTGCCGGGGAGCACGAAGGTGCCGGGCGAGGTGGCGCGAACCATGTAAGCCGTGGTGACCGCCTCCTCCGGCTTCGAGAAGAAGCGGAAGGCGGCGACGTACTGGTCGGTGCGGGACTCGACATGGGCGGGCTGGTCGAGCTCGAGCCAGTCGAAGTCGGAGGCGCCCTCCCCGGCCGACAGGTTCGGGTTCTCGATCTCGAAGCCGGCCGGCAGCGGGTCGGCGACGAGGTACTGGCCGGTGCCGAGGTCATCGACCCACATGTCGATGACGACGACGAGACGCTCGTTCTGCGCGAGCACGGTTGCGGTCGGGTCCACCTCGGTGCCGTCGGGCAGGTAGTAGGTGCGGGCGAGCTCGAAGCCGCTGGCCATCGGCTCCGGCGGGGCGACGGGGTAGCCCGAGGTCGACACCATGACCTCGGTGGGCCGGTCGCCGGTGTTGGCGATCTCGATGCCGTCGCCGAGTTCGGCGGCGGTGAACCGGCGATAGACTGCCCCGGTCGCCGCCTCGCCGCCGACCGTGACCGAGCCGTCGCCGCTGTCGCGGCCAAGGGCTGCGGCGGCAAGCAGGGTCCAGGTATCCTCCTGGGTGGAGGTGTAGTCGGTGCGGTCACGCAGCTTCGCCAGCTGGTTGGCCAGCGCGGGGAGGTCGACACCTTGCGGGTAGAACTCGGCGGCGAGGGTGATCACGCCGGCAAGGTCGCGCAGGTGGCTGCCATAGTCGTCGCGGTAGGTGCGGCGGTCGGGGGTGCGCAGCTTCTCGACGGCCGCATCGAAGGCGATGGCGGCGCGGGACTGGTCGCCATAGAGCGCCAGCGCCGCCCCGAGCTGGGCCTGCGCCAGCGGGGTGGCGAAGGCGTCCAGCCGGGCTTCGAGGTAGTAGCGCAGGTCGCCGATGGCGGCGCGGCCGGCACGGGCGAGATCATAGAGCGCATAAGCGACGGCCTCACCGCCATTGTCGAAATCCGACGCATAGGCGAGCTGGTTGGCGAGGTTGTCGAGGGCCATGGTGAGGGCAAGCTCGGGCACCTCGTAGCCCTGATCGCTGGCGCGCATCAGGAAGTCGGTGACGAAGCCGTCGAGCCAGAAGTCCCCGCCGTCATAGGGCCCCCAGAGACCGAAGCCGCCGCTGGAGTTCTGCTTGGCGAGTATCGCGGTGATGGCGCCGGCAACGGTGTCGTCGATCTCGTTCTCGTCGCCGAGGCCGATGCGTGAGGCGACTTCCTCGAGATAGAGCAGCGGCAGGGCGCGGCTCGAGACCTGCTCGGAGCAGCCATAGGGATAGCGGCTGAGCGACTGCAGCAGGCCGGGCACATCGAGGCGGGCGAGCGGCCCGATGGCGAGGGTGACCTCGCCAGTATCCTCGAGATAGTCCCTGAGGTAGTCGGGGCCGACGGTGACCGCCTCTCCCGCGGGGAGTGGCAGCAGGCGGCGCGACATGGTCATGGCGCTGGCCGGGCGGACGCCGAGCAGCAGTTCCTTGACGAGGGTCGAGCCATCGGGCTGCGTCAGGGTCACCACCACCGGCCAGTCGCCAATGGCGAGGCCGGAGAGGCCGAGGTCGAGCGCGATGCGCTCTCCTTCCGCGAGGTCCGTTTCGGTTGCCGCGGCCTCGGTGGCGATGCCGTCGCCGAGCGCAAGCCCGACGGAATAGCTGCCGGCTTCGCCCGAGACGTTGTTGACCTCGACCAGGAGGCGCGACTCGTCGCCGACCCGCAGGAAGCGGGGCGGGCTGAGGGTGACGACCACGGGATCGCGGACGATGACGTCGGCAGAGGCATGTCCCACCGCGTCCTCGGTCCACGCCATGGCCATGATGCGGACGGTGCCGGCGAAGTCCGGCATGTCGAAGGTGACGGTCGCGGTGCCGTCCTCGCCGACCTCGACGATGCCGGAATGCTGGGCGACCAGAACAGTGGTCGGCGGAGGCGTGCCCAGGCGGGAGCCGCCACCGTCGCCACCCGAGCGCAGGGCGCCGGGCAGACCCTGGGTGGGATCGATCAGCTGACCGTAGAGGTCGCGGATCTCCACCCCGAGCTGGCGCTGGCCGAAATACCAGTCGTCAGGCGCGGGCACCTGGAAGTTGGTGAGGTTGAGGATGCCGAGGTCGACGGCGGCAACGGCCACATAGGCCTCGGTGCCGGCGGCGACATTGCCGAGTTCGACGGTGACCTCGAGGCTCTGGCGGGGCAGCGACTCGCCGGGTGCGTCAAGCGTCACATCGAGCCTGCGATCACCGGGATCGACACCGGCGAAGGCAAGGCCGAGGGCCCGCGCAGGCATGCGCTTCTGGGCCGCGTCCGCCGGGCGATAGAGCGTGGCGGTGACATAGGCGCCGGGACCCCACTCTTCGGTGACGGGCAGGGAGACCGTGGCGCCGCCTTCGGGCACGTCGACGGCCTCCATGCTGATGATGCGGTTATCGACCACCATCACGAGGGCCTTGCCGGCGAACTGCGGTTCAAGCCGCAGGCGGGCCGTGTCGCCGACGCGGTAGGACGACCTGTCGAGGGCGACCTCCAGCGTGTCCGGCGTATTGGAGCCCGCATCGGGGTAGTAGAAGCCGGCATAGAACTCGTAGCTCGATGAGTGCGGATTTCGGCCGCCGCTTTCCACTTCGAGACGATAGAGACCCCAGTCGACATTGGCCCCGATGCTGACCGGGCCACCTTCGGGAATGTCGACGGTGCCGCTCGCGACCAGGCGCGGCGTGGTGATGGCTTCCCAGCGCCATCTGGAGCCGTCGCGATACCACTGGTAGCTCGTCTCTATCCGGGAAAGGCGCCAGTCCACGTTGCGTACCGCGACGGCCTCGTTGTCGGGCGAGACGGCGATGATGTCGAAGCGCGCTTCGCTGCCCTCCTCCAGCCCGGAACCATCGCCGAAGGCCGGACGGATGCCGAGGCGATTGCCGGTGGCCACGACGGGGCGGGTAATGCTTCTCTCGACCGTGCGGCCGTTGGTATCCACAAGGCGCAGTAGTATCTGCGCTTCAAGCGGACGCGTGGTGGAGACAGGCTCGGGCAGGACGATCTCGGCAACGGCCTCGCCGGCCTCGTCGGTGGTCGCGACAACGCCCAGCGGCTCGCGGCTGATCTCCACCGGATCGTCCTCGCGGCCGAAGGTATAGCCGGCAAAGCCCGGCAGCGTGGTCCGCGGACGCACGATCGCGTCGGCCTCGACGGCAAGGCCGGGTGCGGTGGCGCCATAGAGGTAGCGCGCGGCGATGTCGATTTCCGCCGCCTCACCGGGGACGATGGCGTCCCCGCGGGCAGTCAGCTCGAACGCGAGGCGCTCGGGCTCGAAATCCTCGACCAGAAAGCTGGTGCTGCTCAGGGCCTGCGCCTTGGGGTCGGCGTAGAGGCGCAGGGTCCAGCTGCCGCGCATGGCTTCGGCGGCCATGGGCAGGGCGGTGAAGTAGCCGCCGGCGCCGCCGTCCTCGAGCACCTGTCGGTTGGCGACGACGCCGTCCGGCCGCTCCACCTCGAGGGTCAGCGGCATACCGGTGACCGCATCGGCGCGCTCGTCACGCAGGAGCGCGGTGAAGAACACGGTCTCGCCCGGGCGGTAGACGCCGCGCTCGGTGGTGGCGAAGACGTCGAGCGGGCCCGGCGACGGGCGCCCTTCGACGCCGCGGTCGGTGAGGTCGAAAGCGGGGCGCGACAGGTCGAGGAAGGCATAGTCACCAGCCTCGGTCTCGGCGACCAGCAGTTGCGGGGCCCGGCCACCCTCGCCCCGCGCGAGACCCGGGGCGAAGATGGCGCGTCCGTCGGCGTCGGTGACGCCCTCGCCCAGGATGTCGTTGTTGCGGGCGACCAGCCGCACCGCGGCACCGGCCACCGGGTCGGCGCTGGTCAGGCTGCGCACGAAGGCGTGGACACCATCGTCGCCCTGAACGGTGGTCAGCCCAAGATCGGTGACGATGAACCACTGGGTGGCAAGATCGCGCCAGTATTCGCTCTCCTCGCCCTTCACGCGCGCGGTGATGACGTAGGCCCCCGGCTGCATAGCGCCGATGGCTTCGCCCACCGGCACCGCCGTGGTGACCATGGCGTTGGGTGCTGCCTGCGTGAGCTCGACCTCGCCCTCGAACACGAGCTCACCAGTTTCGTCGGCAATGTTCTCGGCGGAATAGCGGGACAGATCGCCGGCAAAGACGCCGTCGCGCACCGCCATGGCGATGGAGCGATCCCCGATGCGGTAGATCATGATCTCGGCGGTCTCGGCATTGACCGAGCTGATCGGCAACCCGCCGCCGAGGCCGGACGGCATGACGTAGGCTGTGTTGGCAAAGCCCACGAACGGGGCACGGTCGGGCACGTAGACATCGAGCGCCACGTCCTTGCCCAGGGTCTCGCCGTCGGCGGAGCTGAGGCCGGCGCGGAAGCGAATGGCATAGCGGCGCCCGTGCTCGAGACCCTCGATGCAGATCTGGTCGTCGACCGTTTCGATGGCAGCCCGGGGAGCGTCGGGAACGACGACGTAGCTGGAAAGCTCATTGCGCGACAGCGGCTGGGAGAACACCGCACAGATGCGCGGGGAGGCCGCGTCGGCATCGACCTGATGGCTGCTGATGCGGAAACCGTGCTGGGCCACCACCTCTTCGAGGTGCGCCTCGAGGACCTCGTTGGGCACGAGGGCCATGCTGGCACGGTAGGAGGCTATGGCTTCGCGATACATCTCGCGGAACTCGAGGGCATAGGCGAGGGCACGAAGCGCTCCCGCCCGCTCGTCGACGGATTCCGAGCGCAGGAACGCGTTCATCGCCGCAGCAGAAGCGACGCCGGCCAGAGCGGATCGTTCCTCGGCCTGGGTGTCGGCTATGTCCTCGAGCCGGGTCAAGGCGGCATCGGCGAGAGCCAGCCAGACGGCGGGATCATTGCCGTTGATGCCGAGCGCCTGACGATAGGCAATGATGGCGGCCGCGGGATTGCCCTCCGACATCGCGGCACCGCCGGTCGACACAAGTCCGGAATAGGTGGCCTTGGGCGGTGGCACGTCGGTGGTCGGCAGCTGGTCGGCGAGTTCGCGGGCACTGTCGATGAGGTAGTCCGCCGGGAAAGGCAGCTCGGCCTGGCGAGCGGCCTGCGTCACGGAGGGCGTTGGCGAGCGCTCGACACGACCCGACGTGGCGCCACCATAGGCTGTCTCGTCGCCGGCATCGGCCTTGAGGAAGCACCAGCGCGACTGCTCGTTGAAGGTGAAGGCGCGGCAGATGCGGTCATCCGCGCAGGCGGCCTGACACGCATCGAGCGTGGTGTCGCGGCTGATGGAATAGTCGTATCCGGGCAGGTCCGTGCCGGGTAGCAGCGTGATCTTCGGCTCTGCCGCGAGCGTGGGCACAAGCCCCGAAACGATGAGCATGGCCGCGCCGAACCAGCGGGCCCACAGACGGGTCTGCTGCATGATGTCCCTCCAATGCCCCACCGCGCGGGGCATAATAGAGAGGCCGACCAATCCGGTAAAGCGCGCGCCAGGAGCCCGGATCGATGCCGACGGAGGCGGACCGGCCGGCCTTCATGACCGGCGGAGCCAGGCCACACCGGAGGGTTGTAGGCGGCAGTTCCCAAGGCGGGAGAACGCCATCTTGTATGGCAGTTACTGTGCCATAAGTCTTTGTTCTTACTGATTTATCTTGCAGACTTCACAGCAGAAACAACAAAATCGTTGACTTCGCGCGGGGCGTCGGCACATCTTCCATACATCCGAGTGGGAGAAACCCCTCAGGAACGGCCGGAGACACGTCATGGACCCGCAAAGGGTCCAGCCAGGGTATGTGGTCAAGCGTGAGCTACGCGGGTTTTCATCGGCTTGACCGTCAACAACGGGCCGATGCTGGACTCGACCTTCTGAGAGGCCCGTAAGGATCTCAACCGTGCGGTCGCGGTTGGCGGGACGTCCCCTTCCCAGCAGCGCCGCAGCATCCACCGAGACGGTGCGCGGGAGGCAGGGTGACGGCGTTTCAGGCGGGCATGGGTGATGACGGCTGGACAGCGGCGCGCGGCGCCGGTGACGGCCTTGCGCTGCCGGGCGGCGCAACACCTCGTCTGCTCGAGCGCCTGCGTATGCGGGAGGGGCTTGGACCTGACGACGTGCGCTTTGCCGCCTCCAGCGAAACCATGGAACGCCGCCACGCCGATGCCGTGCGCGAGCTCTGGAGCTGCATCAAGCCGGCACCGGGGCCCGAACCGATCCTGCAGGAGGGCGGGATCTATCTGGGCTGCTGGCTGGAGAGCACCGGCAGCATCAATGCGGAACTGCTGAGCCGCTTCCTGCCTGACGTGGCCGCCGACACCTTTGCCGGGTTTGCCCGTCACCAGCGCGAGGACGGGCTGTTCCCCTACAAGCTGACCCGGGACGGCGCCGCCTTCGCGCAGATTCAGACGGTGACGCCGCTCGCCCGTTCGGTGTGGACGCATTACCAGCTCAACGGGCGCGACCGGGATTTCCTGGCCACCATGTACACGGCCATGGCCCGCAACGATGCCTGGCTGGCGCGCTGGCGGGACACGCGCGGCACGGGCGCAGTCGAGGCCTTCTGCGCCTATGACACCGGGCACGACCTGTCGGCCCGGTTCTGGCACGTACCGGACTCCCCCGCAGGGAACGATCCGGCACGGTTCGACCCTGCGAGCCCCATCCTGCCATTCATCGCGCCGGACCTGACCGCCAATGTCGCCTGCCAGCGCCGCTACCTGGCGAAAATGGCGGAGGAGCTGGGCGAGAGCGGCGCGGCGTGGCGCGACAGGGCAGAGGCAAGCGAGCGGGCGCTCTGGGCGCAATGCTTCGATGAGAGCGATGCCTTCTTCTACGACCGCGACCGCAACGACCGGCTGGTCAAGGTGCAGGGGGACGTGCTGCTGCGCGTGCTCGCCTGCGAGATCGGGGACGATGCGTTCTTTGCCGCCTCGCTCGAGCGATATCTGCTCAACACGGCGAAGTTCTTCGCCAAGTACCCGCTGACTTCGCTGTCGCTCGACGATCCGCGGTTCGACCATGCGTTCGACTATAACAGCTGGTGCGGGCCGACCAACTTCCTGACGCTGATCCGGGCGGCGCATGCCTTCGAGCATCACGGACGCCATACCGAGTTGAGCTGGGTGATGCAGCCGACGCTGGCGGCGCTGTTCCGCGCCGAGCGGTTCCCGCAGACGCTCAACCCGTTCACCGGCAGCGCCGGCTTCACCGAGAGCTATTCGCCCTCGATCCTGTGCCTTCTCGATTTCGTCGAGCGGCTGAGCGGTATCCAGCCGCGGCCGGATGGCTCGCTGTGGCTGACCGGGCTCACTCCGGCGCAGATCGAGCATCGCGACGAGACGCACGAGACCGCCTATGGCCGCACGGTCGACGGCAAGAGGCTGGAACTCGTCAACGCCGAAGGGCGCGCCCGGGCGTGGCGCGACGGGGTGATGCTGATCGACATGCCGCAGGGGCTGCGGGCGGTGACCGGGCGCGACGGCACGGTGCGGGGCCTGATCGGCATGCGGGCGACGCCGGTCACCGGCACGGTGCGGCTCGACGGGCAGGATATACCCGTGACGATCGCGGCCAACGAGGTGTGGCAGCGCCAGGGTGGAGAGTTCGTCCGGGTGCTGTCGCCCGGACTGACGGCGCCGAGGAGTTAGCGGCGACAGGATTGAGGCGGCACAGAGGGGACTGTCGCTGCCGACGCGAAGACGCTCACAGGGAGGACACAATTGAGCAAGTTCAACCGCAGGCAGTTCCTGCACCGATCGGCCGCCGGCGCCGGTTCGCTGATGGCGATGACCGCCCTGGGCGGGTTGCCGGCCTTCGCCCAGGACCGGCAGGTCCGCCATTTCTGGTGGGGCAATCCGGAGCGCGACAAGCGCACCTTCGCCGTGATCGAGATGTACAACGAGAAGAACCCCGGCATCGTGGTCAGCGGGGAGACGCTCGGCTTTGCCGACTATTTCACCAAGCTCACCACCCAGATCGCCGGCGGCAACATGCCGGACGTGATCCAGCAGGGCTATGGCGTGCTGTTCGAGTACATCGCCAATGGCGCCGTGGTGCCGCTCGACGACTATGTCGGCAAGACGCTCGACATCTCCCGGATGGACCAGAGCGCGATCGACGCCGGTACGGTGGACGGCAAGTTCTATGCACTCTCGATCGGGGCGAACTCGCACATGGCGATGTACAACACGCGCCTGTTCGAGGAAGCCGGAATCGTCCCGGGCGAGACGTTCGACCCCTATGGCTACACCTATGACGAGCTGGCCGAGTTCGCCGCCGCCATCAAGGACGCGACCGGGGTGCCAGGCACCGACGACAACACCGCCGACTACCAGAACTTCTCGGACTTCACGGTGCAGAAGGGCGCCAACCTCTACAACGAGGACGGCTCGTACGGACCGACGCAGGAGATCGTCGAGGAATACTGGGCGACCTGGGAGAAGATCCGCAATGCCGGCGGCACGCCTCCGGCGCAGGAATCTGCCGGGCTGTCGGGCGTTCCGGAACTCAGCCAGATGGGCGTCGTCACCGGCAAGTCGGCGATGACCTACCTGTGGAGCAACCAGCTCGTGGGCGTGCAGGGGCTGATGGAAGACCGGCTCGGCGTCGCCATGTACCCCAACACGCCGGACATGGTGCCCGGCTCCGTGGTGCAGCCCTCGCAGTTCGTCTGCCTCACCCGCGACAGCGTCGATCCGGAGGCGGCGACGAGCTACATGAGCGCCTTCGTCAACGACCTCGACATGACCAAGGTCCTCGGGCTCGAACGCGGCATTCCGAGCCAGACCGACGTCCGCGCGGCGCTGCAGCCGGAGCTGACGGAGGTGGAAGCGCTCTCGGTCGAGTATTTCGACAGGATCCAGGGCAAGACCGCGCCGCTGACCGCCCCGCCGCCGAGCGGCTCCAACGAGGTGGAGCAGACCTTCGAGCGCCTGGCCGTTGCCGTGCTTCTCGGGGAACGCTCGATCCCCGAGGTCGCGAGCGACTTCCTCCAGCAGGCACAGGCCATCCTGGCGCGCGCCTGAGGCGAAACCGGCCCTGCCCTCCTCCCGGGGGCAGGGTCTTTCGGGGTGGGCGTGCCGTTGCCCTTTGCGCATGCCCACCCCTGCCCAACACCAGGATCGGAGCGAGATGGAAAGGTTCCTGCGGCGCAACTTTGCCGGATATGCGTTCCTGCTGCCGTGGCTCGTGGGGTTCTTCCTGCTTGCCATCGGACCGATCCTGGCGTCGCTCTATCTGAGCTTCACCAAGTACAACATCGTGCGGCCGCCGCAGTGGATCGGGCTCGAGAACTACGCCTACATGTTCCAGTTCGACCAGCGGTTCTGGAAGGCGCTGCAGGTGACGTTCAGCTTCGTGGTGCTGTCGGTGCCGGCGAAGCTGATCTTCGCGCTCGGGGTGGCTATGGCCCTCGACAAGGGCATCCGTGCGGTCGGCTGGTACCGGGCGCTGTTCTACCTGCCGTCGATCCTCGGCGGATCGATCGCGGTGGCGATCCTTTGGCGGCAGCTGTTCAGCTATGACGGCGTGGTCAATGCGGTGCTGCGCTTCTTCGGGGCGGACGGCCCCTACTGGCTGGCCGATCCCAACTATTCGCTGTGGACGCTGGTGGTGCTGGCCGTATGGCAGTTCGGCTCGCCCATGCTGATCTTCCTTGCGGGGCTGCGCGCCATCCCGACCGAACTCTACGAGGCGGCCGAGATCGATGCGGCAGGCCCGGTGCGCAAGTTCTTCGCCATCACCGTGCCGCTGCTCGCCCCGGTGATCTTCTTCAACCTGGTGCTGCAGATGATCGAAGCCTTCAAGAGCTTCTCGGGGGCATTCGTGATCTCGGGCGGGCGCGGGGATCCGCTCGACTCGCTGCTGTTCTTCACGGTCTATCTCTACAACGAGGCGTTCAGCTTCCTCAGGATGGGCTATGCCTCGGCGCTGGCCTGGGTGCTGCTGCTGATCATCGCCCTGTTCACCGCCATCGCCTTCTGGACCAGCAAGTACTGGGTCCACTACGAAAACGAGCGGGGGTGAGGATGAGCACGATGACCTCGACTTCCCCCGCGACCGCCAGCGATACCGCGGCGCTCGCCCTCGCCTATCGGCAGACCCGCGCCCGCCGCGCGCGCCGGGCGGGGCTGCTCAAGCACCTGTTCCTGATCGCGACCTCGTTCGTGATGGTCTATCCGCTGCTGTGGATGGTCGCGAGTTCGCTGAAGCCGGACAACCAGATCTTCGGCGACCTGTCGCTGTGGCCGACCACGTTCGACTGGCAGAACTACTGGCAAGGGTGGAACGCCCTGCCCGTCAGCTTCACCACCTTCTTCTGGAACTCGACAGTGGTGACGGTGCTGTCGGTGATCGGCAACGTCATCTCGTGCTCATTTGCGGCCTATGCGTTCGCCCGGCTGGAATTCTCCGGCAAGACCATCTGGTTCGCGCTGATGATGATGACGCTGATGATCCCGTACCATGTGGTGCTGATCCCGCAGTACATCATGTTCCTGAACCTCGGTTGGGTGAACACCTACCTGCCGCTGATCGTGCCGCGGTTCCTGGCCGGAGATGCGTTCTTCATCTTCCTGATGATCCAGTTCTTCCGCCAGTTGCCGCGCGAGCTCGACGAGGCGGCGATGATCGACGGCTGCTCGCCGTTCAAGATCTACTGGGCGATCATCATGCCGCTGTCGCTGCCGGCCATGGCCACGGCGGCGATCTTCAGCTTCATCTGGACCTGGGAGGATTTCCTGGGTCCGCTCGTCTACCTCAACGACATGAACGACTACACCGTGCCGCTGGCCCTGAGGATGTTCATCAGCCAGGACAGCGTCTCGCAGTACGGCCCGATGTTCGCCATGTCGATCCTGTCCATCCTGCCGATCGTGCTGTTCTTCGTGCTGTTCCAGCGCCTGATCATCCGCGGCATCGCGATGAGCGGGCTGAAATGAACGCGCCCTTCCCCACCATTCCCGCGCAGCCGGAGTAGACATGGCAGCCGTTACTCTCAGCGAAGTCCGCAAGGCCTATTCCGGTTTCGAGGTGATCCACGGGATCGACCTCGAGGTGCAATCGGGCGAGTTCCTGGTGCTGGTCGGCCCATCGGGATGCGGCAAGTCCACGCTGCTGCGCATGATCGCCGGGCTCGAGGAGATCACCGACGGCACCATCGCCATCGGCGAGCGCATCGTGAACGACCTGCCGGCCAGCCAGCGCAACCTGTCGATGGTGTTCCAGTCCTATGCGCTCTATCCGCACATGAGCGTGCGGCGGAACCTGGCGTTCGGGCTTTCGAACCTGCGGATGCCCAAGGCCGAGATCGAGCGGCGGGTGTCGGAGGCGGCACGCATCCTCAGGATCGAGGAACTTATGGACCGCAAGCCGCGGCAGTTGTCGGGCGGCCAGAAGCAGCGTGTCGCCATCGGCCGGGCCATCGTGCGCGAGCCGCAGCTGTTCCTGTTCGACGAGCCGCTATCCAATCTCGACGCGGAGCTGCGGGTGCAGATGCGGGTGGAACTGGCCGGCCTCTATAACCGGCTCGGCACCACCATGATCTACGTCACGCACGACCAGATCGAAGCGATGACCATGGCCACGCGCATCGTCGTGCTGAACAAGGGCAATATCGAGCAGGTCGGCACGCCGTACGACCTCTACAATTTCCCGCAGAACCGGTTCGTCGCGACGTTCATCGGCTCGCCGCGGATGAACATGATCGACGCCGTGGCCAGCAGCGGAGGGGCCGAACTGCCCGACTTCGGGACCATGCAACTGGCTGGACCGGCAACGGCGGGACCGATCACCATCGGGGTGCGCCCGGAGCAGGTCCAGCTCGGGGATTCCGGTGACGTTCGGGCGGAAGGATCAATCCGGCTGGTCGAGTACCTCGGCAGCGAGAGCTACCTGCACGTGGCCCTTGCTTCGGGCCAGGTGCTGCTGGTGCAGGTTTCGGGCCGCTCGACCTACCGGATGGGGGACAGGGTCACCTTGTCCCTCAGCGCGGCCAACGCCCACTACTTCGACGCCAATGGCCAGCGCATCAGCGTGCCTGACGCCTGAGGCCCATCCCCTGCCGGCGCCTCTCGTGCCGGGCGGTGCGGGGTCTTGAACCAGAAATAGGGGCGGTGCGCCAGTTCTGCTGCCGCCCGCAGCATGGCAAGGGCCACGAGCACCCAGTAGCCCGGCAGGGTGAATTGCGCGAGGCGCAGGTCATGGCGCCCGAGCCGGCCGAGGCCGATGAGATTGACCGCGAGAGCACTCCCGTGGCCGAGGACCAGCACCAGACCCCACAGCGCGAGCCATGCCGGATGAGAGGGGATGGGCGGGTGCCCCATCGCCAGGCCGGCGGCGAGCACCAGCACGAAGCCGACATGCAGGAGCGGGCCAACGATCATGCCCAGCACCAGGACCTCGAAGGCCAGAGCCGGTCCAAGGCCCATCTCGCGGGCCAGCCGGAGTGGGTCGCGGTTATGGACGATGAAGGTCTGCATCCAGCCCTTCAGCCAGCGGGTGCGCTGACCAAGCCACGGCCGGAAGCTGGTGGGCGCGGTCTCGGTGGTGAAGGAGTCGAGCATGTCGACGCCGAGGCGGCGCCGGGCGAGACGAACACCGAGATCGGCATCCTCGGTGACGTTGAAGGCATCCCAACCACCGATCTCCCGCAGGACCGAAAGGCGGAAATGGTTGGAGGTGCCGCCGAGCGGCATCGGCAGGCGCCAGCGCGCCAGACCCGGCAACAGCACACCGAACAGCCCCGCATACTCTCCGGCGAACATGGAGGCGAGCCAGGCTGAACGACCATTCTCCACCTCAAGCCGCGCCTGCAGGCAGGCTAGGTGCGGTTCGTCCCGGAAGCGCGCTGCCGCCTTCCAGAGCTGCTGCGGCTCGGGCACGTCCTCGGCATCGAAGACCACCACGAACTCCCCGCGGCAAAGGGGAAGTGCGAAATCCAGCGCTTTCGGCTTGGTGCGCGGCTCCGCGTCCGGCACCCGCACGAGGCTGAAGCAGGGGTCTCCCAGGCGCATGGCCACGGCCGAGACCGTTTCCACCGATGTCTGCTCGACCACGAACTTGATGTCGAGCCGCTCCCGCGGGTAGTCGAGACTACCGAGGGCGGCAAAGAGCTGCGGCACCATGCCCGCCTCGTCGCGGAGCGGCACCAGCACGGAATAGACCGGCAGTTCGGTATCATCCGGACGCACCGGTGCATTGTGGTCGGGGCACGGGGCGGCAATGACCGCGAGGCGGATGAGCGCCGGGCCCACCAGCAGCACCAGCGCGACAGGCAGCAGCAGCGCCTGGAAGGCATAGGGCGCGAGCAGCACCAGGACGACAAGCAGGAACAACCCGGCAATGAAGCCGAACCGCGCCGCCCGGGTCAGTTCCAGATGTGCGCTGGCATAGGGCCAGCGTGCGGCGAGACGCTGGCGGGCCGCATCGACGAGGGCGCCTGCGGCGCAGCGGGACACGAAGTCGACAAGCGCACTATGGGGAACGAGGCAGATGCGGTCGCGCAGATTTGGGTTCGTCCGCCGCTGCTCGGCGAGGCGCAGGAGGTGCGCGAAATCCGGCGCCGAGAACGTCACCGTCCGGCCGAGCAGTACGAGACCCAGCGACCGGATCTCGCCCATGGCGTCGAGCCGTTGCGGCTCGATCTGGCGCTCGAGCCCTGCGGGGACCGTGTCGTGAAAGGCGAAGCCTGCCCAGCGGGCGGCGCGCTGCATCACCTCGGCTTCGGGGATGCCAAGGACCGAGGCGCAATAGCGAAGAGGATCGGTTTCTCGCAGGAGCGCCGCCTCCAGCACACCGCGGGCGACGTCCTCAGCAACCGGCTTTCCAGCACCGAGGATGCAGCGGAGCAGTTCTACCGGAGCGGACACGTGGTCAGAAGGGACCGTGGGGGTACGCACTCAAGATCACGGTCGCCCCACACCACAAACCCCCACTACAAGCAGAGCGTAGCACATGACAAAGTCACCGCAAGAATAAAGCTCCCTGCGGTGACGACCTTATCTTGAGAGACCAGCCGGTCTAGTTCGGATCGAACTGATGCGGATTGAAGTGATAGGCAGTGGAGCAGAACTCGCACACCACTTCGATTTCACCGTCGACCGCCATCTCCGCGCGCTCTTCGGCATTGAAGCTGTTGACCAGCATGTCCTCGATCCTGTCGGCGGAGCAGGTGCAGCGCTCCTCGAGCGTCATCGGGGTGAACACCCGCACGCCGGTCTCGTGATAGAGCCGGAACAGCAGGCGCTCCGAAGAAAGGTCCGGGTCTGCGAGTTCGAGGTCATCGACGGTCGACAGCATGATCCGGGCCTCGTTCCAGCCATCGGATTCAACGAAGTCCGGATCCTTCATGTCCGGATTGTCGAAATCGCCATCGCCGGGCAGGTCGGCCATGGTGGCCTGGCCGTGCTCGGGCAGATGCTGGATCAGCACGCCGCCGGCGCGCCAGTGGGGACGGTGATCGCCCTTCCTGGTGAACTCGGCCACGGCGATGCGCACCGCGGTGGGTATCTGCTCGGACTGCATGAAGTAGGTGTGCGCCACCTCCTCCAGCGAGTTGCCGTCGAGCGCGACGATGCCCTGGTAGCGCTCGGTGTGCGGGCCCTGGTCGATGGTCATGGCCAGATGGCCCTTGCCCAGCAGTTCGCCGGGACGGGTGCGCCCCTCCTGGGCGGCCTTGACCAGAAGGTCATGGTCGAAGCGGGCATAGCCGCGCACGCCATCGGGCGCGTCGAAGTCGACGACGATGAGGTTCACCGGACCATCGGTCTGGGTCTGGAGGATGAAGCGGCCCTCGAACTTGAGCGAGGAGCCGATCAGCGCCGCCAGCACCACAGCCTCGCCGAGCAGCCGGGCAACCGGCGCCGGATAGTTGTGGCGCGACAGTATGGAGTCGAGCGCGGCGCCCAAGCGCACGCTGCGGCCGCGCGTGTCGAGGTTTTCGAGCGTGAACGGGACCACGGTGTCATCGACGCTTTCAGGGCGGTCGAGGCCAAGCGCGCTCATCAGGTTCTCGGTCATGGTCGTGTCCGTCATGGTGTTCTTCCGCGAAGGCTAAGCCCTGAGAGCAGGATGCGCCACCGCCGGCAGCAAACAACTGCGTCATTCCCGCGATTGCGAGAACCCCGTCTCCCGTGAGGAAGAGTGGCCCCCGGCGCAGCGGGGATGACGCCTTGTCCGGTGCGAAGCGACGATCCGCCGGGGACTAGTTGGTTTCGACCCCGAAGGCCCAGCACAGAATGGCTTTTTGGGCATGAAGGCGATTTTCGGCCTCGTCCCACACCACCGACTGGGGACCGTCGATTACCTCGTCGGTCACTTCGTCCCCGCGATGCGCGGGCAGGCAGTGCATGAACAAGGCATCCTTGTTCGCCAGCGCCATCAAATTGGGGTTCACCTGGTAGGGTTTCAAGACCCGGCGCCGTTCGGCTGCATCGACGTCGCCCATGGACACCCAGGTGTCGGTGATGACGAGATCGGCCCCCTCGACGGCCTCCCGCGGGTCCTCGATCAGCCGCACGGCATCGCCGGCCCGGCGGATGTCGTCCATCAGGTCCTTTTCGGGGCTGTATTCCTCGGGGGTCGCGATGGTGAGCTGGCAGCCGAAGACTTCGGCAGCGTTCACCCAGGAATGGAGCACATTGTTGCTGTCGCCCACCCAGGCGACCTTGGCGCCCTTTATGTTGCCCCGGTATTCCTCGAAGGTCATGAGGTCAGCCATGATCTGGCAGGGATGCGCGCGGCGGGTGAGGCCGTTGATGACCGGGACGCTGGCGCCCTCGGCAAGCTCGAGCAGGTCGGCATGGGAGAGGATGCGGATCATGATCGCATCGACATAGCGGCTCATGACCTTGGCGGTATCCTCCAGCGTTTCCTCGCGGGAAAGCTGCATCTCCTGGCCCGACAGCATGATGGTCTCGCCGCCCAGCTGGCGCATGCCGACATCGAAGCTGACGCGGGTGCGGGTGGACTGGCGGTCGAAGATCATCGCCAGCACCTTGCCGGCGAGCAGCTGCGGGCGATCGCCTTCCTTGAGGCGCGCCTTCAGCGACACGGCGGTATCGAGCATGCCGCGCAGTTCGGCGTAGGTGAAATCATCGATGGAGAGAAAATGCCTTGGGGTGCCGGTCGTGGTCATGGGCCGGGGTCCTTTTGTGACGCTTGGTTCCGTATCCGCACCGGACACTGTGAACCTTTGACAATTCCGGTGTCATCCCGCGGAGCGGATACCCGCCCGGGATGACAACCGAGTGTGCGGAGAGCGTGCGGCTCCCCTCTCCTCCCTCACGGGGGAGGGAACAGCCCGCGTCGGCGGCGCCCAAAGTGGTAGAATACCAGCATCATGACCCCGCGGCCGCGGTGGAGGCGGTCTCGGCCTCGATGGCATCGAAGGCGGCGCCAAGCTTCTGCATGGCCTCCTCGATGTGTTCCTCGGTGATGATCAGCGGCGGGATGAGCCGCAGCACGTTGTCGCCGGCACCGATCACGAGCATCTGGTGATCATCGCGCAGCCGGGCAACGAAGTCGCGCACCGGCGGGGAGATCTTGATGCCGGCAAGCAGGCCCTTGCCGCGCAGTTCGAGCACGTAGTCGGGATATTTCTGCGCCAGCTGCTGCAGGTGCCAGCCGAGGCGCTGGCCCATCTGGTTCACGTGGTCGAGGAAGCCGGGAGCGGTTATGCGGTCGAGCACGGCGTTGCCGACGGCGCAGGCCAGCGGATTGCCGCCATAGGTCGAGCCGTGGGTGCCGGGCACCATGGAAGCGGCGACTTCTTCCTTCGCGAGGCACGCCCCGAGCGGGAAGCCGCCACCGATGGCCTTGGCCACGGCGACGATGTCCGGGGTGATGCCGGACCATTCATGGGCGAAGAAGCGGCCGGTGCGGCCGAACCCGCACTGCACTTCATCGAGGATGAGGAGCAGGCCGTGCTCGTCGCAAAGCTGGCGCAGGCCCTGCATGAACTCGGCGGGCATGGCGGTGACCCCGCCCTCGCCCTGAACCGGCTCGATCAGGATGGCGCAGGTCTGCGGCCCGATCAGGGACTTCACCGCCTCGAGGTCGCCGGGGCGGGTGTGTTTGAAGCCGGGCATCGGCGGACCGAACCCTTCCAGATAGCTCGGATTGCCGCCGGCCGCGATGGTGCCGAGGGTGCGTCCATGGAAGGAGCCGGTGAAGGCGATGATCTCGTACCGGTCCGGCTCGCCCTTGGTGAAGAAGTAGTGCCGCGCCGTCTTGATGGCGCATTCAAGCGCCTCGGCACCGGAATTGGTGAAGAACACCTTGTCCGCAAAGGTAAGGTCGACGAGCCGCTGGCCCAGTCGTTCCTGCTCGGGAATGGTGAAGACGTTGGAGGTGTGCCACACCTTTTCGGCCGCGGACTTCAGCGTGGAGACCAAATGCGGGTCGCCATGTCCGAGCGCGTTGACGGCGATGCCGGAGTGGAAATCGAGGTACTCTCGACCCTGCTGGTCGTACAGTCGCACGCCCTCGCCCCGCTCAAAAGCGAGATCAGACCGGGCATACGTGCCGTAGAGCGCAGACATGGTGAGTGTTCCTTCCAAGGGCAAAAACGGGCGTGGCAAAAGCGCCACAAAAACCAAAAACGCGCCTGTTTGCAGCGCGTTTTCGGCGTGCGAGTTACGGCGAATTCGTCTCCAAAGTCAATCTGCGGCCTGCAAGTGCCTGATTTGACTCATTGATCGTTAATAGGATTTTAACCAGTGGAATGTCGGGGAAATCGACGCCCGACTCTTGATCCCGATTCCAGCGCTGCGGTAGTGTCCTGCTCAACGGGGAACACGACATATCGTGTGGCGGACCCGCCTATCATACGACGCCTAGCGTTCTACGGCTGCCATTGCCGTTTGGCAGCGCAGGGAAGGATTCTGTGTTGACGATGGTTTCAGAAGCGCAAACCGCAGGCTGGACCGAGGAGCGCGTCGAGCTCCTCAAGAAGCTATGGATGGAAGGCCTCAGTGCCAGCCAGATCGCGGGCGAACTCGGACAGGGCGTGACCCGCAATGCCGTCATCGGCAAGGTGCACCGGCTGAAGCTGTCGGCCCGGGCCAAGCCGACCAATACCGCGCCCCGCGCCCGGCCGGCAGCACCGCGTCCGGCGGCGCCGCGTCGCGTCACCGGCACCAGTTCCGGGCTCA